>NZ_JACAXE010000021.1:0-60030 GCF_013391565.1 Acinetobacter sp. SwsAc6
GATAGTCTTTTTCAGATTCAATCAATAATTGAACCGCTCTTTCTCTGATTTCAGGGGTATATTTTAATTTGGTCATCGGAACATTCTCTCAGAATACTGAGTCTCCGACAAACCCGGTACGGTTCAGAAAGTTAAATTGCTTGTCATGTCCAATATAGGTACATTGCCCATTATTCACCGTGACATTGGTCACTTCTATCGGTTCTGCTACATTCGAACGAATGGTAATTACTGGGGGTACTCCATGAGTATGTCCCTTGTTCATTCAATTCGACCGAAAAAGTTTCAGGTTCCAGCCCTGAACTGCATCCTTGAAAAGCCAATGCGGATAACGAGAGTAATGTGGTTAGACCCAAAGTTTTGATTAAGTTGTGCATTTTGGATTGCTCCTAAATATTGTATTCAGATGTAGAGATATGGATGATTTCCCTCAATTGATATCGAGAAGAGAAAGCCCTTACATCTGGGTAATATGTATTTGAAATTTCTTTATTTTTGAAAAGTACTCAACAGCAGATTTGATCGTTTTCACCCGTCCTCCAAATACTGAAGCTCATTAGGTTCTTTAGGAATTTCTGGCTTGACGTATTTTTGTAATAGCGATTCTGGAGACAAATAATTTTCTAGACCAAACTTAAATTTCCATATCGGTGATGTCAGCACATCTTTAAAAGGTACGGTGTCAACTTCCTCAACAGCATCATTGTTTTTCCAAAACACATTAACCGCACTTTTTTGCTTAAATGTATTCGGCTTTATGATTGGTGAGAGATACAATCTAGAAGTATTGTTCTTCCGATCAGGATTACCGTAGCGTATTAAATAAAAAAATATCCCATCCAAATTCAAGGTATTATTTTTGGGTGTAAATACATAGCCGACTTTAAGTTGGCCAAAGTTGTCTGCGAGGGTCTTAGCTAAATCAGGCGCAACCTTGATGATTAGTTCTGATTTAACCACAGAAGAAAAATATCGACTTTTCTGTTCAAAGTTAATTGTCATTAACTCTTTATCAGCATCATATTGGTAAGCGCCTTCGCTTCCGATCGAAGTAATATCAGGAGCAATATAATTCAAAGCTCTTTCCAATAATTCAGTATCATAGTCGATTACATTATTTAGGGAATTTTGCTGAGCTTGTTTAACTCGTTCCTCATAATCCTGTGTTTTTTCAAATTCCTGCTTGGGTTCAACCTTCGGAACTTGTAAAGCGCGTATATAGTTTATGGCGAGATTGTTAGCATATTTGAAATATTCATCATTACTTAAATCAACTAACATATCGTTGTCCAAGTTATGCCCTTGCATTCCAATAACAAGAAGCTGAAGCTTATCTAAATGTAATTGCTTCTTGATAAATTCATGATTTTCGGGGAAGTATAAATCATTCGCAAGCTTGCTCGGTTCTTTGTAATTGAGTACATTCATCTTTTCAGGATAAAAGTAAATCAAATTACTTCGCCGCACATCACTGTCTATTTTGTCCCAACTTTGATCAGGACTAATTTGTGCTTTCGGCACAATTACGGTTGGTGTTTCAGTGATATTCTGCAAAGCTTCACTGCTTTCTGTGGTTTGAGATTCTACAGCGGGATCACTTTCAGGCTGATCTTTACTAGAACAGGCACCCAGTCCCACCAATAAAATACATAAAGACAGACACTTTAATTTAGTTGTCATCGTGCATCTTTCTCTTTCATTGTCCGTAAGCACCTCTCAGCAATGACCAAGCTGGGCTCATGGTATTTTGATGTTCTTCTTGGAGTTCTGCTTTTTCTTCTGACGTGACTGTTCCGTAGAATAAGTAGCTCTACAAATCAGCGATAAAATGATTCAGATGTGCAGACCAATAAAGGAACAAGCGCCTTCATTGAGCGTTCCCCAATTGCTAAATTTTTAAAATAACGATTTATCTGGCGACGACAACGCCATAGAGAGTACTGGGGTAAAAAAGAGAATGAGTATTTAAGAGTGTAGTACGCATGGCGGACTCCTTGTGTGTATTAAAGAGTTCTACCAAATTACTGTCAAATAATGGTGGCAGAACGAGAGAGGGTTGACAGACTGACACACAAGAATCAGCACGCACAAGGCGTCCCTCCCTCGCCCTACCGCAACGGAGGAGGAACGAACGAGTTCGCCACCAAAAAATGACTCTTTTGATGTGCTTGTGTGTAAATGGTCTGTCAAAACCAACTGACCATGTGGGTCAGCAGGTTAAGGATAATTGGCAGGATTTAAAGTGTCAACGTTGTATTTTTTCTTGAACAATCAATTGAGTGTTTTCACTATACTTCTGATTCAGAATGACTATTGAATAATCAACACCATCTAAACTTCAACTGAAGTTATAAGTTCATCCTGAATTAAACAGCACACTCAATTATAATGGTGCTTAACGTTATTAAAGGAATCTGTGCATGCAGCGATTGAAGTGTATTGGAGGTCCACTGTATGGACTCGAATATTCACATTCGCAGGATAAGTTTACGTTCTTTGATAAACAAACGGGCGAAGATACCCTTTATTACAAACAAGTCTTAGACTTTACCCCACCTCAGTCATTCTTCATTGCAGAATCAATTTCTCCTGATTTTGCTCATGCACTGGCATTACAACTGATGGGGCAAAAATCTCATGCATAGCTTTGAATTTTATTTCAATTTGTGATCATGCTACGTTCACTGATCTTTTGAGTAATCCATGCATTGACCTCATGCGCAACCCACCCCACTCGATTACTGGTTAAATTAATCTGTTGAGGAAAGCTGGCATCGTAATACTTGGATTTAGGATCGAGCAGTGAATAAATGGTGGCACGACTCAATCCTGTGATTTCAACCAATTGCTTGATATTTAGGATTTGATTGATCTGAAATGTTTGTGAATTTAGCGCATTCATCTGATGGACTCCGATGTGGTATGAAGGCGTGCGTTCTGCACATATCATGTCCATCACCGTAAAAAAATAGGTACGCCTCGAAAGCCCACCGTATCCATTGAATTGGATACAAAGGTCAGTCATTTCGATTTACTTTAATGGGATTAGAATCACCATTTCTTGCCATTAAAGATTTTAAATCCACGTGTTGCGATGCAAATCTTATTCATCTGCTCACCTACACTCGATGCCGTATTTGGCAAGTCACCAAGATCATCCAATGGGTTATTAGGCTCAGGAAAGTTAAAAAGCCCATCTGGGTCAAATCCAAATGGATTGCCATTTGAGTGCTTTGTTTCTTCATCTGGAATTTGCAATAAAATCCCCATGCCATGAGTGGTATCCTGCCACAGTCTTAATAGATCAACTGAATAGTCAATATCATTGGAATAAAAGACTTTTTGAAAGGTCAGGTAGAATCTAATCACGTAACAGTTTCGAGTAGTGTCGCGAATTAAGTGATAATAGCTAAATATCACTTGTGCACGGAACCAAGGTAAGGATGTTAGCTTCTTTTCAAATGCCCGAAATGATTGAATCACTTGATCCACTGATTGCAACAGTTCAGTACCCACGGGATAACTCAGATAGAACTTTAAATCAGGCGCATCTACACTCAATTTGCTGACTTCTGAATAAAGTTCACGTAAATGATCAACTCTCTTCTCGTATTGCTCATTACATTGATTTAAAGCCTCATGGAAACCCGTTGTTGCAAACAATTGTTTCAGTTTATTTAATACATGCTCCGCCAGCCATTTTGCAGTATGTTTGGCAGTTGGATTAAAATAATGCTGACGTGAGTCGATTTGTTGCAACACAGTAAAATAGGCGTTTCTGAATTGTGTCACCCAGAAGCTGCAATCTGAATCTCGATGATGAAACATCAGCTCATTCCACTCTCGAAAATACACCAGCAAAACTTGAGCCGTTTGCTCAATGATTTTCTGGATATGTTCATCATGAGTCATGGGTGGTATTGGTGAACCAAATCGTACTTGGGCAAAGAAGCCATGTATATCTTGCTCTAAACGCGGCGCGGTCTGGTGTTCAATGTGTGTAATGTCCATGGAGAGTCCTATAAAGTGAAATTTTTTCATAGAACTGTCCACTCCATATTTTTTTACAGTTAAATGACGATTGGCTCATCCAATAAGTCATCTACATCTTGTTCAGACCAAATTCCTGCTTCTGCTGATATTGGATGATTGTTTTTATACTTACGCCCATGCTCGTGGTAAATGCCTTTAAAGAAAGTTCTTTTACCCAATGGCTTAATCAACATCCGCTGCATGAACTTTTCAGGCTGAGTCAGATAACGGGCTACATTCAAAGCATTCTGCATTTCTAAAGGCTGATTGCGATGAATCATGCCTATCCCCAATAAACCTCGATCAGCGTATTGTTTTTTCTTTTCAGGGGTATTGTTATTGAGTCCGTAACCCATATTCTGAGTTATCTCCTGCCACTTTTGAATCACTTCATTCGCTAAGTACCAGTCCTGACAACGCTCAGAACCGTTGTAGAGTAGCATCAGATGCGCATGGTAACCTTTTGAACTTCCCTGCTCCAATGCTAACCCATAACCCAATAAATGCTTAAAACAGCCATTTTTGTCTTTCAATAGATGACGCATTGACTCCATATGGCTATAGAAATCCAGCACCGTAATATTTGACATAGACGCTTTTAAATATCCCAAATCAACACGCACAACCAAAACCTTATAATGATCGTTAAGAATCCTCTGCACATATTCTAAAAAGCGGTCTTGATTCTCTTCCTCTTGCTGTTTAAACAACCGAACCTCAGCCAAGTGCTGTGACCTATGACTTCGTAACTGAATCTGTAAGTTGGATATCTCTATAGATGGTAACTGTGTCAGGTATTCTTCAATCCCTAAATCACCTCGATGAGCTTCAACTAATTGCACCACGTCTTTAAACGCACCAACCAAAGTACAGTATTCAATATCCTCTTGGTCAAAAACTTTAAATGCAGGGATCAATACACAAAGGTGAGCAATAAAGTCTGTCTGGTTAAAGCCATCATTCAGTTGGTAATCAACAAAGTTATTCACTGCAGTCATTACAGCAGCTTGATGGGAGAGATCGTATTGCAACATGTCTACATTATTCCTTAGTTATGTTTGATGCATAACTAAGGAGGAAGTGTTATTTATTATGTATACGTGATCTACAATGCAGATATCTATGATCTGTATAAGTGAATAGATGTAATGAGTTAATTAATAATATTATTTACCGACTTAGTCTGCAGACCAAAGGTAACAAAACTAACCTGTATATAAGGTAGTGTACTTTTCGCTCTCACTGCATTCATGTATTTTTACTCAAATATCCATTTACGAGAGTTAAGGCAGAAATTAGCTTTTATTGTTATTTTTTAGGATTGAACAGCCCATACCGCTTCTGATCCTCTAAGCTTAAATTCAACTCTTTGCAGTTAAGCGCATACTCTACAGGATCAACTGATATTTGCTCAAACTCAAGCATATGAAAGGCATCTTGTTCCTTTTTCTGCTTTCTCTCTTCAGCATCATAACGACAAAAATAAACTCGGTCACAGAGGTCTGAATTTTGTAATGGCAATACTGCATGATCAAAGTAAACTTTTGAATTCTCCAACTTGCGTACCTCTTTAATGAAAGGCTTCATTTCACTACGGAATAGTGCTTGGCAAATGGCAAATAAGATTTTTGCTCTTGATTCCTCAACTAGCTGCCTTTTCAAAGAGATTTGGATATTCTGGCTATTTCCTTTGTTAGATTCAACATTTGTATTGACTTCAGGTAATTTAATTTTAGTTAAATACTGATCAAACAGCCCTATCAAAGACATTGGCATTGGCGAGCTTAGCCATGTTTCTGCCTGGCCTAAATTGGAAATCATTAACTGAATAGAATAGTTGAGTAAAAAATCAATTCGAGCAACATTCGCTTGATCCGTATTCAATAATGATTTCCCCATACGAAAGCGGGGTATCACAAGTTGTATATACTGACCAAAATTCTCTTCAGATTTACTCACAAAATTAAATTCCTCTCGAATCGCATTACCCAGTTTACTTTGAATAGTTTGATCAACAACTTCATCGAATACTTTGGCAAGTTCATTCACAATACTATTGCAAGAAGATGATTCTTTTTTTGCTTGATCCAGTGCAGCCAGATATGGAATAAAATTAAATGCTTGTTCTACGATAGATGTATATTCATCGGGGAATCTCAAAAAGTAATAATGTCCAAATATTCGCTTTTCGCCCCAAATGGCAGCTGAAAGATTTAAGCAATACACAGGAGCAACTGAATTAAGTAAATTATTATTCAATGTTCCATCTAGTTTGGAGCGAAGAATTCCCATATCAAATAAGTCAGCAATTGCTCGTTGCAATGCATTACGGCTCATTCCAGTCCATTTAGATAATTCATACGTTCCAACATCAAAAACGATTCCATTAGCGTCACTAGACAGCACCATGTTCACTAAAACAAGCCACTGCTTATAATTGAGTTCCATCAACTCGTCAGCATTTTTTTGCTTATGGCTAATTTTGACATCAAACATTAAGCCAAATAAAATTTCCAAAAAATCATATCGTGGATAACTAGCGACAAGTTCAGAAGCCGTTTTTTTAAACCTCATTTTTTTTATACTTTGTTTAGTCGATTTATTCTCTTTTAACTTTCCTGCAAGTTGATCATCCTCTTTTGCTTTATCTAAAGCAATAATCAACTGATCAGATGGTTTCCACCTCCATCGATAACCAACTTGTCTTGGTAGTAGTACCTTATTCAACTTTATAACTTTTTCTTCTAGCTGCTCGCATAATCCTTTTTCAACCAATACATCTAATGATTTTTTTAATGTTAACCAATTCACCTTCACTTCTTTAGCCAAAGCTTTTAGGTCCGATATTGAAATTCTACGACCTCCATAACAGATCAATAATCTTAGAAAAATAATTCGATCAATCGGCGATAAAGTAATTTCCATATGCCTTAGCATAAGTATAGATATTGCCTTTAATTCCCCTTGTCTATTTAGCAATTTTTGGGGATTTTTCATAAAAACAACTATTATTGATTAATAACCATTATTTTAATTTAATATATAATGTTTATTAACATAAATAATTTGATATCGATTTAACCATCAATTTAATGATTTAAAATCGCTTTATCAGATATAACAATTGGAGCTAAAAATGGGACGCCCTCAAATTTACTTAAAAGATTGGTGTTTAGAAGACGGCCTACTTAAAGCTGAATTTCTGAAAAAGGAATCGGAAAATCCGAGAGGTCTTGTCATAAGAACCCACCAAGGTTACTCACCAAATTTCAATATCTATCCTCATTTTCAGTCAGGCAATGTTGACATTGGAATATTGAGTAATGGCTTATCAATCCAAGTCACTCAGAGCTGTTGTGAAAAGCTAAAAGCAAAATTCCGCACTTTCAAGAAAAATGACAAAGACAAAAACAAAGTTAAAAAGCAATATTACCTAGACCCTAAAACTGCGAATTTTTTATCTAAATTTAAAGAAGAAAATCACTTTGATCGTGAGGAGATTGTTATTGAATATCTAGTCCGAAAAAATCAAAGCCAAGAACTACAATTTGAACACTTTAAAAAAATAGACCAATCAACTATCCGTGTTCAAAACTTAAAAAATGAATTGGCAAATTGTAAAAACTTATGTGCACAAGCCGAAAACGATAAACTAGATTTACAAGTTCGCATTAATGAATTAGATGACCTCCTAGCCAGAGCATATGCTTTAAATGATTTCTTTAAAGAGACCTTGCAAGAACACAAAATTGATTTCCACCACCCTATAATTGATGATGAGACTGCTAGAAAGTATAAATTTGAAATCAGAAATAATTTACGAACACACTTAGATTGAAAAGTATTCTTGTTATTTACATTCTTATTTTAATGGGCACTAAATTACGCTTAGCTTAATGCCCCATTTTTAATCTAAACAATTGCAAACAAAACTAAAACTTAGTAACGTGGTTCCGTTAATTAGACCACTCAATTCAGTTTTATAAGTGATAAATCCGCTCTAAATATTTAAATTATGCTGCCATTACTTTTAGTAAATGTTGATCATAAAATTCATTCGGTGTTGCCTTATTCAAACTTGAATGAGGACGTATCTTGTTATAAAAATCCAAATATTCAGCAATTGATTGTTTCGCTTGTTTAACCGTATCGTAAGCCTTCAAATAAACTTCCTCATGCTTCACGCTGCGCCATAAACGCTCAATCATCACATTATCCATCCATCGTCCTTTCCCATCCATACTGATACGGATATTTCGCAATTTTAACTCATTCAAAAATGCCTCGCTTGTGAATTGACTGCCTTGGTCTGTATTGAACACCTCAGGACAACCATATTTCACAATTGCTTCTTGCAACGCATCTATGCAAAAGTCTGTTTCCATACTGATCGATACTCGATGAGCCAGTACTTTACGACTATGCCAATCTATAATTGCACATAGATAGACAAAGCCTTTAGCCATAGGAATGTACGTTATATCTGTACACCAGACTTGATTAGAGTGATCGATGACCATGTTTTTCAACAGATATGGGAAAATACGGTGTGCAAGATTAGGCTTACTGGTATTGGGTTTTGGATACAAGGCATGTATTCCCATCAAGCGCATTAAACGTCGGACTTTACGCCGACCTATTTGATGTCCTTGACGCTGTAGCATATCTCGTATCATTCGACTGCCCATAAATGGGTGGTCGAGATGAATTTCATCGATCAGACGCATCAAACTCCAATCAGTTGATGAAATCTCTTTGGGCTTGTAATACAACGTACTGCGATTGATTTGGATCAATTGCGATTGTTGTCGTACCGAAAGTTGATGGGTCTTATCGATCATTTTTTGCCGCTCAGCTGCCCTATTTTTCTGAGCGCACCTTCTAAAAAATCAATTTGCAATGCCTGATGTCCTATCTTGGCATGTAGAGCTTTGAGGTCAATCTCAGGTTCTTGTTGTGCTGTTGGTCGTGAAAAAATATTGACTGATTGTTCAAGCAGTTGATTTTTGCAATCAATGATTTGGTTTTGATGTAAATCGAATTGAGTAGAAAGTTCAGCGAGTGTGTAGTCGCCTTTAATTGCTGCGAGAGCAACTTTAACTTTAAACTCTGCTGAATGATTACGACGTTTTCTTCGTGTCATGGTTGACTCCAAAACAAGCATTTCCCATGCTTATTGGGGAGTAGATTATCACTTATAGGCGTGGTCTAAAATCCTAGAACCACATCACACGGCAAAGGGTCGCTACAGGTGTGCCAGATTCTGCCTGTTTCAAGATGGACATGATCTGACTATCAGTAAATTTAGATGTTTTCATGCAGAATCTCCTGCTCGTATCTTAAGAGAAAATTCTACTTTTAGATCCTATTATTTTTAGGGGGGATTACCCCACCGTACTGAATAGTGATCTAAAGCCATGAGTTGTCATTCGACCCGCATAGCCAGACCGCTTGATCACAGCCAAAATCGATTCACTACGCATAGGCTCTTTGTTATTTAATCTGTGTGGGAATAATAAGTTCTGGTTATGTGTTAAACGTAATGCCTGAAGCTCATCGATCATCATGTCTGTTAAAGGCACACGATGGGGTAAACCGTTCTTCATACGCTCAGCAGGGATATCCCACTTACGATCATCTACATCAAATTCATCCCAACGTGCTTGCAGTAACTCACTTACCCGAACGCCTGTAAGCATGATCAGAATAATCGCATGATGCGTTTGAGCATCGGCAGGATAGGCTTTAATACGTCTAAGAAATTCAGGCATATCTGAAGCAGGTAATGATGCTAAATTTTTCACACGCTTATTTTTTAGTGCATAGACCAAATCACCTGCAGGATTATCGTAGCGATAGCCGTGTGCAATAGCGTACTTCATGACCATGCCACAGCGAGATAAGGTACGTTTGGCTACTTCAAGTGAGCCTCTTGCCTCAATCTTTTTTATGATCTGTAAAATTTCAGGTGCTTGAATCTGATTAATACGCTTATTTTCTAATGAAAGATACAATTCATCTAGAGATGCTCTGACATTGCTAATGTGCTTCGGGGACCACGTTTCTTTCTGGTTCTCAAACCAATCTTCAGCTACTTCTTTAAAAAAAGGCTTTATGTCCTCATGAAGTACTGATTTTGAATGTTTATACTTAAGTTCATAAGCCATTTCTCTAGCTTTTTTCAAACTAAGTTCTGGGTATGGTCCTAGTGACTCAGATTGACGCTACCCATGAACAGTATAGCGGACATTCCAATACTTCTGACCTTTAGTCGCAATAATCAGCGATAAACCATGTGAATCTGATAGACGATATTGCTTGTCTTTCGGTTGGGCTTTTCTACATTCTGCATCTGTGAGTGACATATCTTTAACCAGAATTTGTTGTGTTAATTTCTGGGTAAATTTTGCCAATTTTTACCCACACAAAGCAAAAATAGGGTCAAATCGCTTAGGACAGTATCGGACAATACAGCCAATAAAAAAGCCCTTAAACATTGAGTTTAAAGGCTTTTTTTATATTCCGATGGACTACTTCGGAAAGAATTTTGGTGGAGGTGGCGGCAACTTAACTGAAACTAAAATTCGCTAATATGTATTAAATTAACTACTCTACATTTTTATACATTAATTGATCCAAATAATCAGACCATGCTTGCATCATCACTGTACGCTCTTCTAAATACTTTGTACGGTTGTATGCTCTGCCATGCATATCACGAACCTGATGAGCAAGTTGCTGTTCAATCCTTTCGATAGGAAACTTTAATACCTCATCCAATAAAGTTCTGGCTGTAGCCCTAAAGCCATGACCTGTCGTTTCACCATTTTCAAAACCATATTGCTTTAACCGCTTGTTAATAGTTGACTCACTAATCGTTTTAGACTGATCTCGCATCGATACAAAGCAATACTCGGTATAACCTGTCATCTGGTGTAATTCTTTAAATAAGGTTATTACTTGATCTGACAGAGGAACAATATGCTGTAATGCTGTCTGATTCTTCGTCTTAGGAGGAGTGTATTTCCAAACTCGATTTTCAAAATCAATGTCTGCCCACTTCGCGCCCCTCAACTCTCCTGGACGTACAAAAACATGGGGTAAAATTTTTACAGCATAATCTATCGCGATATCACCCCGACCAACACTATTATAAATATTCCTTAATAACTGTCCTAACAACTGCTCATCTGTGACCGCAGATCTATGCTTGGTTTTACCAACTTTTAAAATCCCACTGATTTGGTCTGCCACATTAAATTGGCATAAGCCTAAAGCAATCGCATAACGAAAGACTTGGGATGCTTTGCTTCTCATACGCTTTGCTGAATCTGTCTTACCTTGCCTTTCGTATATACGACACACTTCTAAAATTTGCGATGGTGTAATACTGTCTATCGGATAATCTCCAATTGCAGCATACAACTTATCCCAAACAAATTGATTCCTTCGCTGAGTGCTAGGCTCCAACTCTTCTGTTTTACGATATTCATTTGCGATTAGCTTAAAAGTATTTTTTTTATGCGTTATTTCAGCTTCTCGTTTTTTCTGCATGGCAGGATCAATATTCTGAACAAGCTGTTCTCTGAACTCGCCTCGTTTTGCACGTGCTGATGCTAATGTACAGCTTGGATAAACACCAATTGCGATAGTAGCTCTTTTCTTTGTAATTGGGCGAACATAATCAAAGCGCCAATATGCCCCACCTTTTGTATCTAATAACAGATAAAGGCCGCCACCATCTGAAAGCTTAATATTTTTTTCAGATGATTTCTTTTGCATTGATATTGCTGATTTAATTTTTGAGTCAGTAAGACTAACAACGAGTTTAGGCATCTTTTTACGGTATATTTTTGCAAGAAACGGGATATACCGTAAAAAATACCGTAAAACTTTACGGTATCCTAAAACGCCTTCGGACATTATCGGACAATAGAAGTACGTAAGCTATTTATTTTTAATGATTTTCGTATTTCTTCGGATGAGGTAAAACAGTGAAATGGTGCGCTCAGCGGGACTCGAACCCACGCCACAGGCTTCGGAGACCTGTACTCTATCCAGTTGAGCTATGAGCGCGCGTGCACATCATATCAAAAAATTCTCTCAGGTAAAGCAACTATATATAAGTCTTGCATATTAGTGTCTACGCTTTGTACAAAGTTCTATATTTGCAACTCAGAATTCCATCCCATTTACTTGGTTTATTTGCCTAGATCGCTCACAATAACCACATTATTCACCAAGTGAGAACCACATGACTGATGCACTGACACTCAGGGAACTGTCAAAAACCTATAAAAATGGGTTTCAAGCTTTAAAAGGCATTAATTTGACGGTGCCCGAAGGTGAGTTTTATGCCCTACTTGGCCCAAACGGTGCAGGCAAATCAACCACGATTAGCATCATCAGTTCTTTGACCAAAAAAACTTCTGGAACAGTTGAGATTTTTGGCCATAACTTGGATACCCATCCTTCACATGCAAAACAACAGCTAGGTGTCGTTCCTCAAGAATTTAACTTTGGGCAGTTTGAAAAAACCTTCGACATTTTAGTCACTCAAGCTGGTTATTATGGCATTCCTAAAAAAATTGCAGAAAAACGTGCAGAAGAATATTTAGAAAAGCTTGGTCTCTGGGAAAAACGTAGCACTCAAGCACGTATGCTTTCTGGCGGTATGAAACGCCGCCTAATGATTGCCCGCGCCATGATGCATGAACCAAAACTGTTAATTCTTGATGAACCAACAGCAGGTGTCGATATTGAATTGCGCCGTTCAATGTGGGACTTCCTGACAGAAATAAATGAAAAAGGCACTTCCATCATTCTCACCACACATTATTTAGAAGAAGCTGAAGTACTGTGCCGTCGCATTGCAATTATTGACCGCGGTGTGATTAAAGAAGATACCAGCATGAAAGGCTTCTTAAGCCAGTTAAATGAAGAAACCTTTATTTTTGATTTAGCTGAGCCTATTCAGCCACTTCTGATCGATATTATTGGTGTGCGTTTTAATTTGGTCGACCCTATGACACTTGAAGTGACCATGGATAAATCTCACAATTTGAATGATTTATTCCAGCTGATGCAAGCACAGAATATTCAAGTTCGTAGTATGCGCAATAAATCAAACCGCTTAGAAGAACTCTTTGTAAAAATGGTTGAAAAAAATCTTGAGGGCGCAGCACAATGAATTTCTCCCAGCTCCAAGTCGCACTTTATACCCTCGTTTATAAAGAAATCCGCCGTTTCATGCGGATTTGGCCACAAACACTACTTCCACCTGCAATTACCATGAGTCTGTATTTTGTGATTTTCGGCAATTTAGTCGGTTCACGTATCGGTACGATGGGTGGCTTTACCTATATGCAATTTATTGTGCCTGGCCTAATTATGATGGCAGTGATTACGAACAGCTACGCCAATGTATCATCCAGTTTTTTCAGTGCTAAATTTCAAAAAAGCATTGAAGAGCTGATTACGAGCCCAGTACCGTTGCATATGATTTTATGTGGCTATGTGATTGGTGGTGTTTGCCGTGGTGTATTGGTCGGTATTATTGTTACTGCAATGAGCCTATTTTTTACCGACTTATATATTACCAATTGGTTTGTAACTATATATACAGTATTAGTCACTTCCCTACTTTTCTCATTGGGCGGGTTTATCAATGCTGTCTACGCAAAATCATTTGATGACATATCCATTATCCCAACTTTTGTACTCACACCACTGACTTATTTAGGTGGCGTATTTTATGCAATTTCAGCATTAAGCCCTTTTTGGCAAAATCTTTCTTTAATTAACCCTGTGGTATACATGGTCAACGCTTTTCGTTATGGTATTTTGGGCCATAGCGATGTCAATGTTGCTATTTCATTGACTGTTATTACAGCCTGCTGTGCTGTGTTGTATACCGTAGCTTATCAACTCCTCTCCCGCGGTTCAGGAATGCGTGAATAATGACTGTAGAACAATCACTTTTAGGTAAAGACACCAATTACCCAACTGAATATCAGCCCGATATTCTATTCCCGATCGCTCGTGCACCTGCACGTGAGACTTATGCACATGTTGAAGGCATTCAACAAGGTAAAGACTGGTGGCATGTTTTTGAAATTTCATGGCTCAATGCAATGGGCATTCCACAAGTTGCAATTGGCCGACTCACTTTACCTGCATCATCAACCAATCTCATCGAATCTAAATCATTAAAGCTCTACTTTAATAGTATGAACTTTACCAAGTTCGACTCTAAAGATGCCTTTATTGCAACCGTAGAGAAAGATTTATCACAAGCCGCTCAAGCACCTGTGACGATTGATCTATTTGCTGCTAATGATTTAGCCATTGCACAACCTGAAGGTATTTGTATTGATACGCTTCAACCGGAGCGCTTAGAAGAACATCCTGATGCCTCTTTATTACAATTTGATGCAAGTGATGAGCACGTTGAAGTCCAACTTTATTCACATTTATTAAGAAGTAACTGTCCAGTCACTGGACAACCGGACTGGGGCACTGTATTTATACGTTATAAGGGTAAAAAGCCTTGTTACAAAAGTATCTTGGCCTATATTATCTCTTACCGTCAGCACAATGGTTTTCACGAGCAATGTGTAGAACAAATGTATGCTGATATATGGCAGAACCTGAAACCAGAACAACTGATGGTTTATGCCACTTATACACGTCGCGGTGGTTTAGACATTAATCCTTGCCGTGTATCGGACCCAACATGGATGCCTCGCCCAATTCGATTGGCGCGTCAATAAAATAAAGAACATTGAGGTTTAATAAGATGCCATTTTTTGGTTTTATTCCTTCAGAGGAACTTCTCAGCAGTATTCAAGAAGGTCATGCAAAGAAAAATTCAAGCGAAACACTTTATCCACTACGTGATAAAACTGCTCTGCTGATTAACGAAGAAATTATTGGAGCGACAATATTAGCTCCAGTACATCTATTCCCAGCCAGCGACAAACGTGATACCGCCGAGAAATTAGCGGGTTACGTAAAGTCCACAGTTGCAGTATTACTGAAACAACTTTTAAGCAAAGCTTCGAATGATGTAGTTAAACAATCGATTGAATTTTCTGAACGGAGCTTATTTAAAGATGCAGCTGGTGCACATCGTGTCGGCTTTAGCCTGGATACAAGCTTGGTAACCAACCTTAAAAATAGCTTTGCTGAAATCAAAAGTGGCGCAGATGTAAATAAAGCTGCACTTGCAGAATTGTATAAACAATTTGCAGAAGCAGCCGTACGTCATTTTATGAATGATTTTAATAAAACTTTAGATTTGGGCATGATCAAACGCAAAGCAGCGGATATCGGCTCATCTGCTGTGATTAAAGCCATCCATATTGCAATTGATAAAATCTTCCCAAATTTGACCAAAGATGAACTTATAGCACTTGCTGAAGCACATGACGATATGTTCAATACGAACTAAATATTGTCTTTCACAAAAAACCTAGCCTAGCTAGGTTTTTTTGTATGAATAACCATACTATCACGGATGAAGAACAGATCACGTGATAGCATCGCGCCCAACTTCATGTGGGCGGATGATAACGATTATGCCTTTACAATCAGATATTCAGCTAAAATTTTTACGCCATTCTCCACGCGATGGGCTCAGCATCAAAAATGAGCATCGATTTTTCACACGTATTCATCTAGATCCGTGGCTATGCCTTTTTATACTGCTGACTGCTTGTCTCGGCTTAATGACCTTATATAGTGCTTCAGGTCAAAATACGTCTATGGTTTTAAAACAAGCCATGAGTTTCGGCATTGGATTTGCCGTCATGTTTTTTCTAGCACAAATCCCACCTAAAATTTACCAAGCATTATCACCATTTTTTTATGTTTTTGGTTTGTTGTGCCTATTTGCAGTATTTGCATTTGGTGAAGTCCGCCTTGGCGCTAAGCGTTGGATTGGTATCCCTGGATTCGGCAGTGTGCAACCCAGTGAGTTTATGAAAATTGCTATACCAATGGCTGCCGCATAGATTTTATCCAGAGCATCCATCCCACCTGCTATGAGTAAAATTTTTAAAACATTATTGCTGACTTTCGTTCCATTTTTACTGATTGCGAAACAACCTGACCTCGGAACCTCCGCATTGGTCTTAGCAAGCGGGATTTTTATTTTATTTTTAAGTGGCTTGTCGTGGAAATTAATTGGTAGTGCAACGGCGCTCATTTCTATTATTGTCCCTATGCTTTGGGAATTTTTACTACATGACTACCAAAAAACTAGAGTCCTGACGTTATTTAATCCTGAAGCAGATGCTCTAGGTGCAGGCTGGAACATTATTCAATCCCAAATAGCCATTGGATCTGGTGGATTCTTTGGAAAAGGTTACTTAAATGGCACGCAGTCTCACCTTCATTTTTTACCTGAAGGGCATACAGGTTTTATTATTGCTGCTTTTTCTGAAGAATTTGGACTGATGGGCATCATTATTTTATTTTCACTTTATTTGTCCATTATTTTACGAACACTGCAAATTAGCATGCAATCCTTTCATCATTATGGAAAATTGCTCGCAGGTGGCTTAGGTTTGTCCTTTTTTGTATACATTTTTGTAAATGCAGGAATGGTTAGCGGTATATTACCTGTAACGGGTATTCCTCTGCCGTTTATGAGTTATGGCGGAACTGCAATCATTACTTTGATGGCATCTTTTGGCATCGTCATGTCGATTTACACCCACAAATAATATTCGTGGAATTGAGTTTTTATGCATACACACTTTTATAACAAACTGAAAAGCATTTTATTAATTACTGGCGCGTTATCGCTGACCAGCTTTTGCCAAGCCAACGACTTTCAATCCAACCCTGCTTACCCCAGCTTTAAACAAAAAACCATGCAAACCTATGGTTTAACAGCCGAACAGGTTGATTGGGCGATGAATGGTGCGAAAAATATACCCAACATTATTAGTATTATGAACAGACCTGGTGAAAGCAAACCATGGTATGACTATAAAACCAACTTTTTAGCCAACAGCACGATTCAGCGTGGTGTCCGCTTTAAACAACAATATTCCGACACACTCAATCGTGCTGAACAGCAATTTGGTGTACCGCAATCGGTTATTTTAGGCATTTTAGGTGTAGAAACAGGCTTTGGCTCAAATAAGGGTTCATTCGTGACCCGTGATGCGCTCGCAACCCTAGGTTTTGGCTATGAACGTCGTGCTACTTATTTCCAAGATGAGCTAGCAGCTTTAATCGCTTGGTCATACCGCGATGGGATTCCAACCAACTCGGTAGTTGGCTCATACGCTGGCGCAGTGGGTTACCCACAGTTTATGCCGAGCAATGTAGCCAAACTCGGTGTCGACTACGACGGCAATGGTCATGTTGACCTTAGAAATTCCGCTGTAGATGCCATCGGCTCGATTGCAAATTATTTAGCACAACATGGCTGGCAACGTGACCAACCGATTGCATTTGCAGCCCGTTATGCTGGCAATAATCCAGATAGCGTTATTTCTAAAGATTTAACACAGCCCGTACCCTACGGTGTGTTAAAGGCTCAAGGCATTAGCCCATTGAATCCTATCGTAAAAATAGATGACTTAGATCTTGTGAATGTCATTCAATTGCAAGACAGTTATGGGCCAATTTATTACATTACCTACCCCAATTTTCAAGTCATTACCACCTATAACAAAAGTCGTATGTATGCCACTGCTTTATGGCTCCTAGGTAACGAAATTACAAGCCAATAAGGCTTGTAATTTAAAACTGACAAAAAATGTCAACATTTTTTTTAGACAATTTGATCACATTTCGCACTTTTTACATATATTGTTACAATATTGATTATTTTTTATACAACAAATGTTATTTTTTCGTACAATTTTAAATTATTTTAATTAAACACTAGACAGCGGAATCGGAGGATGAATATTATCCATTTCGTTAAATGTAGTTGCAAAAGTGAAATATCAGACATGTTGGTATGAATATCAATCACTTGAATGATTCATGCTAAATGTCCTTGGGAGATAAACAATGCAGTCGTCGATTATTAAATATATCTTAGCGGTCGCTACCACAGTTGCCCTGAGTCAATCGCAAGCTGAGATGGTTCAATCATCATCATTCAATAATGATAATGATCATTCACGTCTAGCCGCTCGTGCCCTCAACAAAGAAGCACAGAGCTTTAATTCAAATTTTAAAAACCTAAGCAGCCTTTCAATCACTGAGCGTTCTGGCGATAAAATTCGTCGCGAAACAATCGCTGCTAAAATTGAGATTCCTGAAGACGAGCCTTCAGTGATTGAAAAACTGAACGATGTTGCATCAAACACCGTACGTCGCTTTAGCCAAACAGGTACAGCGTCATGGTATGGTCGTCAATTCCACGGTCGTAAAACTGCCAGTGGTGATACATTCGATATGAATGCATTGACAGCAGCACATCGTAGCTTGCCACTCAACTGCTTTATTCGTGTAACGAATAAAAACAATGGCAAAAGTATTGTTGTAAAAGTAACAGATCGCGGTCCATTCCACGGCAACCGAATCTTAGACTTGTCTTATGGTGCTGCAAAACAACTCGGCATTACCAACAGTGGTACAGCAAGAGTCAATATTGAACGTGTAGATGGTCCATCTTCATAAGGCTCCCTATGAATTTGCATACATTTAACAAAAAAACCGCTTATGCGGTTTTTTTTATATCTTGTGTTTATAAATGGGCTTCACGTATATCAGCTCCGCCCTATCTTGATCCAACATTTTTTAGCTTCGTTTTGACCAACACATCAAACTGAATTATATTTTTAGCTATACCCGATTAAACTACGCGAAGGACATCGCAATGAAAACTATTCAGGAATGGTTTGATGAATATAGCGAAAGCCACCAAGATCCCACTAATAAATTAATGCATTGGGTCTGCGTGCCAACCATCTACTTTTCCATCATCGGCATCTTGGCTAATTTTAGTGTGTTGTTGGCGGCATTAGTGTTTATTTTAGCCCTCATTTTTTATGCGCGTTTAGATGTCGTATTAGCCATTGCAATGGCTGCCCTCACCTTGGTCATGGCATGGCTTATTTTTCTCTTACCGAAGGGCTTTGGTTTATATATTTCGCTGTTTGTTTTGGCATGGATTGGCCAATTTTATGGACATAAAGTTGAAGGGAAAAAACCTTCTTTCTTTAAAGATCTTCAATTTCTCCTGATTGGCCCTATTTGGTGCCTAGATACATACCTTGGTAAAGTTAGCGCAAAATGGAAAACACGCCATAAAACGCAAATGAAGAGCATTTAGCACATATATTTTTTTATTATGCTGAAAATTACTTTTTAAAATGTATTTTTCAGCTTTTTTAGTCTATTTCAATATGCAATTCGAAGGGTTTAAGCAAAGTTAAAATAAATACAGCAATCCATAAAAAAACAATAAACTTGCCACAATACTGAGGAGCATTTTTTGGGTGATTGCTGTTATTAAAATGCAAAAAATAGCACCATAAATATATTCATTATGCCCCATGCCTTTCCATGTAGCATGATCAAAAAACACGATAGGTGTTGCAATTGAAATCATTAAACAGGGGGCAGCATATTTCAGCATACACATCATAAATTTAGGCACAACAACACCTGTTTTCGGCTCCAAAAAAAGATAACGATTAAAAAATGTCACCATTACAAGACTGATTAATAATACCCAACTCATGTTTAAGCCTCCTGCAATGTATCGAGACATGCTGAAACACACATACCGCTCAACCCAGCAAGTAAAATCGCCACATCCAATTGCATCCACGTTAAAACAATGGCCATAACAGCAGAAACACATATCCCAACGATCGCAATTTTATTTTTAATGAGAAGAATCGCCATCACAATAAAAATGGCCACAATAGAAAATTCCAAATGAAAGCTATTTAAATTGGGAATCCGAGTAACCAAACGTATTCCTACAAGGCTAAAACCCACCCAACAGACATAAAAGCTCAAGCCAGCCCCAAGTAAATACCAATATGGACGGTGATGTTTTAACATTGCTGTCGCGTATAGCTCATCTGTCAGTAAAAAGCCAATCGTGATGCGTTGAATAAGTGGCCTATGACCGATGTCTTTTTGAAGTTGTAATGCATATACAAAATGCTGACTGGTGAGAAAAAAATAGTTAACACAATACTAAAAATTGATGCGCCTGCAGTCAGCATACTTAAACTGACCAGTTGCGCAGCGCCAGCAAATACCATGCTGACATTCCTAAGGCTTGCATAAATGTTAATCCAGCATGCACAGCAACAGAACCTGCCAGCACAGCCCAAGGAATAACAGCAATTGATAATGGCAATATATCTTTCATGCCATGCAAAAAACCTAAAGATGGGTGTTTATTATCCTTACAATCTGACCTATTCATCGCCAACGACTCAATTCAACATTTTGACCTTGCCAATATGCAACTTCAGCACGTGTGATACTTGTACAAAATTGCTCATGTATTTATTCAAATAGTGGAATCACACGTTGAATAAGCTTCAATTGTCTTAACACAAGATCATCTTATTTATGATGCAATGTATATTGAGCAGGTGTACAGCCTAAGGATTTTTTAAAATGTCGATTAAAATGGCTTTGATCTGAAAATCCGCACAATTGCGCTGTAATGGCAATCTCTTGACCCTGTTTTAATAATTTTAATGATTTACGTAAACGGCACTGGATGAGCCATGCATGTGGTGGCAATCCTGTATGCTTTTTAAACTGTCGTAACAAATACCACTGGCTTAAGCCCACCATTTGCGCTAAATCCGCAAGCTGGTGCTCTTTTTCTGGCTCAGCGACTAAAAGATCTTGAATAATTTTTATTTTATCCTGCACCTCGGTGCATATTTTAAGTTGTTGTTTTTGTTTAGCATACTTACTGCACAAATAGGCCACAGTTGACACATATAAACTTTGTTTAAACAACACATTTTTAGGTTGTATTAACAAGTCAAAGAGTAAATTTAATTGTTCAGCTAGCCCCTGATCATGTATGACGGCTTCAGGAAACCAAGGTGCCATACTACGCTCATTAAAAAAATCGTAGCTCATCTCTTTGATCATTTCAGGTGTTGGATAAATAGCTCGATAACACCAACCCGTTTCAACAGCCGATGATCCCGTATGCACCTCATCAGCATTGACTAAAATAATGTCACCTTTGGGTGCAATATGTTGAGAGCCCGTACGTAAGAATGATTGCGCACCTTCATCAATCAAACCAATACAATAGCCCTCATGTGTATGTTTTGAAAAATGTGTTTGTTGATAGGATGCTTTTAAGAGCTCTAAACCTCCCAACTCTTGGACATGCCAATAATCTACAAACTCAATCACATTAGTATCTTGCATACTCATTCCTATGCGCTAAGAATTTACATTAGCAAGAACGTATGAAAAGCATAGAACAAAATTGCTCTCCCCCTTCATAAAATATACAATTATTGGTAAATTTTACCCTGATGTTTCAGCCAACCATCCACATGGCGACCATTTGGATCATGATGCGTCCAATGAATTACACCACCTTGCGCCAAATATTCGTACTCACCATAAAATTCCACAGTATCTCCTTTTTGCAAATGATCAATTCGCGGTGAAAGATCAATATTATGTGCAACCAATACTGTCTGCCCATTATTCAACTTTAAAATAAATTTTTGATGGCGCGATCCTTCGTTATCATCTTTTAACACAGCTTTAACTGTACCGACAGATTGCACCTGTACATTACTTTTCTGTTGAGCAAAGGCTTGCTGAATTTTTGCAAGGTCATCCTGCGATACAGTATCTGTATTTTTTTGATGATCAAATGTTTTAGGCGTTTCTTCTGGCTGAACTTTGGGCTCATTTGCCTGTTCAGCTACAGATACCTGCTGCGATCCAGATTGCTCTGATTTAGACCCTACATCTAAACCCAAATATGCTGCAATCAGTAAAACGATGACCGAGCCAATTCCAAGATGTGTTTTATTCGCCATTTTTAATCTATTTCTTCCTCTATTTGCTCATTATCTTAAAGCAGTTCATCACATTCTAAATGCACAATTTTGCTGCAAACTTACAAAACTTAAAATGATGTTCATATAAAAGTGCAAACATAAAAAAAGCCCCCAGTGGGGACTTTTTTAACACTTAATTTTTAGCGAAATCGCAAAAAATTATTGTGCAGCAGCAGCTTGAGCAGCAGCAACTTCGTCAGCAAAGCTCATTTCTGCTTTTTTCTCAATACCTTCACCAACTTCGAAACGTACGAAGTTTGCTACAGTAGTTGAAGTCGCTTTAAGAATTTCAGCAACTTTCTTGTCGTTGTCAATTACGTACATTTGGTTAACAAGTACAACTTCGTTAAGGTACTTTTGAACTGAACCAGTAACCATTTTTTCAACGATGTTCGCTGGTTTACCAGATTCAAGTGCTTTAGCTTCAGCGATTTCTTTCTCTTTAGCGATAAGATCAGCAGAAACGTCAGCTTCAGTTACAGCAACTGGGTTGAACGCAGCAACGTGCATTGCCAAACCTTTACCAGTAGCTTCGTCACCTGTGTAAGATACAACAACACCGATTTTTAAACCGTGTTTGTAAACAGCAAGGTTTTCGCCTTCAACGATAGTTGCGCGACGAACTTGGATGTTTTCACCGATTTTTTGAACAAGAGCAATACGAGCTTCTTCAACTGTAGCGCCATCTTCAAGTTTTAATTCAGCAATTTGAGCAGCATCAGTTACGTTTGCAGCAAGCGCAGCAGCAGCAACTTTAGCAGAGAAGCCAGCAAAGTTTTCGTCTTTAGCAACGAAGTCAGTTTGGCAGTTAACTTCTAAAAGAAGCGCTTTGTTACCTTCTTGAGCGATAGTGATCGCACCGTCAGCAGCAATGTTACCAGCTTTTTTAGCTGCTTTTGCTTGACCAGATTTACGAAGGTTGTCAATCGCTAATTCGATGTCACCGCCCGCTTCTGTTAATGCTTTTTTACATTCCATCATCGCAAGACCAGTACGGTCGCGCAATTCTTTAACCATGCTTGCTGTAACTGCAGTCATGTTATTCTCCTAAATACGGTAGAAAATGAATTCTTTTTAGAACAGAAACGGCCCAGAGGTATCTCATGGGCCGCCTGCATACATAACGCTTACTTTGCCACCATCACATGTCGCAAAAATGACAAGCTCACGTCAAACGCATTAAGCCTCAGAAGCAGGAGCTTCTTCGCCTTTAGCTTGTGCATTTGCTTGTGATTGAGCATATTCTTTACCAGCAAGAATCGCGTCAGCCATAGCAGAAGCATAAAGAGTAACTGCACGGATCGCATCGTCGTTACCAGGAATAACGTAGTCTACGTTGTCTGGGTTAGAGTTTGTATCAACGATACCGATTACAGGAATACCAAGGTTTTTAGCTTCTTTAATTGCAATAGCTTCGTGATCAACGTCGATTACGAATAATGCGTCAGGTAAACCACCCATGTTTTTAACGCCGCCAAGACCGCGTTCAAGTTTTTCCATCTCACGAGTACGTTCTAAAGCTTCACGTTTAGTAAGCTTAGCGAAAGTGCCATCTTGAGATTGAGTTTGAAGGTCTTTTAGACGGTTGATTGACTGGCGAAGAGTTTTCCAGTTAGTCAACATACCACCCAACCAGCGGTGATCAACGTATGGTTGACCTGCGCGTTGAGCTTGTTCACGGATGATTGCAGAAGCTGCACGTTTTGTACCAACGAACAAAACTTTGTTCTTTTTGCTAGCCAAGTTGTTAGCAAAGTTCAAAGCATCATTTAACGCAGGAACAGTGTGCTCAAGGTTGATGATGTGAATTTTGTTGCGCGCGCCGAAGATGTATTCGCGCATTTTTGGATTCCAAAAACGTGTTTGGTGACCGAAGTGAGCGCCAGCTTGAAGAAGGTCGCGCATGCTTACGTTGTAATCTGCCATTTTCTTTACCTTAAAGTTTGGGTTAGGCCTCCATATACCCGCATTCTCCACCTAAAAAGGCACCCAGAGATATGTGTCGATATATGTGCGGATTTTAATGCCCCATCGCACAAAGCTCGTGAAAGATATTCACGAAAAAGCATTTGATAAAATGGGCGGCTATTTATACCATAGTCACATACAAATTTCCAAAAGTTTTTAGAGATCATGAACAGTACTTACGAAGCTCCCCGCCGTTTAATTAAAACTCCAGACGAAATTGAAAAAATGCGTGTGGCTGGTCGGCTGGCTGCAGAAGTTTTGGATATGATCAAACCGCATATTGTTCCAGGTGTGACTACCCTCGAACTTGATACGATTTGTCATGACTATATTGTCAACAAACAAGATGCAATTCCAGCATGTTTAGGTTACGGTGCAGCGCCTGGTCGCCCAGCGTTTCAGCATGTAATTTGCACATCTGTTAACCACGTGGTATGCCACGGGATTCCATCTGAATCTAAAACATTGAAAAAAGGCGACATCCTCAATATTGATGTGACTGTAATTAAAGATGGTTATCATGGTGACACCAACATGATGTATATCGTCGGTGGTGAAACATCTATTTTGGCCAACCGTTTATGTAAAGTAGCTCAAGAAGCAATGTACCGTGGTATGGAAACTGTTAAACCTGGTTCTACCATTGGTGACATTGGCCATGCGATTCAAAAATATGTTGAATCTGAACGTTTTGGCGTAGTACGTGAATATTGTGGTCACGGTATCGGCACAGTGTTCCATGATGAGCCACAAGTATTACATTATGGCCAAGCAGATTCAGGCATGATTTTAGAAGAAGGCATGACTTTTACCATTGAACCTATGGTAAATGGTGGTGACTGGAAAACTAAACTTCTTGGTGACAAATGGACTGTGGTAACTAAAGACCACAGTTTATCTGCTCAATACGAACATACGATTTTAGTGACTAAAACGGGTATTGAAGTATTAACTGCACGTCCAGAAGAAGATTTATCACGCTTCCAAAACTAAGTGTGAGATAAACATAAAAAGGCCGCCCTGTTGCGGTCTTTTTTATTGCGCATGTGAAATGGTATATCACTCTATTTTTCTCAAAAAATTTAGATTTAATCTGTAGTTCTCTTTTATCCATATTCATATTAATGGCTAAAAATTCAAAATAAGTTGAAGTCTCCACTTCATTTTTATGCTTTTTCAAAATTTATGTAGACTTTTTTATGATTAAGCCAATTCACACTCCCCTTTATGCACCATTTTAGGCTAAGATAATGTGCTTTTTAATTTTTAATCCCTATAAGAAGGAATACTGCCGTGGACGTACGTCTCTCTGATCGTGTAAATGCCATCAAACCGTCCCCAACTCTTGCTGTAACGAATAAAGCAGCTGAATTGAAAGCTGCGGGTAAAAACGTTATTGGTTTGGGCGCTGGCGAACCTGATTTCGACACACCACAACACATCAAAGATGCAGCAATTGCAGCAATTAACAACGGCTTTACAAAATATACAGCTGTTGACGGTACTCCAGGCCTTAAAAAAGCAATTATCGCAAAATTAAAACGTGATAATAATCTTGACTATGCAGCAAACCAAATCTTGGTTTCTTGTGGTGGTAAACAGTCATTCTTCAACTTAGCACTTGCTTTGTTAAACAAGGGCGATGAAGTGATCATCCCTGCACCATTCTGGGTAAGCTACCCTGACATGGTCATCATCGCTGAAGGCGTGCCTGTAATTGTAAAATGTGGTGAAGAACAACGCTTCAAAATCACACCTGCTCAATTAGAAGCAGCAATTACTGACAAAACTCGTTTAGTTGTTTTAAACAGCCCATCAAACCCAACAGGTATGATCTACACTAAAGCCGAATTAGAAGCTTTGGCTGAAGTTCTTCGTAAATACCCAGAAGTTTATATCGCTTCTGACGATATGTACGAACCAATCCGTTGGGACGACGAATTCTATAACATCGCAACTGTAGCGCCTGACCTTTATGACCGTGTAATCGTTCTTAACGGTGTATCTAAAGCTTATGCAATGACTGGCTGGCGTATCGGCTACGCAGCGGGCCCTGCTAAACTGATTGGTGCGATGAAAAAAATCCAATCTCAATCAACTTCAAACCCAACTTCAATTTCACAAGTTGCTGCAGAAGCTGCATTGAATGGTCCTCAAGACGTTCTTGAGCCAATGATTGAAGCATTCAAACGCCGTCACGACTTAGTTGTGAAAGGTTTGAACGACATCAATGGTATCACTTGCCTTCCTGCTGACGGTGCATTCTATGCATACGCAAACATCCGTCCTTTAATTCGTGCAAAAGGTTTAAAATCTTGCACAGAATTCTCTGCATGGTTGTTGGAAGAAACTGGTGTTGCAGTAGTTCCTGGCGATGCATTTGGTCTAGGTGGTTACATGCGTATTTCTTATGCAACTGCAGACGAAGTACTTGTAGATGCGCTTGCACGTATTAAGAAAGCTGCTGATTCAATCGAAGGCGTAGATGCTGCGATTGCTTCAATTGCTGCTGAAAAATAATTTGATTTAAATATCAAATTTGAAAAACCCGCGAATTTCGCGGGTTTTTTTATACCTACTCATAAGTCATGAGATAAATCAAAGCACTCCATCTTCCCACACAACCAATTAAATGAAATTCACGATTCAAGCTAGATCAGTAAGCTCATTTGGCCTTTTTTCCAAAAAAATTAACTCAAATACAAAACCTAAAAACTTAAAATTGACTTTTGCATTCAAATATTGAATTTGCATTCTTTTTATATATTCAGCTATGTTATTCAAACCAGTTCCTTTTTAGAACCCACAACCAACCACAAAATTAATTTATCTCGAGAAATAGCAATGAATATAAAAGAAATGACTGGACTTGAAATTTTAAAGGCAATGATGCAAGGCCAAATTCCACCAGCAAGCATTAGTGAAATCATTCCTATGCAACCGCAAAAGATTGAACAAGGTCATGTAGAGTTTGTTGTACAAGCTGATCAGCGCCATTTAAACCCACTTGGTGGGGTACATGGTGGCTTTGCCGCAACGGTATTAGATACGGTCACAGGATGCGTCGTACACTCAGCATTAGGTGCTGGTATCGGCTATGGCACGATTGATCTCAATGTCAAAATGTGTCGCCCAATCCCTAAAAACCAAGAGCTACTAGCAATAGGTAATTTAATTAATATCAGTAAAAATTTAGCCATTTCGGAAGGGAAAATTATTGATGCTGAAGGAAAGATATATGCACATGCCACTGCAACATGCATGATTATTCATCCTTAAAAAGTTTTCTGCTCGCATGGTCATGCGAGCATTTAATTTTTAACTTTAAATAGCGGACTGCAATGCACGAATTAATTGATGCTGCGTCAAATCAATTCGATTGCTACCTTTCTGAAAGCAATAATATTTGAGTGTGCTATCTAGCTCAACACTTAACACTTTCTGTTCAGACACAGACCAGACTTTTGATCGGTTTGAACCAGAGAGTGCACTACCCGCCAACTGAAATAAAAACAGATCATGATCACGCTGCAAGGGAATGCGACGGCCGTCATCCTTATGTTCAAAGCGCAAATGACAAGAGGCATTAATTAACCACTTTTCACTAAACCATAATTGCAATAAATCACCCAACTGCAAGTCACGATGACCCAAAGGCCAAACGTTAACATACGCACCTTCTACAGGTGTTTGATATTGAGTTTGATCAGCAATAATCGACAAGTAGTTGTCTTGATAGAATTTGAAATTTGAGAAGATTTGAGAAATGCTAAGCGTATTCATTCGCTTTCTCCTATTTAGCCATTTTAGTGCTGGCAAGTTGGGTTTAAATCCACACTGTCTAAGCTTTCGCCTAAACGCTCTGTTGTTAAATTCAGACTATCAACTGAATTTTATTTTTGCAAGCCCACATTTAACATTTCAGTAAAATTAAATTCTTTTGCGCAAATAAACAACATCCAAATCAAATATCAACGAAAGATCGCAATTTCTTCTTGACCCTCCCTCAAATGTCCTTATAATCGCACTCAGATTCTCCCATAGCTCAGTCGGTAGAGCGACGGACTGTTAATCCGCAGGTCCCTGGTTCGAGCCCAGGTGGGAGAGCCAAATACTTAAAAAACCCGTTCATTGCGAAACGGGTTTTTTATTAACTATTATTTTTACTTTTCTTTCTTTTCATTCCTTTTAATCATCTTTACTCACGATTAACTTGCACTCTAGCTCAAAAAATCCAACATCCTTACAACACAATGCTAAACAAGCAACAAACCAAACAGAGTGTTTCTCAACATCTCAACTCAACAGATTTAACACCCACCCAACACCCAGCCTTAAAAATAAAGTTCTTTCAAAAAGTAAAAAATGATTTATGAGAAAAGTCTAATACTGCTTAAATTTAGCACCAATTTTTAAAAAACATTTTAGCAAGATTATGCAATATCGTATTTAACAAGCATTTTTTTGATTAAATAAAATTTACGACTTGTCAGCAAAATACCAATATTGATAAATAGTTAAGAAAAACAAAAAAAACCGCATAAATGCGGTTTTTTTGGTTGCATTGACTGCAACATAAAGCAATCGCATGGGCGTAAAGTCCCACTTATATTGCTCTATATAGAGAAAATAACCATATTTTTAATCTTTGTCAAAGTTTCAATATAAACCCACAACCCTTTTAAACCATAAAACCAACGACAAAAATTATAACAACAGTCTAAAACTTCTCTCAACTCAAGTTAGATATCACATGCCCTATTGATTCAAAAAAATGCCGACTTCAAGTCAGCATTTTCATGATCATGTTATTCAACAACGTTAAATGCCAATGTGTATTTATAACGTTTTAACTGATCCCCTTTTGCAGTAAACGGTTGCTGATAATCTACAGTCAAAAGATACTGGCCTTGATCTTTAATCACAAAATTTAAGTGACCTTTATCATCAGATTGCAGGGTTTGATAAACACGATCTGTACGTTCAAAAGCATAACTTTGTGCCAACACCGATGCTTTTACATCTTTCACACCTTGAGCAGAGTCAACAACTTGCAACTGAATTGGCTGATTTACTTTCAACGTATTTGGATGACTTATAAAACGCACATCAAAACCTTCATGCACATGCTTTACAGAAACATCTGACATAGTACGACGTGAAATAAAAGTTTCTATAATTTCCTGTGTTTCTACAGTTTTAACTTTGCTATTTTTTTTCAAATCAGATTAATACACCACATTTGCTTTAAGCGGCTTAGCTTCATCACGTTTTGCTTGAATAAGCGCTTTCCACTGCCCGTCAACCAAAGCAAAGCGAGATGCAGAACCTTGTTTTACGCCACGCATACGGTAAGTACCTTCTTTTTTATTTTCCAAACTAAAACTACTTAATGTTTGAGTTTTTGCCCAAGCATCATCTGCAATTTCAATTTTTTCACCGGAAGGCGTGTGATAGTGGAATTTGAAATTCTTAATCGCGATCTCAGACACAAAAGGATTGTCATAAAAGCCTGAAACCACTGCGCTATAATTATTAAAAGTCTGATAATTTAAAGGTGCAATATAAGGATAGTGCGCAAAACCTGCTGTACTCAACAAGCCCAATGACAAGAACATCCAAGGTTTTAAAAAAGAATGCATAAAAATTTGAATCATCGATTAATAATGCCGACATTTTAAAAACCAAAAACCCAATTGTAAATGATTATCAATTATATTTATTTATTGGTATAAAAAATCCCCCATTTATGGAGGATTTTTTTAACTTAAGCAGCCTGAACTGGCACACCACTATGAAAACGAAATAATTCATCAGGTGAACTAATCAGATTCTTTTCTACTTCACGAATATGATCAATCCGCTCCTGAATATCTTCTTTCGGGTTTTTCAGTTTAGACGTCGTAGCTACATCCATTGCAAGCGACAGATAGTCCTCATAATGGCGTGATTCAGACTTAAGTAAATAACGGTAGTAACGACCTAACTCTTCATCTACACGCGGTGCAAGCGCATAAAAACGCTCACATGAGCGTGCTTCTACAAAAGCACCAATCACCAAAATATCAATTAAGGCTTCTGGCTCATAAGTACGTACTTCTTTTCGCAAACCACCCGCATAACGACCAGCACTAATTGCCGTCCACTCTTGACCGCGCTTTGCCATCAACTCAAGCACTTGTTCATAATGAAGCATTTCTTCACGCACCAATTGCGCCAGTTTAATCTGTAAATCTGAGAAAAAACTGTAACGGAACATCAAGTTCATGGCCGTGCTGGCAGCTTTCTTTTCACAATTGGCATGATCCTGCATCAGGATATCCAAATTATCTACTGCCATATCCAACCATGCAGTTGGCGTTTCACAGCCCAAGAAGCCAATGACTGGCTTCATGAGTTCATCATAATTAATATTCGACATTATCTTTACTATTTAATTAACGAGCGGCTTTAATCACAGCTTTCATCTGTTGCACAGCTTGTGCCAAACCAACAAATACAGCATCTGCAATGATTGAGTGACCAATGTTTAATTCGTGAATCTGTGGGATTTTCGCAATTGGCGTCACATTGTCAAGGTTTAAACCATGCCCAGCATTTACAATTAAGCCCTGAGATGCTGCATATTCAGCACCTTTCACAATACGCTCTAATTCATGTTGCTGTGCTTCTGCTGTTTCGGCGTCCGCATAAGCACCCGTGTGCAATTCAATGGTCGGCGCACCACATGCAACAGCCGCATCAATTTGCGCAAAATCAGCATCAATAAATAATGACACTTCACATCCGATTGCTGCTAATTCTTGTGTCGCTTTTTTAACATCTTCAAAATGCCCCACCACATCTAAACCACCTTCTGTGGTAACTTCTTGGCGTTTTTCAGGCACAAAACAAACATGATGAGGTTGGATCTCTTTTGCAAAGGCCACCATTTCATCTGTAACTGCCATTTCCAAATTCATGTGTGTTTTTAATACAGGACGCATACGACGCACATCATCATCTTGAATATGACGACGGTCTTCACGCAAATGCAAGGTAATACCTTCTGCACCTGCTTGTTCGCAAATCAGCGCCGCATTTACAGGATCTGGGTAAGTGGTGCCACGTGCTTGTCTTAAAGTCGCGACATGGTCAATATTTACACCAAGTAATGCAGCCATAATATTTTCCTAAATTACGCTTTCGTTTGAGAATTCTGTATCCAAAGCTGGCGACTTTTTAAAGGTCTGTCACCCAACAAAGAGCTAATCATTTGCCGATAGAGCTTAGAGAGTAATTGTAACTGTTCTGAATTAAAATCCATACCCTTTTCATAATTACACATAGACAAGATCTGCTGTCCACTTAAGCTCGCTCGACTGGCTTGCACAATCGGCATAAAGCCTGCATTCAGTTGAAACTGATAATACTGTAGGGGATTAATATCGGCCTGTGATGCATCAACAGAAAAGTCTAATGGATAACCCAATTCTTCAATCAATTCATGTTCAAATTTTCTTAAAATTTGCCTTAAAAATTCATTTGGATTGATCTGCTGGGCCATCGTTTGCAAACTACTTAGGGTTTCTGCATATTGTAAAAATGTTTGAGGCATTTCTACTTCTAATGGGCATAGTCGCAACAAAATTTCATTTAAATAAAAGCCAGAAAAGAAGGCATCACCAAAAAAGAAAATCGGCTGATTGACAATTTCTAATTTTGTAAAATTTTTTAGATCAGATTTACCTGATGCTTGCAGTGAGATTGGCTGATATTGAGGAGGTGGCGTTTGCCTAAGAATACCATCGACACGGCCGTGTTCTTGTGTAAATAAATGCACAATATGACTACGTTCACGGTATTTTCTATGATGGATGAGATAACCATGCAAAACTTCATTACGCATGATTCAGGCAATTATTCCTTGCTCTGTTTATCTTGTTCTTTACTGCTATCTTCTTCTTCGCCATCTGGAATGATAGCTCCAACTACAGCTGCAGTGCCTTTCACTACACCTTTCGTCGTTTTATACGCAACTTTAACAGGAACAGTCACAATTTTAGTAATACAGCCTTGTAGTAAAAAAACACTCGCTACAATTAATACAACTTTTATCATGACCATTCCTTTTAAAGTTTAAACTTTAGATATCGCTATATCCTAAGCTTTTTAATGCACGTTCATCATCAGACCAACCGCCTTTCACTTTAACCCACAGTGTTAGCATGATCTTTTGTTCGAACATTTTTTCCATGTCCACACGTGCATCCATACCAATTTTTTTCAGCTTCGCGCCTTTTTCACCAATCACAATGGCTTTTTGACCTGAGCGATCCACAAAAATAGTTGCATCAATATAAGTACATGCCGCCTTCGGACGACCTGTTTTTGGATTGATGGTTGCTTCTTCTGTTTTAAATGATTCAATTTGAACCGTTAAATCATACGGAAGTTCTTCACCCAATTGACGCATAATCTTTTCACGAATCACTTCAGATGCAAGGAAGCGCTCTGAACGATCTGTAATTTGATCCATTGAATACAGTGGTGGCTGGAATGGCAAATACTTTTCAATTGTGTCACGCAGGTGATCTAAGTTTGCACCACGTAATGCTGATACAGGAACAATTTCCGCAAAATTCATCAGTTTTGCACGTTCTTGAATCAATGGTAATGCGTGGTTCTTGTTTTCTAGCGTATCAATTTTATTGATCACAAGCAGCACAGGCATATCTGCATTTTTAAGTTTTTCCAAAACTAAATCATCGTTTTGAGTCCACTTATCTGCGTCAATCACGAATAACACAAGGTTAACGTCACGCAGTGCCGAATGCGCCGCACGGTTCATCATTTTATTGATAGCGCGAACTTCTTTTTTATGCATCCCCGGTGTATCCACAAATACAGCCTGTGATTTTTCTCGCGTATCAATACCAACAATTTTATGTCGTGTAGTTTGTGGCTTACGTGAAGTAATAGACAATTTTTGACCCAAAATATGGTTCATTAATGTCGACTTACCTACGTTTGGACGACCAACAATCGCCACAAAACCACTTTTGAAGTCTGACGGAATTTCAGTACCTTGGGCACTAAAAAACTGACTAATTAAATCGTTACTGTCGCTTTGCGACTCGTGATCAGCATCAACGTGATCGGAATGAGTAGTCATTAAGACTTTTGCTCCAAAATTTTTAAAATATCAGCCGCCACTGCTTGTTCAGCAAAACGACGACTGGATCCTTCACCATATTGCACAGCAATACCCTCAACAATACATTCAACTTTGAAATGCTGATTTGGAGCATCACCTTGAATATCTATCACATCGTAAACCGGGAGAGGCTTTTTACGTGCTTGTAAATATTCTTGCAATCGCGATTTTGGATCCTTCAATTGATCTGTTGGTTCAATGTGGTCTAAATAAGGTACATACCATTTCAGCACGATTGGCTCTAAAACCTTCAGGTCTTGGCAATCCACATAGATTGCACCAATAATCGCTTCTACCGTATCTGCCAGTATAGACTCACGATGATGACCGCCAGATTTCAACTCACCCGTACTTAAAATTAAGTTTTGGCTGAGTTTTAAATCGTTAGCAATTTTACCAAGTGCTTCCTGACGTACAAGCGTTGCACGCATACGCGTTAAACGCCCTTCATTTTCATCAGGATAAGCGTGGTATAGATAATTGGCAATTATCATACCCAACAATGAATCGCCTAGATATTCTAAGCGTTCATAGTTGTATTTGTGGCTCACCGATCGGTGGGTCAACGCCAGTTTCAGCAATTCAGGCTGTTTAAACTGATAACCGATTCGACTCGCTAAACGGGCCTCATTTAGCTTGGACTGAGCTTTGATCAAAACGTTTCTCGAACTTTAACACAATATCTATATTCAATAAGAATGGCTTTCTTATTTCATAATTTTTTTCAACAAGTAGACCATTTTCATTGCTGACTTTTGCAACATCAGCAAACTTCTTATCCACCATATTCATCTGAAAACGCTTATCCATCTCCTTATCAAATGCCGCCGGAGATAGATTTTTAGGACCACTTGCTATTTGTTGCTCAATTTGATCATTGATCAAACGATCATCAACGTATGGCCCCCAAACTGCAACCAGTGCTTTAGCAATAAATGCTAAACCAATAACTGCAAATAGAATTGCAATGTATGACGCCCCTTTTTGATGTCGCATTTTTATTTTCCTAAAGACATATTAATCGATCGCACCATTTCGACCAAATGATGGGATTTTAAAGCCAGGCTCTTTATGCATCCATTTGTAGAATGCACGACCTGTTAAGTTCTCTTCTGGTACAAAGCCCCAAAAACGACTGTCAGCACTTTGATCACGATTATCCCCCATCGCAAAGTAATGACCTTCTGGCACTTTCACTTCCCAATATAAACCATTTTCATTGGCATACTTACCATTGTCAACATAGTTGATAAACGGTGCTTGACGCGCAACATTCACCCCTTCAAGTTCACGCATCGTAAATGTATGCGTACCTAAAGTTTCTTTATGATAAATAGACGTTGGTGTATCTAAACTATCTTTTTCTCGACTAAATTCAGTCGGAACTTTTGGAACCTTTTGACCATTAATAATCAACTGCCCATGATCATATACAATATGATCCCCTGGCAAACCCACAATACGCTTAATATAACTAATTGTTGGTTGTGGTGGATAACGGAAGACCACGACATCGCCACGCTCTGGCTCGCCTACGTTAATAATTTTCTTATTCACGATTGGTAAGCGTACACCGTATTCAAACTTATTCACCAAAATAAAATCACCTGTTTCTAAGGTTGGTACCATAGAATCCGAAGGAATATTAAATGGCTCATATAAAAATGAACGCAGAATAAGTACAACGGCTAATACAGGCCAAAAATCATAAGCCCATGTAATGATGACATTTTCATTACCCTTGCCCTTGGTTTGTCTTTGTTTCCAAACCAGTTTATCCAACAGCCACACTAAAAAGAAAATTAATGTAACTGGTACAAGGATTAAATTAAAATCAAAATCCATGAGCTAAATGACCTCTGTCTTTATTATCTTTCTACTTTCAATACTGCAAGGAACGCTTCTTGTGGGATTTCAACACTACCCACTTGTTTCATACGTTTCTTACCTTCTTTCTGCTTCGATAAAAGCTTTTTCTTACGTGATACGTCGCCGCCATAACATTTTGCCAATACGTTTTTACGCATTGCTTTTACGGTTGAACGAGCAATGATTTGAGCACCAATGGCCGCCTGGATTGCCACATCAAACATTTGACGTGGAATCAAGTCTTTCATTTTCTCAACCAATGCAATACCACGATGACGTGCATCTTGACGATGACAAATCATTGCTAAAGCATCTACCTTATCACCATTAATTAACACATCAACCTTAACTAAAGATGAAGACTCGAAACGAACAAAGTTATAATCAAGTGATGCAAAACCACGTGAGCATGATTTCAACTTATCAAAGAAGTCCATGACAACTTCAGCCATTGGAATTTCAAAGGTAATTGACACTTGGTTCGCCATAAACTTCATGTCTTTTTGCACACCACGGCGCTCTACACACAATGTCATTATATTACCCAAGTACTCTTGTGGAACTAAGATATGACATTCTGCAATCGGTTCACGCAGGTCTTCTACTGTCGAACCATCCGGCATTTTAGATGGGCTATCAATGTAAATGGTTTGACCATTTTTCATGACCGCTTCATAAATTACTGTAGGCGCTGAAGAAATAAGGTCTAAATCGTACTCACGTTCTAAACGCTCTTGTACGATTTCCATGTGTAGCATACCTAAGAAGCCACAACGGAAACCAAAACCTAAAGCATCTGAGCTTTCTGGTTCAAAGAACAACGCTGAGTCATTAATTTGTAGCTTGTGCAATGCTTCACGGAATGGTTCAAACTCGCTGGCATCAATTGGGAATAAACCTGCATAAACCTGTGGCTTCACCTTTTTAAAACCAGGCAAAATTGCAACATCTGGTGTGCTTGCCAAAGTAATGGTATCACCTACTGGTGCACCAAAGATGTCTTTAATACCCGCAATAACGAAACCAACTTCACCCGCTTCTAGGATGTCAGTTTCGGTATGTTTTGGATTAAACACACCCACAGAAGTAATAATGTGCGTTTGACCTGTTGATTTCATCAACATTTTGTCACCTTTACGCACACGACCTTCTTTAATTCGTACCAGCGAGACAACACCTAAGTAGTTATCAAACCAAGAGTCAATGATCAATGCTTGTAATGGTGCATTTCGATCGCCTTGTGGCGCTGGAATCACATCTACCAAACGCTCAAGCACGCCTTCAATGCCTAGGCCTGTTTTTGCTGAACATGTTGGCGCATCGGTTGCTTCCACGCCAATAATGTCTTCAATTTCTTGAATTACACGTTCAGGCTCTGCCTGTGGTAAATCAATTTTGTTTAGAACGGGAAGAACTTCTAGCCCTTGCTCAATAGCGGTATAGCAGTTTGCTACTGATTGTGCTTCTACACCTTGTGCAGCATCTACAACCAATAAAGCACCTTCACACGCAGCAAGTGAACGTGAAACCTCATACGAGAAATCCACATGTCCTGGTGTGTCAATAAAGTTCAGCTGGTATTCTTCGCCATTTGGATGTGTGTAGTACAAGGTAACTGAGGCAGCTTTAATGGTAATGCCACGCTCACGCTCAAGCTCCATAGAGTCGAGGACTTGCGCTTGCATTTCTCGATCTTGTAAACCGCCACACGTTTGAATAAATCGATCGGCAAGCGTCGACTTACCATGGTCGATATGCGCAATAATCGAGAAGTTACGAATGTTTTTAATATCAACAGATTTTTTAGCTTGCGCCATGGGCTACCTTGAACAAAATAAAACGCTATGCATTAAATCTCATGCATAACAAAAGCCGAATAGAAATTGCCGTGGATTATAGCAGATGGTTTTTTTAAAGTATCGAAAATAATGAACTCGTTTGCGTGCATTTCTAACCCAGCTAAACAATGAACCTAACTTGTATGTTCCCCAGTCATATCCTCTGTATGATACTGCTGAAAGTCCGTTGGATTTTGATCTGCATCAATCGGCTGATAAGCTTGGGTAAATGTTGGAGATAAACGTTTTGGTCGACCTGTGGCAATTTCAATACAAGCCCATTGCGTATTGCCCATAAACAAAATTGCACGATCTTTTGGTCGATAAAACAGATATTGGCGATATGAATACAGCGCATTAATATCACTAAGCCATGTTCGCAAAATAATTTCATCTCCTAACATCGCAGCTTTGCGATATTGAACATGATGTTCTACCGCAACCATGGCATGTTTTAAAGCCAAATATTCATTTAAACCTAATCCTAAAGCCTCGATATGCGCTGTTGCTACATCTTGCATCCAACTTACATACACCACATTGTTGACGTGACCCAATATATCTATATGTTCTGGCTGTACTGTCAGTTTTAAATCAAATGGGGTACTCATGTTGGCCTTCATTTTTACTTTTCAAGATCCCTACAGTCTACGGTAAAACACATATAGGTAAATGACCAAATGTTAAAAAAACCGTTTCTTTCGAAACGGTTTTTAGCTATGCATTCATCAATAGCCAGTTTTTTATTGAATACGCATTCCAACGATTGCACGTTGCCCTTCACGAATAATCGCCACTCGTGCAATCGTTCCTTTTTTCAGCTCAGAAACGGCTGATACAAAATCATTGGCATTATTAATGGTCTTATTGTTTAGCTGTGTCACCACATCGCCTGGCAAAATTTTCGCTTGGGCAGCAATACCATCTCGTAAGACATCCTGAATTAAAACACCACCCTTAACATCTAAACGGCTTAATTCAGCTTCGGTTAAATTGCGAATACTCACTCCCAAAACTGGACCTTTACTTACCGGTGCCTTATTTTGTGATTGTGCAGGTGTATCATCTGGAGCAACCACTAAAGTCGCACTAATATTACGGCGCTTATCATCACGTAATACTTCTAATTGAATCGTTTGATTTGGCACAGATCGATTCAAGTTATTTAATAAATCAGAAGTTCTTGAAATTGGTGCACCATCTAATTTTAAGATGACATCACCCGCTTTTAATCCTGCTCGAGCAGCTGGAGAATTTGGAGTGACTTGAGTAATTAAAGAACCTTCAGGTTTAGATAAGTTATAAGACTCTGCTAAATTACGGTCAATATCTTGCAAACTCACCCCTAAATAAGTTCGCGTAACTTTACCGTTCTTTTTCAATTGCTCTGCGACATCCATTGCAACATCAATAGGAATAGAGAATGACAAGCCCATATAACCACCCGTTCCACTAAAAATACGTGAGTTCACACCCACGACTTCTCCACGCTGGTTAAACAATGGACCACCTGAGTTACCTGGATTTAGCGCGACATCTGTTTGAATAAATGGTACTGAGGTTTCCCCCATCATATTACGCATTTTTGCACTGACAATACCTGCAGATGCTGAATAATCAAATCCGAATGGCGATCCAATTGCTAAAACTGGCTCACCCACTTTTAATTGCTCAACATTCCCCGTGCGTAGTTCAGGAAAATCAGTCCCTGTAACTTTTAATAAAGCCACATCGGTACGTTCATCACTACCAACTACTTTGGCATCAATTTCACGGCGGTCATTCAATACAATGGTGACTTTAGATGCATCTTCCACAACATGGTGGTTCGTGAGTAAATAACCATCTTTACTGATAAAAAACGCACTACCATACGCAGTTTTTTCTTGTGGCATACGTTGCTGCGGAATAATAACTTGATTACCGAAAAAACGCTTCAAAATCTCAGGGACTTGCTGTTGTAGTAGTTCTTCTTGACTTAACTTTTTAACTACATTCACACTGACCACAGCAGGACTGACCTGCTCTACCAAATTGGAAAAATCGACAGGTGCCGCCGCTTGAACTTGCGTCGCCGCTACAGTGAAAACCGCCGCGTATAATCCTTTTTGTAGGTATTGGTTTTTCATAACAAGTATGCATCCCTTTTTATTGAAGTTTTGAAATAAAATTGTTTTTATCACAAAGTAAAAGCTTCATTCGTAACAATATGTTTAGATATACATCCTAATAAACAATAGCTTAATTATTCCTTAAAAACACACGGTGTATGAATAATATTCATCATTTTTCAATCAACAAAGGCTTGCCTTTTTGATTAAAAAGCGCTGTTATTACCAAACTTTTTTCAAATTAGCTTAATGGATATGCCTAATTTAGAAACAACACATCATTTTGATGTAATTATTGTAGGTAGCGGTGGTGCTGGCCTGAGTTTGGCCTTGTCATTACCCGCACATTTTAATATTGCAGTTTTGGCTAAATCGACACTCACCGATGCCAGCACTTATTATGCACAAGGCGGTGTGGCTGCAGTACTAGATAAAACCGACTCACTTGAACAACATATTGATGACACCATGATTGCTGGTGCATATTTATGTGAACGTGATGCAGTCAAACAGACGGTTAAGGGTGGCAAACCCTCCGTCGATTTTCTACTCGATCATGGTGTGCAATTCACCCTAGATCAGGATGAACAATTACACTTAACCCGTGAGGGTGGCCATTCACAGCGTCGTATTATTCATGCTGCAGATGCGACAGGGCGTGCAATCTCGACTACCTTAGTACAACGGGCACAAGAAAAACAAAATATTCATATTTTTGAAAACTATATTGCGATTGATTTAATTACTTCGCAGAAGCTTGGCCTTGCAGGTAAGCATCGAGCTTTAGGTCTATATGCTTTAGACGAACAAAACAATCAAGTCCACACGTTTCTTGCACCATTTACCGCACTGGCATGTGGTGGTGCAATGAAAGCTTATTTGTATACCTCAAACCCAGACATTGCGACAGGTGATGGCATTGCGATGGCATATCGTGCGGGTTGTCGTGTCGCAAATATGGAATTTAACCAATTTCATCCGACCTGCTTATACCATCCTCAAGCACGTTCTTTTTTAATTACAGAAGCCATGCGTGGTGAAGGTGCATATTTACGCCTTCCAGATGGCGAACGCTTTATGCTCCGTTTTGATGAGCGTGCCGAACTCGCACCACGTGATATTGTCGCACGTGCAATCGATTATGAAATTAAACGTTTAGGCATACGTCATGTTTGGCTTGACATTAGCCATAAACCTGCTGATTTTGTCAAAGAACACTTCCCGACACTCTATGAGCGTCTATTGGAATTAGGCATCGACATTACTACAGATATGATTCCTGTGGTACCTGCTGCCCACTATACCTGTGGTGGTGTGGTGGTTGACGAAAATAGCGAAACAGATATTGCAGGATTATATGCAATTGGTGAGACATCTTATACGGGCTTACATGGCGCCAACCGTATGGCAAGTAACTCACTTTTAGAATGCTTTGTCTACGGTATGGCCGCTGCCAAACATATTGAAACGCATCTACAGCCTGAGTATGTTTCCCCTGAAGTTCCTGCTTGGGATGATTCTCAAGTTACCAATCCTGATGAAGATGTCGTGATCTTGCAAAACTGGGATGAATTACGTCAAACCATGTGGAATTATGTGGGGATTGTACGTACGACCAAGCGTTTGCAACGTGCTTTGCATCGAATTGAAATGCTTAACCATGAAATCACAGAATACTATCAAGACTATCAAGTCAGTAAAAACCTGATTGAATTACGCAATTTGGTTTTAGTTTCGGAAATGATTGTACGCTGTGCGATGGAACGTAAAGAATCTCGTGGATTACACTTTACACTTGATTATCCAGATTTGGCTCCTGAATTACGTAAAACCGTTTTAGCACCTCCTAATTTCCAAGTCGATTGCCCACTAGTGAACGAAGACTAAAACGCTGTAGATCATTCAAAACCATTTAAACAACAAGTAAAACGTCAGGTTGTGGCTTACACGGCCTGATATTTACCCGATTTTCAGCCTGCTATGGATGATGAATTCCATAAGCCTCTTGAGCAGCCCGAAAGCTCAATAAGTGTAATTGCACCAAATCTTCTAATTTTTGATAGCCACCTGCTAATACAAACATCATGGGTATTTGACTGCGATGCGCGAGTTTAAACACCATTTCTTCACGCTTTTGAATGAGTTCAGTACTGAACCATGAAGAACCAAAAGGATCTGCTTGATGACAATCCATCCCTGCTTGATACACAATTAAGTCCGCTCCCCAGTCTTTTGCCATTTGAAAAGCCTCATGCACGGCCAGCGTATATTGTGCAAAACTGCCTTTATCTTTATGAACATGCCGTGTCACGGAACGTGGATATGTAGGGCAACCAAAAATTAAGCCATAAATACTAAAGTTAAATAGATTACTGAAGCGTCGCGTAAATTCAGCAGTACCGTCTCCACCGTGTTGATCACAATCTAAAACAAATATTCTTTTATTGGGAAACTGCTGTGCAACCAGTGCCAAACCATTAAATGTGCAAAATGACCCACCAAATTCAGGCATCGCATGATGAAATCCTTGTGCGATATTGGCAGCAATACCATTTTTCCATGCCAGTTCTGCAGCCAAAATTTGCCCTGCATTAATATTGAGTACTGCATCACGCAGCTGTGTATTCCACGGTTTAAAACCAGAAAATGTGGCTAATTTTTCAGGTATTCCAGTATTAACAGCATCAACATAAATTGGGTCATGTAACTGTTTTAAAATTTCTATATCCAGAACTTCTGGCCTGTGGAAACGAATATTAGGCCATGTCCCCAATGCATCTGCAACCGCTTTAAGCTTTTCCATACTATTGGTATGTGTATGTGCCACATACTGAGCTGAATAGCAGACATCTAACATGCAAATTATTCCAATTGTGCTAAAGCAACATCCATTAATTGTTGTAACTCTGTGGTCCCTGGGCTAAATAACCCATTGGCCACTTGCTGTTCAAAATGCGTACTAAACGCTCGTTTTCGATGTACTGGAGAAACAGCCAAAGTAGTTAATCTTAAAAACCAGAAACCATCAATGGCATTATGTGGAATGATATAGCCACTATATTCTTGGTTTGGAATTTTTTGCGCAATCTGCGTAATGTCATAATCTACTGAAAATAAAGAACCCGCAGGAAGTCGCACACCGTTCATAATCACTGGGCGCAAACTAATACAAGAGTGATTATCTCCCATATTCATTTTTTCCATGAGTAGAGGCTCCCCCTGTTCATCAATAAAAATATTAATTTCACCCTGTCTTAATACTCTACGATGTGCAATTTTTAGAAAAAAATTCTCTGCCATTGGGCAAGAACCCACTTTAGGCTTTTCACTCCGATTTTTTAATTCAACCACCCCAGTTCCATCACGGGTCTTAGGTAAAATGACATCCTCAATTAAATCGCAAATGAGCTTACTTTCCTCTAGCTGTGCATGTTGACTCAGTCCACGTAATGCCTTTTGACGCTGATATTCCGCTTGTAATTGTTGCTTATAATCCGAGTCTGGCGCATGTGCTAAGAATTGTTGAACTTGCAGATTTTGATCCAGATTATGCCAGTCATCAACCTCTAGCTGATACGAACTACTTTGGTCTTTTAACTGGCGTAAGTTTTTAGCTTCCCATGTCTCAAATAACTTTAAATCTTGATAATCTGCGACATCACGTGTGGTATTTACATACTCCGCGAGCACACGTGTGGCCTGCGTATAACCACAGCCACGACGTTCACTTTGATGTGAATAATGTTCATTGAGCATTTCACTTAGTTTTACAGACAAAGGATGTACACGAGAAGTGAAAAGCTGAAGGACTTCATGATCTTTATCTGCCATTTTTATTATTCCTGTCTAACTGTTTTTATTATATTTTTTATTTTTTTTTGCAACATAAGTATTTTGTATGTCAGTCCATTTTCCCGCCTAGTAGCCAACATAAACACCAACAATTGCAATAAAGTTGGCATTTATATTCGACAAATGGTCATGCGCATTTTTCATTTACATGATTAGTCTTTATTCAGCCTCACGTGTTGGAGGGATCGAATATGTTCCTGTGACATGCGCGACGGGATCTTCTGAATCAACTGAATAAATCCACACCTCTCCCACAACCAATACTTTACCTACTTTGATTAAGCGGCATTCAGCCCGCAAATTTAATCCCCCAGTAGGCTTGCGTAAAAAGTTAATGTTCATATTTGTGGTGACAGCCAGCCCCACTAAACCAATTTCTCCCAAAATGGCCACATACATTGCAAGATCGGCCAATGCCATCATGGTGGGTCCTGAAATGGTTCCGCCTGGGCGAATATCAATGCTACTCACTTTCCACAATACGGAAGATGAGCGTTCATCTACAGCCAAAATTTCACACTTTTCTAAACTCGGCGGATAGACCAATGATAAAAATTGAACCACCTCTTCCAGTTTCACAGACATTAAAAATCACCCATCACGATGTAATGGATGATTTTTAAAGTAGTTTGCTGGTGAAAACTATGACCATTTGGACAAGTGTAGTGAATTTATTTATCCAGTCATCGCAGTATTATTCATACATGGTCACAGATCTATGCAAAACTTATAAGTAGTTCATTGCTTGTGTAAAAACATGTTCAGGGCTTTGTGTCGCATCTAAGCGTTTCACACGCTGTGGTTCACGCATTGCCAAACTTGCATAACCCGACCTTACTTTCTCAAAGAAAGTGACTTTCTCTTGCTCAAAACGATCCAGCGCACCACGTGCTCGTGCACGATCCATACCCAACTCAATAGGCGCATCTAACCAAAATGTGACATCGGGCATACGACTAACAAAATGCTCATTTAGCATCTGTAGTTTGCTTTCACTTAAACCTCGGCCTGCACATTGATAAGCAAAACTTGCATCAGTAAAACGATCACAAAGTACGATTTTCCCTGCTTCTAATGCTGGCATAATCACTTGTGCAATATGTTGCGCACGTGCGGCATACATCAGTAGAAGCTCAGTATCATTACACATTTGCTCTTCGTGATTTACTGCCAAAAGTAAGCCACGAATCTGCTCTGCCATAGGTGTACCCCCTGGCTCACGTGTAAGAATCACATCTTGAACTTGGCTTTGAAAGTGCTCATAGATTTTACGAATGAGCGTGGTTTTACCAACCCCTTCAGTACCTTCAAAACTGATAAACATGCTCACTCCTTATTTTTTCGAACGTATCACAGCAAGATACTCTTGCACTGCGCGATTATGATCTTGCAAATTTGCGCTAAATTTATGCCCACCATTGCCAGTTGCAACAAAGTAAATATTGTCTGCAGCATCTGGATGCATAGCCGCTTCTATGGCTTTTTTACTTGGTAAAGCAATTGGCGTTGGCGGTAAGCCACTCATGGTATAGGTATTATAAGGCGTTGGCGTACGCAAATCTTGACGGGTAATATTGCCTGTATATTTATCACCCATGCCATAAATCACGGTTGGGTCGGTTTGTAAACGCATGCCTAATTTTAAACGGCGTACAAATACACCTGACACCTGTTCTAACTCACTGTCGAGGCTGGTTTCCTTTTCAATAATGGATGCCATTACCAGCGCTTCGTATTTATCTTTATATGGCAAATCTGTTGCACTATTCGCCCAAGCTTGATCTAAAGCTTTCATTTGACGGCTGTATAAGTCTTTTAAAATCTTTTTATCCGACTCACCTTTGGCAAAGAAATAAGTATCTGGTGCGAATAAGCCTTCAGGATGGTCAAAAGGAATATCTAATGCCTTTAACAGCTCAGCTTGAGATAAATGAGATACATCATGTTGTACCAATGGATCTTTTTTTAGTGCTTCAATCAATTGTTTAAAGGTTGTGCCTTCAATGACTAAAATGCGATTCATTTGAGCATTATCAACATTTGAAATCATTTGCATGACTTCGCGAATGCTCATACCTTCACGCACTTCATATACACCCGCTTTTAAGGTGTCGTGTATCATCAATTTTTGATACAGCTTCAAAACAATTGGAAAACTAGCTTTATCTTCCTTCACCAATCGATCGATAAAACCTGAATATGTATCGCCCTGACCAATGGCGAGCATCTGTTTTTTACCCTCAATTGGATAAGACTTAAACAAGCTCGACCATAGTACAGCACAGAGCATCACAGCCATGAGCAAAAGCACAAGTAAAATGACTTTTGGCTTTTTAGAAGCAGGCTGTGGCTTTTTATTTTTAGATTTTGGCTTAGCGGATGACATATTCATGAATCTGATTTAATTGAAGGATATGAAACAATTCAGTACAGGCCTGAACATCTAAAGGTGTCGCATTTAAGTGTGAAACAATTTTCATTGGGTGTAAGGCATTGCAAAAAAATAAGCTTTGAATATTTGCTATCTCACTCATATCTATTGAGCGTTGCACACACTGAACGCCAGATTGTTGCATACGCATTAAGATGGCTGCCCGCATTACACCATGTACGCCATTATAACGAAGTTCTGGCGTAATCCATGAATCGTTTATACGAATAAAACAATTACTGCTCACACCTTCAACAACTGTCCCTTGTATATCTAAAACGAGTGCTTCACTCCAATTGCTTTGATCGGCCTCTTGTTTAAGCAATACTTGCTCTAAGCGATTCAATGTTTTAAGACCCGCCAAATTAGGCATACTCAGCCCTATCGCCTGCTCCAATACACCACTTTTAATGATGTCGTATTCAAAATTAGTTTGCGCTTTAGGATAATAAAACAGCCATACATCTGCAGGGTGCTGTGGCCAACTATAACCTCGCTGTCCTTCACCACGGCTCAACACAATTTTGACTGTGCCCGACGCTTTTGCATTTGCCTGAACAATTAATGCTAATGTTTTTAAAATAAGTGATAAATCTGCGTTTAGCCCTAATCGCTCATTGGCATGTTGTAAACGTGCCCAGTGTAAATCGTGTAATTCAAGTTGCCCTTCACGTAAACGCGCGGTACTAAAGCAACCATCCCCATAATGAAAAGCACGATCCGACAAAGCAATTGTTGCCTGTTCTGCCCCATTTTTAAAACACAGCATGCACTACGCCCCGCCTTAGCAACTTAATTTTGCGCCTAGTTTAAAAATTGTGAGTCACAATTCCTAGTGTTTATTGGTATTGCATTTTTACAGATATCAAATGCATTTCTTATTATTTTTTCTAAAAACAATCAGCAGATATTCTGCACCCAAGCTATCTGATAAATCAAAATCCAAAGGATAAATAATCATGCATACACTTAAAATTGGGGTATTGGCGGCACTCATTTCAGCGACGTCATTCAGCGCTTTAGCAAAAGACTTTCTCAACGTTTCATACGATCCGACACGCGAACTATATGATAACTTTAACAAAGACTTCGGTGAGTATTGGAAAAAGAAAACTGGCCAAGATATTACATATAAACAATCACATGGTGGTTCTGGCAAACAAGCTCGTTCTGTAATTGATGGCCTAGGTGCTGATGTCGTTACTTTAGCGCTCGCTGCCGATATTGATGCCATTGCAGAAAACTCAAATTTATTGCCTAAAGATTGGCAAAAGAAATTTCCAAATAACTCAACACCCTATACTTCAACCATTGTCTTTTTAGTGCGTAAAGGCAACCCGAAAGGCATTAAAGACTGGGGTGATTTGGTTAAAAATGACGTAGCCATCATTACACCTAACCCTAAAACATCCGGTGGTGCACGTTGGAACTACTTAGCAGCATGGGCATGGGCAAAACACCAAGCAGGCGGTAATGATGCCAAAGCACAAGAGTTTGTACGTCAAATTTATAAAAACACCAAAGTGCTAGACTCAGGTGCACGTGGTGCTACCACTACATTTGCTGAGCGTGGTATTGGGGATGTACTCCTAGCTTGGGAAAATGAAGCCTTCCTTGCACTACGTGAACAGCCGGGTAAGTTTGAAATCGTGACACCGTCTTTGTCTATTTTGGCTGAGCCACCTGTGGCTATTGTAGAGAAAAATGCCGAAAAAGATGGCAATCTGAATTTAGCCAAAGCTTATCTTAACTACTTGTACTCACCAGCGGGTCAAACCATTGCAGCAAACAACTACTATCGCCCACGTAATAGCGCTGTAGCTGCCAAATACACGTCTGTATTTAAGCCATTAAAGTTAGTCACCATTGATAAAGAATTTGGTGGCTGGTCTAAAGTACAGAAAAAACATTTTGATAACGGCGGTATATTTGATCAAATCGTAAAAACCAACAGCGCAAAATAATTTTTATTCGATATTCAAACGCTTATTTTTATATCAAACAGCAGCAATCTTCGGATTGCTGTTTTTGTTAGTCATGCCTTCAGCACACTTATCTTATAATTTCATATTAAATTCATTTTTTATTATTTTTTATGCATAAAGATTGGCGCTATTCTTCTCTGCATTGATAAACATTCAAAAAATTGAGGTCTGTATGCGCTTTTCAGCACAATTGAAACTTGGGGTAATCGCCCTCGCAGTATCAACATTTTCTTTAGGTGCTGCTGCCAAAGACTTTTTAAATGTTTCTTATGATCCGACACGCGAATTATATGAAGCGGTAAACAAAGACTTTGGCAAATACTGGGAAAGCCGTACAGGACAAAAAATTAATTTCAAACAATCTCATGGTGGGTCAGGCAAACAAGCTCGCGCCGTGATTGATGGCCTCGATGCTGATGTTGTAACTTTAGCCTTAGCTGCCGATATTGACGTCATTGCAGAGAAAACCAAAATCTTACCAAAAGATTGGCAAAAAAAATTACCAAACAATGCCACACCATATACCTCAACTATTGTGTTCTTAGTGCGTAAAGGCAATCCAAAAGCTATTAAAGACTGGGGCGACTTAGTTAAACCAGGCGTAGGTATTATTACACCTAACCCTAAAACTTCGGGTGGCGCACGTTGGAACTACTTAGCAGCATGGGCATGGGCAAAACACCAAGCAGGTGGTAATGATGCCAAAGCACAAGAGTTTGTACGTCAAATTTATAAAAATACGAAAGTGTTAGACTCAGGTGCACGTGGCGCAACCACAACTTTTGCTGAACGTGGCATTGGCGATGTACTCCTAGCTTGGGAAAACGAAGCATATTTGGCGCTTCGTGAACAACCAGGCAAGTTTGAAATCGTAACGCCATCATTGTCTATTTTGGCTGAGCCACCTGTTGCAATTGCCGAAAAAAATGCAGAGAAAAAAGGCAATAAATATTTAGCACAAGGTTATTTAAATTTCTTGTATTCACCACGTGGACAACAACTAGCAGCTGAAAACTTCTACCGTCCACGTAATGAAAAAACTTTAGCGCAATACCGTCACGTATTTAAACCACTCAAATTGGTCACGATTGATCAAGAGTTTGGGGGCTGGGACAAAGTACAAAAAGCCCACTTTGATAATGGCGGTATCTTTGACCAAATCGTAAAAACGAATAACGGAAAATAATTCCGACACCGTATAAGGAGTATAGACATGACGCATACTGTAGTTGTTCCTGGTGTAGGCGGTAGTGAATACAATCACTGGCAGTCTTGGCTTGAACGCCAGCTCATGTCATGCTCACGTGTACAACAAAAAGATTGGAACCAACCTATATTAGAGCAATGGATTGCACAATTTGTGCAAACCGTAGCTCCAATACAAGACCAAATTCAGATTGTTGCGCACAGCTTTGGATGCTTAACCACTGTAGCTGCTCTTACACAGCACCCAGAATTCAATCAAAAAATTAAAAAATTGATTCTGGTTGCACCAGCAAACCCTGCTCGCTTTGGTGAGGCTGGTTTTGCTCGTGATAGTCAAAATGACTATGAAGCTTATTTTCATCAATTAAGCATTCATGTCCCAACGACTTTAATCATTAGTGAAAATGATCCGTGGTTAGCTTTTGATGATGCACAGCGTCTGGCAAAATCTTGGCAATTGACACCAGTCAATGCGGGACTTGCAGGACATATTAATGTTGCGTCTGGTTTTGGGCCATTTCCTGAAGTATTTAACTATCTTGTTTCAGAAAAAACCATGCCACATATCAGTAAAGCTGATGACAGCAAGTATTTTTTTAAATTTGCAATTTAGTCATCGCCACTTATGCTTGAGCCAATTTTTCATATTTTTGTTGACTGACTTCAGTCAACGTTCTCTCTTTGAGGAGTAATCATGTCGCAGCGATCCCGAGTGCTGCCAGGATTTGGTCTGTCTCTAGGCTTTACCCTAGCGTATTTGTCTTTAATTGTGCTCATTCCTTTATCTGCGGTGTTTATCAAATCGTTAGGTATTGGTTGGGACGGTCTTTGGGAAATTTTAAGTTCTGAGCGAATTTTAAAATCCTTACAATTAAGCTTTAGTGCCGCCATTATTGCGGCCTTAATCAATGTCGTATTTGGCTTATTGTTGGCTTGGTGCTTAGTGCGCCATACCTTCCCAGGTAAACGTATTGTTGATGCCTTAGTTGACTTACCTTTTGCATTACCAACTGCAGTTGCAGGTATTGCCCTAACGTCGCTGTATGCACCAACAGGCTGGATTGGTCAGTATCTTGAGCCCATTGGCATTAAAGTGGCATATACCCCGATTGGTATTACCCTCGCTTTAATTTTTATTGGTATTCCTTTCGTTGTACGTACCGTACAACCTGTACTGAGTGACTTGGAAACTGAGCTTGAAGAAGCTGCTTCTGCTTTAGGTGCAAACCGTCTGCAGATTGTGACCAAAGTGATTCTGCCGATTTTATTCCCAGCACTTATTACAGGCTTTGCACTCGCATTTGCACGTGGTGTGGGTGAATACGGTTCAGTCATTTTTATTGCAGGTAACCAACCGTTCAAAACGGAAATTGCGCCACTAATGATCATTTCTCGCCTAGAAGAATATGACTATGCAGGTGCAACGACTATTGCTGTCGTTATGCTGGTTATTTCGTTTGCAATTTTGTTCCTCATTAACTTGGTACAAGCTTGGGCGAGCCGCCGTACAGGGAGAACTGCACGATGAACGTAAACAGCAATGCTTTAGCTGAAAAATTGCAGTCACGTGATGCAACGCGTGAACCGACTTGGGTTCGTCGTACACTCATTATCATTGCCATGATTTTCTTTGCCAGCTGCTTAATGTTGCCATTGGTACTGGTATTCGTTGAAGCCTTTAAGCAAGGGATCGGTGTCTATTTACAAGCTTTGGTTCATCCAGATACTTTATCTGCAGTTAAACTCACCTTACTTACGGCAGCAATTGCTGTGCCATTGAACGTCGTATTTGGTGTAGCTGCTGCGTGGTGTGTTGCTAAATTCAATTTCCGTGGTAAGTCTATTTTAACCACCATTATTGATATGCCATTTTCAGTATCGCCAGTTATTGCAGGTTTAATGCTGGTACTGATGTTTGGTACTCAAGGCTGGTTTGGTGGCTGGCTCATGGACAACGACATTAAAATTTTATATGCCGTTCCTGCGATTGTATTAGCCACTGTGTTTATTACAGTACCTTTTGTTGCACGTGAGCTCATTCCTTTGATGGAAGCACAAGGTACCGAAGAAGAAGAAGCTGCGATTGTTCTTGGTGCTTCAGGCTGGCAAACCTTTTGGAAAGTCACACTTCCAAATATCAAATGGGGCTTAATTTACGGCGTGATTCTGTGTAATGCACGCGCAATGGGCGAGTTTGGTGCGGTGTCGGTGGTTTCTGGCCATATCCGTGGTGAAACCAACACCCTACCACTGCACGTCGAAATTCTTTATAACGAATATACCTTCAGTGCAGCTTTTGCGGTTTCATCTCTCTTGGCATTACTGGCAATTATCACCCTGATTTTAAAAACATGGGTTGAAATCCGCCAAGAGAAACAAGACAAACGCAATGATGATTCAACAGCTTCTTAAGGAATGACCTCATGAGTATTCAAGTAAAAAATATTGAAAAACACTTTGGTGCATTCCATGCGCTGAAAAATATTTCACTCGATTTTCCAGATGGCCAATTGGTTGCACTCCTTGGCCCATCTGGCTGTGGTAAAACAACCCTGCTACGTATTATTGCTGGTCTAGAATCTGCTGATGGCGGTCAAGTTATTTTAGAAGGTGAAGATGCGACCAATGTGCACGTTCGTGAACGTGAAGTTGGTTTTGTATTCCAGCACTATGCCTTGTTCCGTCACATGACTGTATTTGACAATATTGCCTTTGGCTTACGTGTACGCCCACGTGCTACGCGCCCTTCCGAAGCCGAAATCAAAAAACGTGTAACGCGTTTACTTGATTTGGTTCAGCTGGGTTTCTTAGCGGATCGTTATCCTGCTCAATTGTCTGGTGGTCAACGCCAACGTATTGCTTTGGCACGTGCTTTAGCTGTTGAGCCACGTGTACTTTTACTCGACGAACCATTTGGTGCCCTCGATGCCAAAGTACGTAAAGAACTCCGTCGTTGGTTGCGTACTCTTCATGATGAATTACATATCACCTCTATTTTTGTAACGCATGACCAAGAGGAAGCTCTGGAAGTTGCCGATCAAATTATTGTGATGAACAAAGGTAATGTTGAGCAAATTGGTTCGCCACGTGAAGTCTACGAAAAACCAGCAACACCGTTTGTGTTCGACTTTTTAGGTCAAGCTAACCGTTTTGAAGGTCAAAATAGCAATGGCATTATTCAAATTGGTGAAGACCGCATTCAATTGCCACAAGCACCAAATTCGCCACAAGGCCCAGTGATTGCCTTTGCCCGTCCTGATGAACTGCGTATTCATGCACAGCCTCAAGACAATGCCATTCAAGCAACGTTCTTACGTGAAGTATGGATTGCAGGCAAAGTACTGGCTGAACTACAAGATCGCCAAGGCAATTTAATTGAAATTACCCTTACACCAGATGATGCAAAATTGCACCAATTCCGTCCAAATCAGACGGTTTGGTTAAGTGCTACTGCTTTGCATTTATTTGAAAATCAAGTCGCATAATACTTATAGATGGGGCTAGGAAAGCCCCATCATTTTTGAGGTAGTCAGAATTATGAATTTCCAACAACTTAGAATTATTCGTGAAACCGTTCGACAAAGCTTTAACCTTACTGAAGCTTCAGCAGCGCTTTACACTTCACAATCTGGCGTAAGTAAACATATTAAAGATTTAGAAGATGAACTTGGCGTACAACTTTTTATTCGTAAAGGTAAGCGTCTTTTAGGCTTAACTGAGCCTGGCCAAGCTTTACTTGGCATTGTAGAACGCATGTTGGTCGATGCCGATAATATTAAACGCCTTGCCGATGACTTTAACAAAGTAGACGAAGGTACATTGACCATTGCCACCACACATACCCAAGCGCGCTATGTGTTACCGCCGATTGTGAATCAATTTAAAAAAGAATTCCCTAAAGTTCATTTGATTTTACAACAAGCAAGCCCAGTCGAAATTACAGAAATGCTGTTACAGGGTGAAGCAGATATTGGTATTGCAACTGAATCACTTACAACTGAAAGTAATCTAGCAAGTGTGCCTTACTATAACTGGCAACACAGTATCATTACACCACAAAATCATCCATTGGCAAGTCAAGACAATATCCAAATTGAAGACCTTGCTCAATATCCAATTATTACTTATCACGGTGGCTTTACAGGTCGTTCTAAAATCGACCAAGCCTTTGATGATGCAGGCTTAGATGTCGACATCGTAATGTCTGCTCTCGATGCCGATGTTATTAAAACCTATGTAGAGCTGAACATGGGTGTCGGCATTGTCAATAACGTGGCTTATGACAATGAACGTGACTATCGCCTAAAACAAATTGAAACGGATATTTTTGGTATCAACACCACATGGCTTGCCGTACGTAAAGGTCATTTATTACGTGGCTATGGTTATGAATTTATTTCACTCTGCTCACCTGATGCAGATATTAAAGCGCTGAAAAAAGTCGCCTACCCAGAAGATTAAACATAAAAACATAAACAAAAAGAGGCTTCGGCCTCTTTTTTATCTTAAAAAAATTTTTTTGTGCTTTTTTTAACTTACACTATGGAACAAAAATCACCCAATATTAGGCCCGTTTATGAAATCTGCATCTATGCTTGCGCTACTCCCCCTATGTATCGCATGCCACACGCAAGCAGCAGCGCTCGAACGATCTGGACAAAGTACCTTGGCCTTCCTAGAACCCAACAATTATACGGAATTTAATTTTGGCGTTGTTACGGGCAATCTAAGTGGTGAAAACTCAAATAAAGAAGAATTGTCCCAAGTCCTGAATGTCACTGACTTTTCAACAGGGAACTTAATTGAAGATTTCCATTTTGTGCAAAGTGCTATTAAATTACAGCTCAATCCACAGGTCTCAGTAGGGTTATTACTCGATCAACCCTTTGGCGTTAAACTGAATTATGACTATTCACCTGAATCTATTCTTGGGCATGAACAATTAGAAGCTATTGATATTCATCTTAAATCAGAAAATATTGCTGCGCTAATGGGGTATCAACCCACACCTCAATGGAATATTTATGGTGGATTGGCCTATCAAAACTTTGGTGGCGACCTCAACTTATTTGGACAAAGCTTCTATTTTTTTAATGGCTACAACGTCACCTTAAAAAATGATCGAGCATTAGGATGGCTGGGAGGTATCAGTTATCAGATTCCTGAAATTGCATTGCGGGCCAACTTAACTTATCGCTCTAGAATCAAACATAAAAATCAGGCAATTGAAAGCACAGCCATGCATGGCGATTTTTCCGATCACACTGAAATTGTCACACCTCAATCCGTTAATTTTGACTTTATGAGTGGCATCACCACACATAATCTGATTTATGGTTCTGTAAGATGGGTGGATTGGTCAAATTTTAAAATTAAGCCTAAAGGCTTTGACCAAATTATTCAAAATACCATTTCCGATTCTAAGGCCTTAACACCCACACCAGAAATTTCTGCATTTATTCAGGCATTGGCTAATTTTAATTTAATCGATTACCAATCAGATCAATGGTCAGCCAAAATTGGTATAGCGCATCAGCTCAATGCTCGCACTTTCGCAAGCTTAGAAACGGTATGGGACAGTGGTAGTGATAATCCCGCTTCAACCATTAACCCCGCAAATGGTTATAACGGATTAGGCACAGGTCTTCGTTATCAATTTAGCCCCAAAAGTTTTATTTCTGGTGGTTTGTACTATTTAAAATTTAAACCCTCCAAAGAAGACAAGGGCAGTATTTCAGTAAGTTCTATTTCAACCTTAGATGACCGTACTGCTTGGGCTTATGGTCTAAAAATTGGACATTACTTTTAAACTTTAAATCGCGAAGCATTTAATATCAGACAATAAAAAACAGGCCGGAGCCTGTTTTTTATGAATCAGTAAAATCTTTTAGATCTTACCAATGGAAACTTACACCCACTTTACCAACTGGAAGCCATTCGTATTTGTCACCTTCACGGATTTTTTGCTCTTCTGCACGTAAATCAGCAGATGCATTACCGCCAGCAGCATTTACAAATGTACCTGATTTATCAAGATCTACTGATGGGTTACCTGTGTAATAAGCACCGACTTCGCCAAATACACCCCAGTTTTTATTGATTTTTGGCGCCCAACCCAAACCTAGGTACGGTGCGATGTCATTTTTATATGACATTTGACCATTTACAGAACCACTATATGAATAGTTCGTACCATTAATTTTGATTGTACCGTCTTGTGAACGTTTAGTCAGATCGTAATCATTATCAATATAACCCACACCTGCTGCTACATATAGACCTTGTGCCCATGGGTTCGCACTTTCACCCCAAGGACGAAGTTCAGCATTTAGGTAAATATTGTTGTTATTCATGTCTAAGTCATATTTCGTACCGTTGACAGATACATCATCATTCCATGAAATATCGCCACCGTTATAACCTAGAGCTAAACCAACATACGGGTTTGCAGTCCAAAGTAAAGCACCACCATAACCTGTTGTACCCACTTCAAGGCGTGCGCCAGTTGGAATCAGTTTATTTTGATCAAATGCATAGCCATCATGCACAACTGCTGAATCAGCCATTGCTGTACCAGCTGTAGCCAACATTGCAACTGCTAGAATTGTTGTATGTAGAGCTTTCATTTTGTTTCTCCTCTCAAATAACAACATTAGATAAATTGTTTTACAAATTGATTTTTCATTCTGAGTTGCAATATAAATTAGATACCGATCACGTTTTATTCAAATTTTGCTGAGTTTTTGTTATTTTTTGATACAAATTTGACTGAGATATTGATTTTTAATTTATTTAGAGCATTTTTTAACCACATCTCGGCTTGGTTTTTAACTTCTATTCATTTTAATTATTAATTCCGATCTATTGGTTATTTTCCATCTATTTTTAGCCCAATTTAGTGTAAAATCGATGAAAATTTTTTTCTGGATGGAAGATCATGTCTCAGCTTTCAACAATCATTGAACAAGCGTTTGACAACCGTGCTAACTTCACTGCAGCAGACTGCCCTGCTGAAGTACGTGCAGCAGTTGAGGAAGTAATTGCTGGCCTTGATAACGGCTCTTTACGTGTAGCTGAAAAAATCAATGGTGAGTGGGTTGTTCACCAATGGGTTAAGAAAGCGGTATTGTTATCTTTTAAATTAAATGACAACAAGCCAATCGAGTCATGTGACCTTCAATTCTACGATAAAGTAGACACTAAATTCACAGGTTGGACTGAAGAACAATTTAAAGCTGCAGGTGTACGTGTTGTACCACCAGCTGTAGCACGTAAAGGTTCTTTCCAAGCGAAAAACGTTGTATTAATGCCTTCTTATGTAAACATTGGTGCTTACGTTGACGAAGGTACAATGGTAGATACATGGGCAACTGTAGGTTCATGTGCTCAAATTGGTAAAAACGTTCACCTTTCAGGCGGTGTAGGCATCGGCGGCGTACTTGAACCGCTTCAAGCTAACCCAACAATTATTGAAGACAACTGCTTCATCGGTGCACGTTCTGAAATCGTTGAAGGCGTGATTGTAGAAGAAGGTTCTGTAATTTCTATGGGCGTGTTCATTGGTCAATCAACTAAGATTTATGACCGCGCAACAGGCGAAATTCACTACGGTCGCGTTCCAGCGGGCTCTGTGGTAGTTGCAGGTAGCCTTCCTTCTAAATGCGGTACTTACAGCCTATATGCAGCAATTATCGTGAAAAAAGTTGACGCTAAAACACGTGCGAAAACAAGCTTGAACGATCTTCTACGCGACGAATAATTCTTTATTCATCTCTTTTGTGTCTCTACGATCAGTCATGATCGTAGAGATTTTTGTTTTCTAAACTATGGTTTAATTTTGCTATGAGTACGCTTCGATCTTCCGCCATTCCTGTTTCTGATCCTTCTGCGGGTTTACGTATTACGGAGATCTTTTATTCATTGCAAGGCGAAGCCAATGCAGCTGGTTTACCGACTGTATTTATCCGTCTTACAGGTTGCCCTCTACGTTGCACCTATTGCGATACCACATATTCGTTTGAAGGTGGTCAACGCCAATCATTAGAAGAAATTATTCAAACTACACTCGACTTTAAAACGCCTTATATTTGCGTTACAGGTGGTGAGCCCTTAGCTCAGCCCAATGCACTTCCACTCATGACCAAACTTGCAGATTTAGGTTGCCAAGTGTCATTAGAAACCAGTGGTGCTTTGGATGTGTCCAAAGTAGACCCTCGTGTATCTAAAGTTTTAGATTTAAAAACCCCAACTTCCGGCGAATCTGCACGGAATTTGCTTAGTAACCTCGATTATTTAACTGAGCACGATCAAATTAAATTTGTCATTTGTAATCGTGAAGATTATGAATGGTCAAAACAGCAAGTTGAACAGTTCCAATTGCATCAAAAAGTCAGCACCGTATGGTTCTCTCCTGCGTTTGCTGTAGAGAAAGGTGCTGTACGTCTTCCTCAACTTGCACGTGATCTTGCGCAGTGGATTTTAGATGACCATCTCCCTGTCCGCTTCCAACTTCAGTTGCATAAACTTCTTTGGAATGACGAAACTGGTCGTTAATAGTATTAAAGAATGTTTGGAGATTTGAACATGCGTCCTCGCGCGATTGTCTTATTATCTGGTGGCTTAGACTCTACTACTTGCTTAGCATGGGCACAGTCAAACTATGAATGTATTGCGCTTAGCTTTATGTATGGTCAACGCTCAACGACTGAATTAGTCGCTGCACAGCAACTGACTAAACAAGCAGGTGTTGAACACCGTGTAATTAATATCGACTTGGGTAATTTAGGTGGCTCTGCACTTACTGATCACAGTATTGAAGTACCTGACCATGAGCAAGAAGGCATTCCTGTTACTTATGTACCAGCACGTAACACGATTTTCTTATCTTATGCCCTCGCAGCAGCAGAAGTTTTTGGTGCTGAAGCAATTGTCATTGGCATCAATGCCGTTGATTATTCAGGCTATCCAGACTGCCGTCCTGAATTTATTGAGGCTTTTGCTAACATGGCGCGCTTAGCAACAAAAGTTGGCGTTGAAGGAAAACCTCTTAAATTTGAAACACCTCTGTTACATTTATCCAAAGCAAATATCATTCGCTTAGGTATAGAACATGGCGTAGACTATAGCCAAACGGTGTCTTGCTATCAAGCAGATGACCAAGGACGTGCTTGTGGTAAATGCGATAGCTGCCGTCTGCGTAAGCAAGGCTTTGCAGATGCAGGAGTTGCAGATCCAACACGTTATATACCGGTATAACAAGGTAGAGTTTATGAATATGCTAAAATCAAACATTATGCTTTCTATTGCAGTATCTGCAACAGCACTATTTGCTTCTGTTGCTCATGCTGACAATGACAAATTACAGCAAGCTTATAAAAGCACTAACGTTAAATCTGCGTTAATTAATGTTTGTAAAGAAGAAACTGGCAAAGGTAAAAAGCTATCTGCTGCTGAAGTCAGCAAATACTGTACTTGTGCTGTTGAAGCAGACGGTCGTTTGACGAATGCACAAAAATGGGACATCCAAAGTGCAATTAACCAAAAGAAAAGCCCTGCATCTTTAGCTTTTGTTCAAAAACAAAATAAAGATTTACAAGCATGTTTTGGCCCTCAGTTAACAGGTAAATTAAAAACCTTAACTGAAGAAGCAATGAAATCTGCTCAAGCATCTAAATAATTTTTTGATGCACTAAAAAGCCTGCAAATTGCAGGCTTTTTTATCTTTGGCAATCTCTTGCTTACGTATATCCAAGCACTCACTGTACCTCTTCGTACGAACTTCTGTATGATAGATTGATTATCTTCACTATATATTTTGATATAACAGCATCATTTTTGAAGGAACAGCCCATGTCTGATTTGACCCTACCTCAACACGCCTTCCCTGCAACAACAGGTGAAGTCAATTTAGCTGAATTGGCAACTGAATGGCTGATTGTTTATTTTTACCCAAAAGACTCAACGCCTGGCTGTACCACACAAGCAGTCGGCTTTTCTTGCTTAAAAGACCAATTTGATGCACTTAATACCACGATTATTGGTATTTCACGTGACTCCGTAAAAGCACATCAAAACTTCACTGAAAAACAAAACCTCAGCATTAATTTAATCAGTGATAAAGAAGAAGTTCTTTGTCAGCTATTTGATGTCATTAAAGAAAAAAATATGTATGGCAAAAAAGTGATGGGCATCGAGCGTTCGACGTTTATTTTCCATGAAGGTAAATTGGTAAAAGAATATCGTAAAGTAAAAGCTGCTGGGCATGCTGAAGCAGTTCTAGAAGACCTAAAAGTCCTTCAATCTGCATAAGCACAAGCACCACGCGCGACAAAATTACACGCACTTTTTCAAGCAAAGCTTCTCAATCAGCCTATTTTAAAATAGGCTTTTTTATTACTAAAAGATTAAAGACCAAGCAATGCTCCACATCACCAGCGCAATGAGACCATCTAAAACTTGCCATGCTTTAGGACTTTTAAACACTGGAATTAATACACGTGCTCCATAACCCAGTGCAAAGAAAAATAACCATGATGCCGTAATTGCACCTGCTGCAAAATATGCAACAGCCTCAAATTGTGCAGAAATAGAGCCCAATAGAATAACGGTGTCTAAATAAACATGTGGATTTAACCATGTCAGACTTAAACTAATGAATATCAAATGTTTTAAGCCTTGTACACTTGCATTATTGAGTTCAATAGCAGACTGGCCACGTCGTGCTTGCTTAGCATGCATATAGCCATACCAAAGCAAAAATAATGCACCGCCCCATTTTGCTAATTGCACAATTTCTGGATAATGTTGCAACACTGTTGCAAAACCAATCACACCTAAGACAATCAAAATTGAATCTGATAGCGCACAGCTCAAGCAAATCCAAAACACATGCTCTTGTCTTAAGCCTTGCTTTAATACAAATGCATTTTGCGCGCCAATCGCCACAATTAAACTAAGGCCAACTAAAAGACCTTGAATATAGGTATGCCACATAAGCATCAAACATGAAAAAGATGAGGCTTATTATCAATGCTTCTGTTTAAAATTGAGTATTATTAAGAAAATATCAACTTAACTAAATTATTTTAAGTAAAGATCAATATGCTGAATCATAAACAATGCGATGCATTTTTAGCGGTGGCTGAAACAGGCAGTTTTGAGGCTGCGGCCATCCGTTTATCCATTACTGCTTCTGCTGTGACTTTGCGTGTACAAAGCTTAGAAAAAAGTTTGGGACATATTTTAATTGTGCGTGAACGGCCATGCTACGTGACAGATGCTGGACGCAGTCTATTAAATTACTTACAACATAACCGCTTACGTGAGCAGGATTTTTTACATCACTTAACTGGGCAGACTCAGAGTTTTTACAGAGACTGTAAATAAAACTGTGTAAACGCTTAGACTATCCCTCAACGCTGTTAGGGGCAACACAGGTGTTTACCATGAAAGATGAAGCAATGCTGGCATTAGCCAAAGAATTTGCCAAGAACTTAAAG
>NZ_JACAXE010000022.1:0-59401 GCF_013391565.1 Acinetobacter sp. SwsAc6
AAAATCATTTGAATGATTTCTTCTTGGTCTACGTGCCATAAAATACTCCATATATTGATGTTTATAACATCATTTGAGGAGCAGAATATCACTTATAGGAGTTGTTCAAATTTACGGATCCATCTCTCAGGATTACCTGCGCCAGAATCCCTACCTACAGAAAGGTTTGCACCCCATTTATCGTTAAACTTACGGCCTACACCTGCATTCACAGAAATTTGATCGTCTTTATAGTCAATAAGATTGTAGCCATTTGGTTTACCAACCAGCGGGCCTGTGGCTTGGCTCACTTGATCTAATTTAAAAGGACGTACAACAAAATTAGACCAGTTCACCCAGCGAATATTTGCAAAGGCAATGGTGTTGGCCATAATCCCTGTTTGCAAGTCTAAGTTAACTGACTGTGGTGTAGAAAAGGTAAAAGTATCAATAGGGTTAGTACTTAAATTGAGTAAACCTGCTGTCTCGTAAGGTTTTAATGCAATACGTGCATAATTAATTTGCTCTTTCGCATCAATTTTATGTTCGACTTCAGAGCGATAGGTTAAAGATGCTTTTAAGGCAATTTCAGGAATTTGATAAGCAACACCTGCTAACCAGCCCCATGAATAGTCATTTCCTGTTTCTAAGTTATAGCCATCTAAAACAGAAAATAATGAGCCACGTAATTTCACATCACCATTTACAGACTGGTAAACAGGGCCAGCATAAATGTTCCAGTTTTCATTGGGTTGATAACCCATAAGCAAAGATAGACTTTGTGTTTTAACGGTAACTTCTGTACCGCCAGAAATACCGAATGGTGCAACATTCGCGCCAGAGACAAACGCATTTTCGCCTTCATATTTGGCATCTGCACCATAAGGTTGGTCGTACAACAAACCCAAAGAAATATGATCTGTAGCTTGAACTTTTAAGGCTGCAGTTGGGAAATAATAATCACCCGCCATATCATTGGCAGCCTTCCCATTTTTGTCCTGCCCCGAAACAGAAGGATCAAGCACGGAAATACCAGCTTCAAAGTAATTACCTGGCTGTAAAAAGGCAGAAATAGATTGACCAGAACGGTCTAAACCACCTGCAAAAGCCATAGGGCTAACACATGCACTGAGTAAAATGGCAGATTGAAGCGTTGTAAGTTTCATAGCAGACAGGTCAGGGAGATGACGGTGTAGAAAAAAATTGATGGAAAAATAACATAATATTGAAAAAAGTACAGATGTATATAAAATAATAATTAATCAAAATGTGAATAAAAATAAAACTTTTATGTTTGTATTTATTTGTTTTATATGTATTTTTATAAAAACACAGCAGTCCTTCTGTAATAGGCTGTTTGTTCTAAAAATACACATGTATACAAAATAGCTGAATTTCAACCTTATAATGACAAGATGTATTGCCATGCACAATCATGCTATAAAATAATGGTATGCATACCAACAGCATGCATACGCGTATAAGACTTAAGTTGCTAAGGGTTCAAATTCATGAAATGGGAAGAAATTGGTAATCAACCTTGTTCCATCGCTAGGGCATTATCAGTTCTGGGCGACCGCTGGACTTTACTAATTATTCGCAATTCATTTTTGGGTATGCATCGGTTTGATGATTTTCAAGAAAATCTAGGTTTAACTCGCCATGTACTTTCTGACCGTTTAAAGCGTTTGGTTGAGCATCAAATTTTAGTAAAAACGCCGTATATGGATCGGCAGGAGCGTTTTGAATATCGACTGACTGAAAAAGGCTTAGAGCTTTATCCACTCTTAATGGCCATGAATACGTGGGCTGATAAATGGATGGATGAAGGGTTAGGCTCACCGGTTCAGTACGTCCATAAGCGTTGTGGGCAGGTTTTTAAACCGATGATGGTCTGTTCAGAATGTGGTGAGCTACTACATGCGAAACAGGTCAAAGCAGTGTTTACGGAAGCATATTATACCAAGCTGAATCAGCTCAATCAGGTTGTATAAAAGCGCCAATTGGCGCTTTTGGGAAAGGTAAAATTAACGGTACGTGACTAAAGGCAATTTGCAGGTTTGGGTACACCCGCTAAACGGCTAAGATGTCGTGCCACTAAGCCAGTATTAAACTTTTCTTGCAAGATTGCATTGTTAATGTCTTGACTCACGGTTTTCATCAGAAATTTGATGAGTGGGCGTGTTGCAGGAGAATGCCCAAATTGTTGGTAAAATTGACGCACAGCTTGCAAAATTTCAAAGTGCCAAGCCGTCAATTCTAAATCTAAAGATTTAGCCAGCTCTTGTGCAACCTGTTCATTCCAAATGCTGTAATCGACTAAATGGCCATCTTGGTCCAAGGCTAAATTCATTTTAAATAACCACTTATTTTAAGGTTACCACACGGGTATATTGAAGGCATAGTGTTGCAAATTGAGCGTAGTTCAATACAGCTAAATGCTCCAAAGCGCTATCAGCTGGTATTAATGCTTTCTCGGTGTCTAAAATCGCACATGAAAAATTTGCTAGCGTGGGCTGTGCCACATGCATGACAGCATCACCCATCAGTACCACGCGATCTGTTGATGTTGCCATTTGTTGCAATTTTTCTAATACGGAGAGCGTATTCGCGTAGCTGGATTGAACTAAAAATAATGTCGATGTATTCATTGCATTATTCCTTACCAATACAAAACATGGTCAAATTGCTGAATGAGCGTTGCATTGAGTTCAACAAACTCAAGCTCTTGTTCTGTTGTTTGTACCCAACGTTGGCTTTGGTTTTTAGTTTCAACTAAAACTGGTGTTAAGTCATAAAATTCAAAGCTTTCCACCATATTGGATGCAACTTTAAATGCATGCTTTATTTGATTAAATTCTATATCTGAAGCCAGTAAACTTAAGGCAGCATCTTGTAATAGTACTTTGACTTCACAGCCAAAAGTAGCCAAAACCATCGTTGCAGAAAGGCTTTCATGCACCTGCAAACTACTTAAGTTGGCTTGGGTTAATATAACGAGTACTTTTTTCACACGATAAACCTTTTATATACAGCAAATTAAGCCAGTAACATTCATTAAAATTGAATTAAACGCTCTGAAGACTGAACTGCATCTGCGAGTTCACCTAATCCAATCAATTCAAAGCCTTCAGCAAGATTGTAATGCTGAATATGATGACGCTTGGCATTTTCTTCATCACTAATGCCACGTGCAAGTGCTGCACTTACACACACAGGTAAGCGAATTTCGAGCTTTTGCCATTCTTTAGTTAAATTACGTTGGTCATCGGGCACCCATTGCAATGTATTAGCAACAGCGACACCATCTTGATAGAAAAAAACTCGAAAAGCTTCATTTTTCAAATGTAATGCTTGTGCTAAACCTAAAGCATGCCATGCATGTATAGATGTAGGAGAGGAGGTAATTAGTAATAAGGTACTCATACTTTCACTGCAAAAATTAGTTGCAACAGCAACTGAATTTAGACGTTATCAGAAAAAGACATTATACAATAATTTCAGGTGCCATAATTTTAATGATCTCGTTATAGGCTAGATTAAATTATCCTGTCTTTTAAGAATGATTATTTTAAATGTTAAGAGATCAACCCAATGATTGGATAATCACTCAAAACACATTACAGACAATTTACTATTGATGCTCCTTAAATCGATTCTCGTATACAACTTTAGTCAATTGTTTTTAGTTGCTCCTAATAGTCAACTTGCTTAATGCTCAATTAAGTAGCTAATAAAATAACGGGTGAAAAAAATAAAATTCTTCATCAAAAATGATGGTTTAGTATGACCTAAGAAATTTGTGCCGAGCTTGATCATGAAAAATTAAACTATTTTATTATTGCTTAAAGGAACTGCAGCTTGAGCATTTCTCAAATGTATTGTGTAGAAGTACAAGGAGCTATTTAAAGTCATGAATCAACTCAATATAAAGATATATTTGACCAGTGTTAAACCATGGAAAAGAACATAAAATCTTCGCTATAAACTGCTGTAGTTTCTAATCAATCTTTAAGGTGTTTTAGTTTGGCTTGCTTATCTTGAAGCAGTTTTTTTTAATAAAATATTGTATTTAGAGTAGAGGTAGTGTGCCAATTTATTCAACTGATAGTTAGATGGATTTTATATGAGTAATTACTTAAGAAACTTGAATTATTGTTAAAAATACTTAATAAATAATAGTTTAGATATAATTTTTTGTTGTATTAATATTTGGTTGTGTTAGTTTTTTGTTGAACATAATAAGATGAAACTTCGATGATTTACTCAACCCCCAAGTTAGTAGTTGAAAAATATATAACTTTGTAGCTGAATTTGACGGACTAGATACCAAAAGTCGATTTATGCAACTTTCCATTTTTTTTAAAGCACTTCATGAAGGCGTAGAGTCAGGTTTTCAGGCACATAGATCATTAGAATTTCAAGGTATATTTAACAACATTGAAAAAAGTATTTTTGCAAATGCAGCACCTGAATTTTTTGATAAGAAAAATTTTTTAGAGTGGGTTGTAAGAGAAATAAAAACTGAACCTTAGAAGAAGCAAAAAATTATGTCGTAGTGGCCAAGTGCTATTTTTTGTATTGAATAGGGTTCATTCAAAAGTCAAAAAATGATCATGAGTTGGTACTTAAATGACTAATGAAAGTCCTTTCTCCCTTTGGAGTGAAGAGTAAGCTCCGCAAAAGGATGAGGAGGTTTTAAGTATAAAAAACCTCTCCCTTTCGAATCAGTACTTCCAATTTTTTAAAGGAGAGGGAACTTACATCATGAATGTTCATAGTTCAAAAAATGATTTATTAAAGAAGTCTAATGTATTTAAAATAGATAAAGCATACATAGAATTAGAAATTTGGATTACTGATATGGCATGAGTAAAATTTAAAATACTAGTTTAGAGTACGCCATGCACTCCTTAATAGAACTACAATCAATGCAATGAGCATATATAAAAGATATTCCCCAACCCCAGATGCTTGATCAAGTCTGTAATGATAGGCAATAAAGAGTAGAATGATAATTCCAATGATATGAAGCATTGTGATTTATAAAATTTTAATAAGTATCAAAAATATAATAAGTATTGGGTTGAGAAAATGCAAAAATTTGCGGTCATGATCACAGATAAATTTTAAGCATAGTTGAATTTTATTCAAAAGAGACTGAGTTAAAGTTTCTTTCTTAGTGGTATAAGTGAATGATTAAAATAAAAAATGTATGAGAAAGATTGATTGATTTAGTAAAAATTAGACTGCTTTTTTAGGTGTGTTTTTATAATTCTGGCTATATTCAACATACAGTTGGTATTCATAACAACAACAAATGACTTTTTTTTAAACAGTAATATATAACTATAATTTTCTTGAATATTCGCCAGCTCAAGAGAAATTGTGAGCTGGCTTATTTGGTTTAGATATCTGTGGATCTGTTACACAGAGCATCAAAATAATTCAAATAAAACATAGCTTACTGATTCAGAAGTGGAGTTGATAAAGAATGATTTTAGTCACGGGTGGTTTAGGCTTTATAGGCTCACATATTGCTTTAAGTCTTTTAGCGCAAGGACAAGAAGTCATTATTGTTGATAATTTATCGAATGCGAATTTACAAATTTTAGAGCGCTTGGAATTTATTTCTGGCATGTATGTGCCCTTTGTTAAAATTGATATCCGCAATACACCTGCCTTAAATAAAGTGTTTGAGCAGTATTCTGTGAGTGCTGTAGTTCATGCTGCTGGGTTTAAGTCACTCGAAGAATCTGTGCTTAAACCTCTGGAATACTATAACGATAATGTAAGCTGTATTATGAGTTTAATGCGTGCTATGCAACGCACAGGTGTGCGTACTTTAGTACATTTATCAAGCTTAGCTGTATATGGTAAATCCTCTGCGCAACTAAAAGAGGATATGGATTTTCATTATGCATATCCAAATCCCTATATTAAATCTCAACAAATGGTTGAAGAAATTATACGTGATACCGCTCGCACCGACAGTGAATGGAAAATTGTGATATTGCGCTTATCGAATATTGCGGGTGCCTTAGAGCAAGGTATTTTAGGTGAGTTTGTAATGCCTTTACCTAAAAATATTGTGCCTTTAGCGATGCAAGCTGGTGCCATGCAACGTGATTTTATTGAGCTACGTAAGCATGCTAATACAGATGATAAAACCAATGAGCGAAGCTTTTTACACGTTTTAGATGCCTGCCATGCGATTAGTAAAAGCTTGGAATGGCTGAGCCAACAGCAACAGGTATGTGAAGCCTTTAATATTGCGGGTGAGTTAATATCTATCCAAAAACTATTAGATGAAATTGCAGAAGTGACACAAACCACCATTCAAACAGTGGAGTCGAGTTACTATCCAAATGAAGAGTTAGACCGTTTAGGTGCAGATATAAGTAAAGCAGAAGCAGTATTAGGCTGGAAACCTGTGCGAAATTTGCAGCAAATGCTCAAAGATGAGTGGAATTTCTATCAGCAAATTCTACGTGGGCAATAACGTTAATTCCCCTACGTTCAAAACATGAAATGAATATGGTGATGTGACATATATTTTTACGATCGAGAGGATTGTAAAAAGCGTGATAATTGATATTGATTCTTATTTACAATTGTTTGGGGATTTCATACACTCAAATCAGCCATAGCAAAGTATTGTTTAATTAGCTAAAGCCAAGGTCTTAAACAAGGAAATAGGGTTGTAACATGCAAACACGTATTGAACATGACACGATGGGTGAGGTTGAAGTACCAAGCGAAGCAATGTGGGGAGCGCAAACACAGCGTAGCCTACAAAATTTTAAAATTGGTGCAGAACGCTTACCTCGACCAATGATTCGTGCGATGGGATTGGTAAAAAAAGCAGCGGCATTAACCAATGCAGAGTTGAATCAAATTCCACAGGACTTGGCACAATATATTGTGGGTGCAGCTGAAGAAGTGATGGCTGGGCAGTGGGATTCACAATTCCCTTTAGTAGTTTGGCAAACAGGTTCTGGCACGCAAAGTAATATGAACTGCAATGAAGTTATTGCGAATATTGCGAATCAAAAGCTGGGGAATCCATTAGGTTCACAAAAGCCAGTTCATCCAAACGATCATGTGAATCGTGCACAATCAACAAATGACTCATTCCCAACCGCCATTCATGTAGCAGCAAGTTTACAAATCAATGAACTCCTTATTCCTGCAGTCACTCAATTACGCAACACCTTGCAGGCAAAATCTGAAGAATTTGCAGATATTGTAAAAATTGGCCGTACACATTTACAAGACGCGACACCACTGAAATTGGGTCAAGAGTTTAGTGGCTATGTGTCACAGTTAGACCATGGATTAAAACGTTTACATCAAGCTCTAGAAGGTTTGTACGAATTACCATTAGGTGGCACAGCTGTAGGTACAGGCTTAAATGCGCATCCAGATTATGCCGTGAAAGCTGCAGAGCAATTGGCAAGTTTAACGGGTTTGGCATTTGTGACTGCGCCAAATAAATTTGAGGCATTAGCAGGGCGAGATGCTGCCGTTTTTGCATCAGGTGCCTTAAAAACATTAGCAACCAGTTTAAATAAAATTGCCAATGATGTTCGTTGGTTAGCAAGTGGCCCTCGCTGTGGTTTTGGTGAGTTGAGAATTCCTGAAAATGAACCTGGTTCAAGCATTATGCCAGGTAAAGTAAACCCAACTCAAAGTGAGGCAATGACTATGGTTGTCGCACAAGTAATGGGGAATGACACCACAATAAATATTGCAGGTGCTTCAGGTAACTTTGAATTAAACGTGTTTATGCCTGTTATTGCATTTAATTTATTACAATCTATTCAGTTGTTGGGTGATGCTTGTAATAGCTTTAATGACCATTGTGCAGTAGGGATTGAGCCAAACCGAGAAAAAATTGATCATTTCTTACATGATTCACTTATGTTAGTCACGGCTTTAAACCCAGTTATTGGTTATGAAAATGCAGCTAAAGTGGCTAAAACGGCTTATAAAGAAGGTAAAACTTTAAAGCAAGTTGCAGTTGAGTTAGGACTTGTGACTGAACAGCAGTTTGATGAAGTTGTACGACCAGAACAAATGGTTTCACCTAATACTCAATAAGTGCAGAAGGCTTTTAGCCTGTATAAGAAAATCCACGTATAACCACTGATAATTGATCGTTTAGGTCTTTTATTGGTGGTTTTTTGTGCGATGAGTTTTTGATTTAATCACCATCAGCAATTGATCCAGAAAAGGCTGGCAATTGCTTTACAGTTAAATGGATACACTGTTTAATCTGCTGAAATGTTTATTTAAAATTTGATGTAAAATGCCTAAACAAACTCGATTTCTCTGCATAGGTGGATTTCTGAATGGAACTCAAGTAAAAGACCAAGGTGAAAGCTTTACTTGTGTAGAAAATGGTAAGTCAATTACTTACTTTAAAAAAGAAATTTTTAACCAAGATGCATGGGATCATGACTACTATGTGTGTGAAACTACAACAGATACGCAAGCGCGTAACTGGGTTTTTGATATTCAATAATTCTATATTTGTTAAATTTTAGATACTAAAAAGCCCCTATGGTTAAGGGGCTAGTCGTATCACTCGCGTGATACTCATATAAGGCTCATCTCATACTGCGTATATTAAAGCATATATTTCAAAAAATTACAGCTTATAAAACTACTTTGCTGTGTTGTTCGCTCATAACATGCTATGTATACTGATATCGCATATTTAATGCATGACATTAATTGAATATAAGATAATATAAAATGAAAGAATATAAAGTTGTTATTTATCAGGAAGGTATGCTGGGCTCTTTGCTTTTAGGCTCATCAAAGGTTGATCCTGTAAAGTTTACAAATTTTTTAAACCAAAATGCACAACAAGGTTGGGCTGTCATTACTATGGAAAAAGACATCCGTCGCATGTTGCTGTTTTGGAAACGTGAGGCTTATGTTGTCATACTGGAGCGTGAGCGATGAAATATGGTGTTTTTAGTGCATTAATCATTTCTGTCTTGTGGTGCATTTTGGCCATTGCTCAACTGTGGTTTTCGCCATTAAGTTCTGAAATATTTACTAAAGTAACCATTTCAGCGGGTATTTTAGTCGCGATTATTGTACTGAGCACTATTGTGATCCGTGAATTTCTTACAGATCAAAAGCTAAGAAAAGATGGATTTATAGATTAATTTGGTTTGTGCATCTGCTCTACAAAGTCCATTTAAATAATTAAATGGACTTTTTTTGAGTCTTTATATTGTGTATTTCATTTCGATATGAAGGCTCAGGTTTTGCGTTGATGCCTTACGAAGCTATTAATAATTGCTTAGCGATCACAGGCCAAAGGTTTTGATGCGACTTTTTAAACATCAGCATGTGACCAATCATTTTATGATTATAGCTGGCTGGTTTAAGCTCAATCATATCGGTATGGGCATTTGGGTAGAGGCGGAGTAAGTCTCTTACATTGGCTTCCGTGGCAATTTCATCATCAGATGACCAAAGTACTGTAATTGGAGTATGTACTTTTGAGTGAAAGTCTTCATGAATGGTTTTGCCGACAGCATTAAGAATATAACCAGGCTTTGAACAGAATTGTGCCCATTCACGCGCAACATCTTTGGGTAAGTTTTCACCCATGCCAATTGCATTGGTTGGGCCATAGCCTAATGTTAAACGAGCAAGTGGAAAAATACCTTTAAACATTATTGGTGCAAGTATTTTTGTGCGTCCTTTTAAGCCTTTGATATGACCACTTGAGCCAGACACCGCAACAACTTTGGCCACTTTATGATGGTTGGCATTAACCCCCATAAGCTGACCACCCGCACTATGGCCGAGTAAATAGACCTGTTGAGCATGGGTTTTATTTAACAGCACATCTATCGCGGCAGGAATATCTAATTCACCCCATTGAACGATACTGGCTGTTGAGTCCTTGAGTTGACCGTGTAGTGATTCGCCAATGCCTCTAAAATCGAATACCATGACATCAAAACCTTGTTCGCTCAACCATGTCGCAAAGCTATGATAAAACTGTTTGGTAATACCTGTAGCTGGGCAGATTAAAACTGGTAAATTTTGCTTTTCTTTGTTGGTATGTGCATAAAAACGTGCAGCCAATTGATAGCCATCTTTACATACAATAGGAAGTGCTTCAAATTCAGACATGATGAAGGTATTTATAAAAAACAAGTCATGATTTAATTTACACGAGTTCTAAAAAGAAACTTGCTAAAAGAGTGACTTTAAAGTCAGTTGGAAGACCATAAAGTAAAATAAGGAAAATTAAATGGATCATTTATTAATATCAGTTTCAGTGCAATGCGCCATTGTATTTAGTGGGCTGTTTTTATGGGTAGGCATGCTTACTGGTGTATGGAAGTATTGGCAAATCCGTCATTCGATACAGGCTAGAGCGCACTATTATGTAGATATCGCGCATCGTAGTAGTTTGTTATATGCACCTGCGTCGCTTATTTTGGCTGTGTTGGCCTATTTTTCGCAATTTCCTGAGTGGGTGAATTTGCTATGCGTTTGGGTTAATTTAGTTTTTTTTAGTTTCTCTATTTTAAGTTATATCTTACACGGGGTTTTACAGGACACCACAAATCAATTTAAAACGCCTCATCGTTTAGGCTCAAAATGGACTGTGCCAACTTGGTGCATGAGTTTGGCTATGTTATTGCTGGTGATAGGGGAATTGGGGGCAACTTTATTATTAATTTTAGGTACGCTTATGCGCTTTCTCAGCTGAACTTATGTGTTTAAAGGGGGTTGTGGGAATGAAATATTTTAGGGAAAGATATTGTTTTTATTATTTGTATATTTTGATTGAAGATGGATGACGGAGTCATCCACCTTTCAATCTTTGAAATATTGAGAAGAAGTATTACGACGGTATTTTTGGTCTACAACAGCCCAAACAAAAAAAGCACACGAGACGATGATTGCATACATGAAATATTCTGGCTTTAAGTTGCCATGAATCATCCCTTGTATTAATAACGTCAACATGAGGGCAAAAGTTGTGCTGACAAACGTCACCATGTTCTTATTTGCCTTTAGAGCGTTAATGAAGAATTGCTTGTTGAAATGTATAGATAACATCTCCATCCCTCCTTTTTTGTTGTTGGTACTAAAACCTTAATGTTTTAGTCTGGATTTCAATTACAGTTTTACTGTGATTTTGAGTGTATTTCAAGCACTAATGTCATTATTTTGTCATATTGACATGTTAAGTCATGAAATTTGTGTATGTGGTGGAATTGTTTAAATATTCAACAGTGTTTAGCACATGCATTTAAAAAAAATAAGTACTTTAACGAAGTTGAATATTTCTAAATACCTGCGATTTTGCATGGTTTAAAACAGTGCAAAATAGCGGGGTTATAGCTTAATAAAGCAAAATATGGACCAGTTTTGTAGGTCGTAGATTGAATGGATTAAGAGATCACTTAAACTTGAAATAAAATACTGAATGAAGAAAGTCAGGCAGTGTATCAAAGCTAAAAATAAATAAGTACGCGTTTTTGTTCGGCTTATGTTGTACTAAAGTGTCGTTATTCGTGGTGTTTCGTTATCAATAAGTTTGGTTTGATGCATTAGTCAGTTGGTGCATCACAGCATGAAGAATAGAAATGATGCTAGATAAGCCTGAGTCAAAGATAACATTGCAGAAGTGTATGGGAAGACGAATAAAAGCATATTTGGATAAAATATGACATTTATAGGTCATTGTTAAAATCTAATTTTGGGTAAAAATTTGATTTTATTCCATTAAAGTAAGAAAGCTTAGTTTTTTACTTTATCAATCACAAATGCAATGATAAGAACAATGACTGATGGGATTAGCCATGCAAGATTCTGTTCATTTAAAGGTAGATTTTGTAGAAAAGCAGGTAGTTGTTCTGAGAAGCCAGCAACTTTAATACCATCAACAATACCAAATAAGAATGCTACGCCAGTTACAGGTGCAATAATTCGAGAAGGATTGTTGAAAAATTTACCACAGAAACTTAATAAAATAACGGCAATTGCAGGTGGGTAAATTGCACTTAATACTGGTACAGACACCGCAATTAATTTAGTTAAACCTAAGTTTGAAATGACTAATGAGAAGCCAATCAAAATTAATACAAATACTTTGTATGGAATTTTAGTTAATTCTGAGAAATATTCAGCACATGCACAAGTTAGGCCAATAGCAGTTACCATACATGCAATAAAGATCATTGCAGAAAGGAAATAAGCACCCATATCACCAAAAGCGTGTTGAACGTATGCATGCAGGATCACTGCACCATTTGTTGCATTTGGAGCGATATCATGGCTACTCATGCCTAATTTAAATAAGCTAATGTAGACGAGTGTTAGACCAATACCTGAGATAATGCTAGCAATAACGGCATATTTGGTAATCAGTTTGCTATCCGACACACCGCGTGACGTGATGGCTTTAACAATGACAATACCAAAAACTAAAGCACCTAAAGTGTCCATGGTTAAATAACCATTCACAATCCCTTCAGATACAGGGCTTGCTACATAGTTACCTACCGCAGGCGGGATGATGCCAGCTGGAATAAAGAATGCAGAAACACCTAAAACCACTAAACCTAAAATTTTAAGCGGTGAAAGGAAATAGCCCACAGTGTCCAAAATTTTATTTGGATACAAAGAAACAATGGTCACTAAAGCAAAATAAATGATGCTATAAATCATCAAAGTATTTGAAGAGTTGCCAAAGTAAGCGGAGAAACCAATTTCATAAGAAACAGTTGCAGTACGTGGTGTTGCAAATAAAGGCCCTACTGCTAAGTAACAAACAACAGTCAGTAAAATACTGGCTGCTTTACCTAGGGGAGAACTTAAAATTTGAATCGAACCATTTACACGAGATAAAGCAATAATAGTGATTACAGGTAGGCCAACGGCTGTGATTAAAAAACCAAAAGCGGCTAACCATACATGTTCACCGGCTTGCTGTGCCACAATCGGTGGAAAGATAATGTTACCAGCGCCAATAAATAGGGCAAAGGTCATAAAACCTAAGGCAACAATATCTCTAGTACGGAGATTTGTCATAAGTAAAAGGGAGATGGGCTAACCAATAGAAGTCGGTAATTTTAAAGCAGGTAAAATTTGATTTGCAAAATATTTTATTTTATTGATGAATATTTTTTATAATATCCAATATTAATATATTGAAAGATCAAATGTTGTTTAATTTATCCGTTTGATTGCGTGAAATATATTTAAAAATAAGAGAAATTAAGCAGACTTGAATATTGTTTAAAAAAAATTAATGCCCTATGTATTTTTTGTTTATAAAACAGGCAATTTTAGCGTTACTTACTATGGATTGACAGTTCAAAACCATGTATTAAAAACAAAATGCTGTAAAAAGGTCTATACTCTATTGTATCGAATTTGAGGATGATGTAATGAAAGCTTCCAGTATCACGATTAAAACCGAGCAGGATTTAGAAAAATTACGTATTTCAGGACGTTTAGCTGCGCAAGTTTTAGCAATGATTGGGGAGCATGTGAAGCCAGGCGTAACAACAGAGTATTTAGATGACCTGTGTAACGATTTCATTGTGAATACTTTAAAGGTTATTCCTGCCAATGTTGGCTATTATGGCTATACCAAAACAACCTGTATTTCTCCAAATGAAATGGTGTGTCATGGTATTCCATCTGCTGAAACGATCTTAAAAGACGGCGATATTATTAATATTGATGTTGCGATTATTAAAGATGGCTATTTTGGTGACACCAGCCGAATGTACTATGTAGGTCAAATTAAACCTGAAGCAAAACGCTTGGTCGAAACGACATACGAAGCGATGGTTGCGGGTATTCATGCTGTTAAAGCTGGTGCAACATTGGGCGACGTAGGTTATGCCATTCAATCTGTTGCACACCGTGAAGGTTATTCTGTTGTGCGTGAGTATTGCGGTCATGGTATTGGTAAGGTTTACCATGAGCAACCAAGTGTGTTGCATTATGGTCAGCAAGGCCAAGGTGTAGTGCTTAAAACAGGCATGGTGTTTACGATTGAACCTATGATTAATGCCGGTAAAGCCAGAACCAAAGAGCTTAAAGATGGCTGGGGTGTGGTGACGGCAGATAAATCATTGTCTGCACAGTGGGAACACATGGTTGCAGTAACTGATGATGGATTTGAATTGTTGTCTCCATGGCCTGAAGGTTATGGAACATATCCAGAAATCTAAGTATCTCATAGGCTTAACAATAGTGGCAGTTATGTATAAATTTTAGACTTTAGTCTAAAATTTATACTGAAATACTACTTTAATAGATATTAGCGATAAATTTTTTTAAAAAATTAATTTAAAAACAAAGAGATCAGTTTCGTTCCAAGTCTTTTTTAGTGTTAAAAAGGATTTATTGTTGTGTGTATTTTGGTCTATTATTGTTTTAAGAAATTAGCTGTAGTTTCTGATTTCAAGCTTACCCTACACATAGGGTAAGCTTTTTTTTGTGCTGAACTTTATCAATGCTTGCTACAAAGTAAATAAAGTACCCGAGTAATTTATTCATATATAGTGATGATTAGTGTTTGCTAAGTTGAGCAACTAAATAATCAATAAATACACGCACAGCTGGTAATAAGCCTCTACGTGAAGGGTAAACTACATGAAATGTACCGTGTGGCGCTTTCCAAGTAGGCAGTACTCGTACCAATGCACCCGAGTTTAAATGTGTTTTTACAACACTGTCAGGCAATAAAGCAATACCACAATCTTGTCGAGCAAGCTCGGCCAACATACTGAGATCTGAGCCTAATACTGTCGGATTAACCCGAATTTTAATTTGTTGGTTTTCTTCATTGTGGAGCACAATATTTTGATCCAAATGCTCATCTGACATACTTAAAATATGATGTTGTGATAATTCGCTTGGGTGTTTTAAGTTGCCGTGTTCATTTAAATAAGCTTGGCTGGCAAAGAGATGTTGCTCAATGGTTTCAAATTTACGTAAGACCAAGTTAGGATCATCGTCTAAGTTATCGCGTACGCGTAAGGCCAAATCAAAACCTTCATTAATAATATCCACCCGACGGTTTGTCACAATCATTTGAACTTTAATTTCAGGATATTTTTTTAAAAATTTGGGTAATATGCGCGCGATTTCATTTTGTGCAATGGAAATAGGGGTACTTAACTTAATGACACCACGTGGTTCTGTACTTAAATGATCAACTAAGTCATGGGCGGCTTGTGCTGCATTCATCATGACTTGGGCATGACGATATATGTTCATGCCAATATCAGTCACTGCAAAATGGCGTGAGCTACGTTGAATCAGTCGAACCCCTAAGCGTTCTTCAAGGTTGTATACACGTCGACTGAGTTTAGATTTTGGAATATCTGTGGCACGTTCTGCTGCACTAAAACCGCCATGTTCGACCACTTGGGCAAAACAATAAAAATCATCCAAATCACTCAGCATTTATATATTTCCATTTATGCAACAATTTAGACTATTAAAAATGATCGTTGCAAAAAAAGTCAATTGCATTTTGGCAAAGTTTACAAAGAGCTTATCTCAGCTTTATTTCTTATGCTGTAAATATGTTGATTAGGTAAATAATGGATTAGGCTAAGCATCATGCGCATGTAAAAACCGCCCAATTTCAGAGGCAAATTTTAGAGGTTCACTTAAGAGCGGTGTATGCCCGGATTTTTTAAAAATGACTTGTTGTGCTTGCGGTATGGTGTTTGCAATTTGCTGTTGACCTTCGGCTGGGTAGAGCTTTGATTCGGCACCAATAAAAAAAGTCACAGGGCACGTGAGTTGTGTCAGTGCTTCTCGGTAATCTTCTTGATGCTCAAGATAATTATGTATATACCAAGACAAATAATCTAAGCGTTGTATGGGTAATACGTGTGCTTGCAAGCGTGGATATTTCAGGGCTTGCTTAATTAAAAAGGGTGCAATTTTGCTACCAGCTTGTAAATCTATAAATGCTAACCAACTGTTTAATAGGCGTTGACGGTCTGCACTCTTTAAATCAGGCATGGCTTTGGCATCTTTGCTACCAGCTTGTAAATCTATAAATGCTAACCAACTGTTTAATAGGCGTTGACGGTCTGCACTCTTTAAATCAGGCATGGCTTTGGCATCAGGGTTTGCTTTAAGCACCTGTGAGATTTGCTGTAAAATTTCGATAAACTGTGTATGTTTTTCGCCAAATAATCCAAAAGGCCAACTTTGATCAGCACTTATTTTGGGTGTTTGATCAATATGTAAATATTGCTGAATAGAGCGGTGGAATTGACCATATTGCATGCCATGCATGGCTGTTGTTGCACCCATAGAATAGGCAATTACTTTAAACTGAGGCAGATTAAGCTGTGGAAGCAATGCTTCAATATCTCGCCAATGACTACTAATGGCATCTAAATGAGGAATTTTGCATTGTTTAGAGCCACCAAAACCACGCCAATCTGGAATAATAAATTCAAATTTCTTGTGGTGTGGATATAAAAAAGGATGCCATTGCCAACTTTGTATGCCTAAGCCTGATAACACCAATACAGGTTCACCTTGGCCATAGCGTCTTACAAACAGCTGTTCTCCATCTGGCATGTGATAATAGGGCATATTTTTTCCTTTTTATTTTATTTATCTTGGCACATTTGAATGGTACAAAGAGATCCTATAAGATTTGCTTAATATTCATCCAACTCAAATCATGTTTTTAGTAGTGGGTACAGTATAGATGCCATGGCAGTCTAAGCCACTTTATTTAAACATCATGTTTTTTTTCTGTATCTGCTGTTGCATCAAAGGCCTTTAAAGCAGGAATTAAATCTTCCAGCCAACGAATCCAGCCTCGCTCTAAATCAATACCAAGCTGTAAAATCATTTTATGAATAAATAATTTACGGTCATGAGGCACTGTGTTTGGAAAATCCTTCGCAAAGATACTTTCGTATAATTTTAAATTTTCTTGATGTAACTGCAAGTGGCGTTCTAATTCGGGCAACATGGTATTGCCACCAAATTGTGCTTCGGCACGTAAGCGTACCATAAGGTCTTCTCGCAATTGGCCTGGTGGGCTTTGTTTGACCATCCAGTCAGCCAACTCAGCACGACCAAGTAGTTCAACTTGATAGGTTTTTTTACGACTGTGGTCATCATCTTCTAAAGTCGAGATCCAGCCTTTTTGCATCATGACATTTAATTCACGATATATCTGCTGATGGGTCGAATTCCAAAAGAATCCCATAGAACGGTCAAAGCGACGTGCCAAATTTATCCCTGTACTTGGTTTTTCAATCAGACTGGTTAGCAAAACATGAGCTAAAGACATAGTTGGGACCGCATTAAAATTTTTAACAACTTTATTATGCAACAAGTTGCATAAAAAACAAATCTCGAATATAAATATATGCAATAAGTTGCATAAACCACAGATTCGGGCAGCTAACTACATGCTCAATCTGGAGTTTGAATAAACATAGCCAGCACAAATAAGCACGCTAAGGAGAGATTATGTCTAACTACCCACATTTATTGGCACCATTGGATTTGGGCTTTACTACATTAAAAAACCGAGTCCTCATGGGATCTATGCATGTTGGTTTGGAGGAAGCCCCAGGTGGCTATGAGCGTATGGCTGCATTTTATGCAGAACGTGCACAAGGTGGTGTTGGGCTGATTGTCACTGGTGGTATTGCACCCAATGAAGCAGGTCTAACTTTTGCTGGTGGAAATAAGCTCGATAGCAAAGAAGAAGCAGATAAACATAAAGTTGTAACTCAAGCCGTTCATGAGGCTGGTGGTAAAATTGCTTTACAAATATTACATACAGGCCGTTATTCATATCAGGCAGACAATGTTGCGCCATCGGCTATTCAAGCCCCAATTAATCCAGTAAAACCACATGCGCTTAGTTCTGCAGAAGTCAGTCAAACGATTGCGGACTTTGTAAACTGCGCTAGCCTTGCACAATATGCTGGCTATGACGGCGTAGAGATTATGGGCTCTGAGGGGTATTTGATTAACGAATTTATTGCTAAACGTACCAACCATCGTGATGATGAATGGGGTGGTAGCTATGAAAATCGTATTCGTTTTCCTTTAGAAATTGTACGCCGTACACGTGAAGCGGTTGGTGAAAACTTTATCATCATCTATCGTTTATCAATGCTTGATTTGGTTGAGGATGGTTCGACATTTGAAGAAGTTGTGCAACTGGCAAAAGCAATCGAGCAAGCTGGCGCGACGATTATTAACACAGGCATTGGTTGGCATGAGGCTCGAATTCCTACAATTGCCACCAAAGTACCACGCGCTGCTTTTACTTGGGTCACTGAAAAATTAAAAGGCCAAGTCAAAGTCCCATTAATAACGTCTAACCGTATTAATACCCCAGAAATGGCTGAGCATGTATTGGCTTCTGGTCATGCAGATATGATTTCTATGGCACGTCCAATGTTGGCAGATGCATTTTTTGTAGAAAAAGCATCTGAGGGTCGTAGTGATGAAATCAATACCTGTATTGGTTGTAACCAAGCCTGCCTAGATCATATTTTCTCAATGAAAATTGCATCGTGTTTAGTGAATCCACGTGCATGCCATGAAACAGAATTGCTGTTTAAGTCGACTTCACAAGTGAAAAAGCTTGCCGTCGTTGGTGCAGGCCCTGCTGGTTTAAGCTTTGCAACCTATGCGGCAGAACGAGGTCATCAAGTAACCGTATTTGAGGCGGCGAATCAAATTGGTGGTCAGTTTAATATTGCTAAAACCATTCCGGGTAAAGAAGAGTTTTACGAAACACTACGTTATTTCAAACGTAAAATTGAACTCGCACCCAACATAGAATTAAAACTTAATCACAAAGCGACATTTGAAGAGCTTGAAGCAGGTGATTTTGATGACATCGTAATTGCTACGGGGGTTACACCACGTGAACTGCAGATTGATGGTATTGAGCATGCAAAAGTACTGAGTTATTTAGATGTATTAAAAGACCGTAAAGCTGTAGGACAACGCGTTGCAATTATTGGTGCAGGTGGTATTGGTTTTGATACGGCTGAATTTTTAAGTCATGAAGGGGAAAGCGGTAGCCTTAACCCAGAAAAATTTTACGATGAGTGGGGTATTGATACGACCTATGCGCATGTAGGTGGTTTAAAAGCACCGCAAGTAGAGCAACCTAAACGTGAAATTTACCTATTACAACGTAAGGCAAGTTCAGTGGGCGGCGGTCTAGGTAAAACGACCGGCTGGATTCATCGTACAGGCTTAAAGCACCGCAATGTAAAAATGATCGGTGGCGCAAGCTATGAAAAAATTGATGATCAAGGATTACATATTGTAGTCAATGATCAGCCTGCTGTACTTGATGTTGACAATGTCATTATTTGTGCAGGTCAAGAGCCTTTTACAGCAATGTATGAGCAATTAAAAACTGCGGGTAAATCTGTACATTTAATTGGTGGTGCGAAAGAAGCAGGAGAGCTAGATGCTAAACGTGCAATTCGTCAAGGTGCTGACTTGGCAGCGGTGATTTAATCAACCTCATACTAAACCATGATGACTATATTCAAGTAGATGTGCAGTTGTGGGACGTCCTCTCCCTTTGGGGGAGGATTGAGGAGAGGGAAATGATTCATCAATAAAAAAAGGACACAAAAATGGCCATTGAAACAACAAAAAAATCTGTTGCACGTTGGCACGAAATGCTCGACACACGGGATATGAATATTTTAAATGAACTCTTGGCAGAGGATGTGGTGTTTCGTTCACCTGTCGCGTTTAACCCATATCCGGGTAAGCCTGTGGTGACTTTTATTTTGACCAATGTGATTCAAATTTTTGAAAATTTTACCTATCACCGTGAGTTTTACTCAGAAGATGGTTTAAATGTGGTGCTTGAGTTTTCTGCTAATGTTGGCGAGAAAAAGTTAAAAGGGATCGACATGATTCAGTTTAATGAACAAGGACAGATGATTGATTTTGAAGTCATGCTCCGTCCGAAAAGTGGATTGGAAGCTTTGGCAGCGCAAATGGGTGAGCGCATTGCGAAATTTCAGCCTTAAATCTGCTGTTTTTTAAATGCCCATCTCAGAATAATAAAAAGCATGATGGATATCGTCATGCTTTTGCTTATGTAGCTTTAGTAAACAAATATTGCTAGCGAGATACGTTTTTTAATGGGCTTTGTTTGTCAAAGTGAAAAGATTGAAATGATTTGCTGTAGTGCGAAGCGAGGTGAAGGTAAGGTCAATGAATAATGTGATTCATAAAGGGCGTCAGGCTCTTTTAAATTTTGTAGATCATGCCATCGGTGCAGAATTACCACAGCTTTATTATCATCCTGAAGGACAAATGAAACATGTGCTACCGAAGTTAAAGCAACTACATGAAAAATATCGTCCTACGCCTTGGCTTTCGAATACCCACGCACATTTACTGTATTTTGATGTCATTAAAAAGCGTCAAGTGAAGCTTAAATATGATGCCATAGAGCAGCTGACCATGGCTGATGGTGGAATCACAGCCATTGCATGGTTGGGCTTAGATTTGCCTGCAAATGTACCAACCGTGGTGCTCATGCATACGATTACGGGAACGCCTGAAAGTATGCGAGAAGTGGTGAGAGATCTTAATCTATATACTGGTTGGCGCATTGCACTGTGTTTAAGGCGCGGTCATGCCAATTTACCTATGCCTGTTGCCAAAATAAACTTATTTGGTTCAACAGATGACTTACGTGAACAGATTGCCTTTATTCAGCAGAAATTTCCAGAATCGAATTTGTTTGGCGTAGGTTCATCTGCAGGAACTGGGTTATTGGTCCGCTATTTAGGCGAACAAGGGGAGGAAACACCATTTAAAGCTGCATTTGCTTTATGTCCGGGCTATGACACTGAGCTTGGCTTTAAAAATGTTCATCCTTTTTACAGTAAAATGATGACCAAGAAGCTCTTTCAGAAGTTTGTAGAACCCTATTCTGCAACATGGTCAGCAACACCATCTTTAATTGATGTATTGAAAAGTAAAAATCTGGCACAGTTTGAACGTGCTTATTTTCAAATGGCAGGTTTTGCCGATTATGAAACTTACGCCAAATCCACCAACCCAATTTATGTATTTGATAATGTCAAAATTCCATTGATGATTTTGAACGCAGAAGACGACCCTGTCTGCCACATTAAGAATTTAGAACCCTATAAGGCAGTGATTGAAAATATGCCGAATGTTGTGGTGGTGACCACCAAAAAAGGCAGTCACTGTGGTTATTATGAAGGTTTAGTCGACACCCATTCGTGGGCAACCAAATTGATGGCTGATTTTTTAAAGTTATATGCGAACTAGAAACAAAATAGCCTATTGTTGATAGGCTATTTTTGTATGTTACTCAGCTTGTGCGCAACATACAGATGTTTGAGGTTTAAGCTTCATTTGAATCAATACTAAAATTAACGCTAGAGCACTCAGTGTAGCGCCCGCATAAGATACTGCAGCATAGCTTAAGTTTAGATTTAGCACTGCGGCACCTGCGACCGCACCCAATGCATTTCCAAGATTAAATGCACCAATATTCACTGAAGAAGCAAGGCCAGGGGCATCGTGAGCGACTGTCATAACACGCATTTGTAAAGGTGGCACGACTGCAAAGGCGGCTGCTCCCCAGATGATTAATGCAATCGCCGCGCCAATGGTGGTTGTAGCTAAAATTGGAAATAACAGCATCATCAGCATCAGTAAGACTAAAAAGCCAATCAAGGTCTTATCTAAGGATTGATCTGCAAACTTACCACCGAAATGGTTGCCGATTGAAAATCCGATCCCGATTAAAACCAACATGAAAGTGATAAGCTCAGGACTTGCATGGGTAAAGACTTTTAAGCTTGGTGCGATATAGGTATAGAGCGCGAACATAGCTCCAGCACTCATGACTGTGGTCAGCAGTGCTAAAACAACAGGCATGCGTGTCAATACTTTCAATTCTGCTCGTACATCAGGTCTTTTGGTCTGTTGCTGATGGGGTAGTGCTTTCCATAATGCCAACATGGTGATGATGCCCAGTAAGGTAATAGCGGCAAAAGACATACGCCAACCGATATTTTGCCCCACCCACGTTGCGAGGGGCACACCGCCAATATTGGCAATGGTCAAGCCCATAAACATCATGGCAACCGCACTGGCTTGTTTGTCTTTGGGTACAACGCTTGCTGCAACCACAGAACCTAAGCCAAAAAATGCACCATGATTTAAGCTGGTGACTAAGCGTGCAGCCATTAAACCGAGATAGTTAGGTGCAATCGTTGCCAAAATATTGCCGACCGTAAAGATTGCCATCAATAAAATAAGGGCAGTACGTTTTGGAAAACGTGCTAACCATAATGTCATTAATGGAGCACCAATCATGACACCAACGGCATAGGCACTAATCAGTAAACCTGCTTGAGGAATAGACACCGATAGATCTGTTGCAATTTCAGGCAGAAAACCCATGGGTGAAAATTCTGTTGTACCTATTGCAAAAGCACCCACGGCTAAGGCAATTAAGGGAAAATTTAATTTCATATTATATATCCCAAACTGGAGCAAGTTCAGGTGGATTCACTTCACGTGCATTTCTGTCAAGTGTTGCAATGGCTTGCATCTGTGCTGGTGTTAAATGAATGTCTTGAGCTTTTAAATTACTGATTAAATGTTCAGGTTTGGTTGATGATGGAATAACGGCATAGCCTTTTTGTAATGCCCAAGCCAGCGCAATTTGAGCTGAAGTAGTTTGGTGTTCTGCTGCAATGTTTAAAAGGATTGGATCTTGCAAAACTTTGCCATAGGCCAAAGTCATATAGGAGGTGACATCTATCTTGTTCGCCTGTAGATAATTAACTAAGTTTTGATTTTGTAAATATGGACTCAGTTCAATTTGATTGGTTGCAATATTTTCCAGTCCGATGTGATCAATGGCTTGTTGAGTGAGCTCAATATTAAAATTGGATATACCAATATGCTCAGTCAATCCTTGTTTTTTCGCCTCAAGTAAATGTTCCATTAATTCAGGAATATCAACGCCTAGCGCGGGTGCTGGCCAATGAATAAGTGTGAGATTGACAGCATCAGTCCTTAATTTGATTAAACTTTCTTTTAAGCTGGGTATCAGTCTATCTGCAGCATAATTTTCAGTCCAAATTTTAGTAGTTAAGAAAATATCCGCGCTATTCACATGACTTTCGTGGATTGCTTGTCCTACTTCAGCTTCATTGCCGTAAATCTGCGCCGTATCAATTGCTCGATATCCTGCATTTAGTGCATTTTTAATCGAGTCTATAACGGTTTGACCGCCTAGGCGGAATGTGCCAACACCCATTTGAGGAACAATCATCAGAAATTCTCTTTTTTTGAATTGATGGTATTGTGCTGCCTATTTTAGTGAAGAAAAATGCATGAGTTTGGAATATATTATTGATTAAAAATCACGAATTCGAATATGCAATGAAATCAACCATTGAAGAGCTACAGGTTTTTACTGTTATTGTAGATAGTGGCTCTATTGTGAAAGCAGCAGAAAGGCTGGATCAAACAGCATCTGGCATAAGCCGTGCATTACAGCGTTTGGAATCTAAATTAAATGTAACACTGTTGGAACGAACAACCCGCAAAATTAAACTGACGCAAGAAGGGCAATTATTTTTAGCTAAAACCCGACGAATACTGAATGATTTGACCGAGGCGGAAGATTCCCTGCTGAAATTAGATGCCGATACTTCTGGTCTTGTACGAGTCGATTCTGCAATTTCTTTTATACTGCATGTCATTGTGCCTTTAATTCCTGAATTTAATGCACGTTATCCGCATATACAGATTGAATTGGTGAATCATGATCAAGTGATTGACTTATTAGAGCATAAAGCGGATGTCGCGATTCGCTTTGGAAAATTAAACGACTCAAGTTTACATGCAAAATTTATATATAAGAGTCGATTGTGTTTGGTGGCGAGTCCTGACTATCTTCAGCAGCATGGGCATCCGAAAAATGCGGAGGAGCTTTCAGCACATGCTTTGCTTGGTTTTAGTCAAATTACACACATGAATACGTGGCCGATCCAAGTCGGTGGAAAACCACTAACGATTCGACCAAACATTAAGGCATCAAACGGTGAAACGATACGCGAGCTTGCAATTCATGGCATGGGCATCGCCTGTCTTTCGATTTTTATGTTAGAAAAAGATATTGCTGAAGGGCGCTTGGTACAACTTTTAGATGATCAAATCGAACCGCATGAACAGCTGATTCATGCCGTATATTATCAACAAGAGCATTTACCCAAACGTGTTCGTTTATTTATTGAGTATTTAGCTGAAAAACTACAAGAGCGATTGTGAGCAAAAGTAAGTCATTTGCTACAGATATATATTTATGTACAAGCAATAAAAAGCCCAGTCAAAACTGGGCTTTTTATTGAATTGTTTAGAGAATAAACAATTAGTTGTCTAAAGCTGGAGTTGCAGCGGCAATTGCAGCAGCGACAGCATCATCTTCAGATTGGCTTGCACTTGTATTTTTAGGTGCAACAGCTTGTGTTGGCTTGTCTTCTGCACGTGGCGCTTCAGCTTTTTGAACTGGAGCTGGCGCTGGTTTTGGTGCCTCAGCAACTGGTGCTAATTCACGACGAACTTCAGTAACGGTGTTAGGCGTTTCTTCACGAATAACTTCAGTATGTGGAGGCGTTGGTGGAATTTCTTGTTCGTCAGTTGCGTCTAACTTTTGAAATTCTGCTGGCGCTGCTTCAGATGCTGCAGTTTCAACGTGTTCTTGCTCATCTTCCTTTGGTGCTTCTTTTTTCACACATGCAGTTAAGAGTAGGCCAGCTGCAAGTGCACCACAGATCAAAAATTTTTTATTCATAATGCAAAAAATAGGGTGTGAAAGGGATGTTGTCATTATAACAGCAATTCACAAGATAGAAATCCTATGAACTTACACTAATTTTTTATCGGAAATGCTGATACAATAGCCAATTGTTTATTGTTCTAATAATTGATGCGGATTGACTTTGCTTTATAGGTACAGAGTAAAGTAAAATTGCGCAACATTGCAGGCCGATTTAGGCTCGATTGTACGAGAAACCCAATGACCCATTTTATTTTCGTTACTGGTGGTGTAGTTTCATCACTAGGTAAAGGTATTTCAGCTGCTTCTGTTGCTGCACTTTTAGAAGCTCGTGGTTTAAAAGTGACCATGGTAAAAATGGATCCATACATTAATGTCGATCCAGGGACAATGAGCCCATTCCAACATGGTGAAGTTTTCGTAACTGAAGACGGTGCTGAAACTGACTTAGACTTGGGTTACTACGAACGTTTCCTACGTCGTGCGAAAATGACCAAACTGAATAACTTCACTTCAGGTCGTGTTTACCAAGATGTTCTTAACAAAGAACGCCGTGGTGATTACCTAGGTGGTACAGTTCAAGTTATTCCACACATTACTGATAATATTAAAGAACGTGTACTTCGCGCAGGCGAAGGCTATGACGTTGCGATCGTTGAGATCGGCGGTACAGTAGGTGACATCGAATCTCTCCCATTCATGGAATCTGTACGTCAGTTAATGGTTGAGCTTGGTCATAAACGCACGATGCTTATGCACTTAACGTTACTCCCATACATTAAGTCAGCAGCAGAGTTAAAGACTAAACCGACACAACACTCTGTAAAAGAGTTGTTATCAATTGGTATTCAACCAGACATCTTAATTTGTCGTACTGAACACGATGTTGATGCAGATACAACACGCAAAATTGCACTGTTCACAAACGTAGAAGCACGTGCAGTTGTTGTATGTAAAGATGCACGCAGCATTTACCAAATTCCACGTACGTTCTATGAACAAAATGTTGATGATTTAATCTGTGAACGTTTTGGTTATAACGATCTTCCTGAAGCTGACTTAACAGATTGGGACAATGTGGTAGAAGCATTGCTTAACCCAGAATACACAGTACGTGTTGCTATGGTTGGTAAGTATGTTGAACTTCCTGATGCGTATAAATCTGTAAACGAAGCACTTTTACATGCGGGTATTCAAAACCGTGTGAAAGTTCAGATTGATTATGTCAATGCTGAAGAGCTTGAAAGCCAAGATGTTGCAGAAGTATTAAAAGATGCTGATGCAATCTTAGTACCAGGTGGTTTTGGTGAGCGCGGTACTGAAGGTAAAATGCAAGCGATTAAATTCGCTCGTGAAAATGGCGTGCCATTCCTAGGTATTTGTTTGGGTATGCAGTTGGCTGTAATCGAATATGCGCGCAATGTTGCGGGTATTCCAGATGCAACTTCAACTGAATTTAACCGTTCTACTAAATCACCATTAATTGGTTTGATTACAGAATGGTTAGACGAACGTGGTGAAGTGCAACAGCGTAATGCTGATTCTGATCTTGGTGGCACAATGCGTCTTGGTGCTCAAAAATCAGAGTTAGTTGCAGGTACTAAAACAGCTCAAGTGTACGGTTCTGAAGAAATCATCGAACGTCACCGTCACCGTTATGAAATGAACAACCGTTATATCCCAGTGCTTGAAGAAAAAGGCATGAAGATTTCTGGTTATTCACCAGTACAACGTTTAGTAGAAACTGTTGAAATTCCTGCACATCCTTGGTTTGTTGCGGTACAATTCCACCCAGAATTTACCAGCTCACCACGTGATGGTCACCCATTATTTGCTGGCTTTATTGATGCTGCTAAAAAACAGTATCAAAAAACCAAGTAATGGCATTGTAGGACTAAACTAGGAAGTTTAAATGTCACAATTAAAACCACAAGAAATTGTACGTTTAGGCGATATACAAATGGCAAATCATTTGCCATTTGTACTATTCGGCGGCATGAACGTACTTGAGTCAAAAGACCTTGCTTTTGAAATTGCTGAAACATACGTAGATATCTGTAAGCGTTTAGATATTCCATACGTATTTAAGGCAAGTTTTGATAAAGCAAACCGTTCAAGCTTAAATTCTTTCCGTGGCCCAGGCCTAGAGAAAGGCATCGAGTGGTTGGCTGACATTAAAAAACATTTCAATGTGCCTATCATCACTGATGTGCATGAGCCATACCAAGCAGCACCTGTTGCAGAGGTTGCAGACATTATCCAATTGCCGGCTTTCTTAAGCCGTCAAACGGATCTTGTTGAAGCAATGGCAAAAACAGATGCCATTATCAACATCAAAAAAGCTCAATTCCTTGCACCACATGAAATGCGTCATATCATGAATAAGTGCTTGGAAGCAGGTAACGATAAACTGATTCTATGTGAGCGCGGTTCTGCATTTGGCTACAACAACCTAGTTGTAGATATGCTGGGCTTTGACACGATGAAGCAGATGAACGTTCCAGTGTTCTTTGATGTAACACATGCGTTGCAAACGCCGGGTGGACGTGAAGATTCTGCAGGCGGACGTCGCGCGCAGATTACGACCCTAGCACGTGCTGGTATGGCAACAGGATTGGCAGGCTTGTTCTTAGAAGGTCACCCTGATCCTGATAAAGCCAAATGTGATGGTCCGTGCGCATTGCGTATGTCTCAACTTGAGCCATTCTTAGCACAGTTAAAAGAGCTCGATACCTTGGTAAAAGGTTTTCAGAAGCTTGATACACACTAATAATTTTCAACATTGATGCGTCATTAATTGGCGCATCGTTTTATTAATCAACTGAGGAATTGTTCATGAGTCAAATCGTTGACATTCGTGCACGTGAAATCTTGGACTCTCGTGGTAACCCAACCATCGAAGCAGACGTTATCTTAGCATCTGGCGTAGTTGGCCGTGCATGTGCACCATCTGGTGCTTCAACTGGTTCTCGTGAAGCTTTAGAACTTCGTGACGGCGACAAAGCTCGTTACTTAGGTAAAGGCGTTAAAACTGCGGTTAACAACGTTAACACAGTAATTCGTGATGCATTGTTGGGTAAATCAGTATTCGAACAAAAAGACATTGATAACACAATGATCGCGCTTGACGGTACTGAAAACAAAGAAAAATTAGGCGCTAACGCAACTTTGGCAGTTTCTCTTGCTGCTGCGCGTGCTGCTGCTGACGAAAAGAAAATCCCACTTTTCCAATACATCGCAGACCTTCGTAATAATAGCATTTTAACAATGCCTGTTCCAATGATGAACATCCTAAACGGTGGTTCACATGCAGACAACAACGTAGACATTCAAGAATTTATGATTGAGCCAGTAGGCTTCACTTCATTCTCTGAAGCTTTACGTGCTGGTGCAGAAATTTTCCATTCTTTAAAATCAGTTTTAAAGAAACAAGGTTTAAATACTGCAGTGGGTGATGAGGGTGGTTTCGCACCTAACCTTCGTTCTAACGAAGAAGCAATTACAGTTATTCTAGAAGCGATTGAAAAAACTGGCTACAAAGCTGGTTCTGACATTATGCTTGCGCTTGACTGTGCATCTTCAGAATTCTACAAAGATGGTCAATACATCCTTGCAGGTGAAGGCAATAAAGCATTCACAAGCAACCAATTTGCTGACTACCTTGCAGGTTTTGCTAAACAATACCCAATCATCTCAATTGAAGATGGTTTGGACGAGTCTGATTGGGAAGGTTGGTCTTACCTAACTTCGATCCTTGGCGACAAAATCCAATTGGTTGGTGATGACTTGTTTGTTACGAATCCTAAGATTCTTCAACGTGGTATCAACGAAAAAGTTGGTAACTCAATTCTGATCAAGTACAACCAAATCGGTACATTGACTGAAACTTTAGATGCGATCTATCTTGCAAAAGCAAATGGTTACTCTACTGTAATTTCACACCGTTCTGGTGAAACTGAAGATTCTACAATTGCGGATCTTGCAGTTGGTACAGCAGCGGGCCAAATCAAAACTGGTTCACTTTGCCGTTCTGACCGTGTAGCAAAATATAACCAATTACTTCGTATTGAAGAATTGACTAAAGCTGCATATCGCGGTAAAGCTGAGTTCAAAGGTTTGAACTAAGCGCTCATGCTCTCTATGTTAAATGTATTCGACTCCAAAGCGAGTAAAGTACTATTGGGCCTTGCGATCATTTTGATCGCAGGGTTTCAGTATTTATACTGGTTTGGTGAAGGTGGTTATAAAGACCATCAAGAACTCACCCAAAAAATTCAGCAACAAGTTGAGCTGAATGATGAACTCAAAGAACGCAATCGTGTTTTGGCTGCAGAAGTCTTCGATTTAAAAAATGGTGTTGAAGCCATTGAAGAGCATGCACGCTTAGACTTGGGCTTGGTTAAGCCACACGAAACATTTGTTCAAATGAGTACAATTAGTACTCAATATAAACCGATTTATATCGATCCAAATGAAAAAGTAGATTTACGTACCAATGAATCAGACGTCGCTGAGCTCCCGCCTACAGAACCTTAAGTTGTGGGCCGTTATACCTGCTGCGGGTTCGGGTAGTCGATTTTCTAAAACAGAATTAAAGCAATACCAAGTTATTCAAAATCAAACCGTATTAGAACATACTGTTCAGCGTTTAAATCAACTGCCTTTACAAGGTTATGTGCTGGCTGTAGGTGAGCAAGATGATTTTGTGCAGACACTTTCTTTTTCGCATGCCGAGCGCGCACACTTTTGTTTGGGTGGTGCTGAGCGAGTAAACTCGGTACTGAATGCCTTACAATATTTATCTACAATTGCCTCAGATGAAGACTGGGTGTTTGTACATGATGCAGCGCGTCCGTGTGTATCTGCTGCATGTTTGGAAAAATTAGTGACAACTGCAATTGAGCAAAACAGTAGTGCAATTTTAGCTGTGCCTGTGCGTGATACACTCAAACATGTTGAGCAGGGCGTGCAGATTAATAAAACAGTTGATCGTACAAATTTGTGGCAAGCCCAAACACCGCAAATTGCGCCATTGGGGTTACTAAAAAAAGCCATTGAACAGGCATTGCAAGATCATGTGCAAATTACAGATGAAGCCAGTGCGCTTGAATATGTTGGTGTGGCAGTGCAAGTTGTACAGGGCCGTGCGGATAACATTAAAATTACCTATCCAGATGATTTAGAGTTGGCGAAGTTAATTTTGGCTTCACAGTCAGCGCTGAATACTTAATATCTTAAAATTATTTTAGCTGCAGCGGTATATTCGCTGTGGCTTTCACTTATAATTTCTGAATTCTACTTAACGCTTAATCTTAAAATGATCCCTTCACAGCAGTATCGTTTTTTGCGTCATTCCGCTCGAGATGGAATGAGCATAAAGCACGATTCTTCGCGTTGGGCTAAATTACATTTAGACCCGTGGTTATTATGTTTTTTAGTTCTAAATGCCATACTTGGATTGATGGTTGTCTATAGTGCAACTGCTGAAAATACTGGCATGGTACTACGTCAAGCAACAAGTTTTGCCGTTGGTTTTACTTTAATGTTTTTGTGTGCACAAGTGCCACCGAAAGTTTATCAAGCCATTAGTCCGTATTTTTATATTTTTGGCATAATTATGCTGATGCTAGTGTTTGTTATAGGTGAAACTCGGCTTGGTGCTAAACGTTGGATTACCATTCCTGGAATAGGTAGTATGCAACCCAGCGAAGTGATGAAATTTGCGATGCCGCTGATGATGGCATGGTATTTTTCCAATCGCGCATTTCCACCTAAATTTGTACATATCATCATCGCGCTGATTATTATGATGGTGCCTTTTGTGCTTGTGGCTTTACAGCCAGACTTAAATATTGGTCTGATTATTCCGGGTATTTTTATTTTATTTTTAAGTGGGATGTCTTGGAAATTAATTGTAGGGGCAATGGGGGCTTTGGCTATTGCCGCACCACTGCTGTGGATGTTTCTGCTACAGGAATATCAAAAGAAACGTATTTTAACGCTTTTTGACCCAGAATCAGACGCTTTAGGTGCGGGTTGGAATATTATCCAGTCTAAAATTGCGATTGGTTCAGGTGGTATGACAGGTAAGGGTTTTACTGAAGGGACGCAGTCACATTTAGGTTATTTGCCTGAACATCATACTGACTTTATTATGTCGACTTATGCAGAAGAGTTTGGCTTTATTGGTGTTTTCTTATTATTTAGTCTGTTTTTTGCCATTATTATTCGTTGCTTAATGATTGGGATGAATAGCTTTCATAATTTTGGGCGTTTATACGCCAGTGCAACAGGACTTACTTTCTTTTTCTTTGTATTTTTAAACTCTGGTATGGTGAGTGGTATTTTGCCTGTTACAGGTGACCCTTTACCACTCATGAGTTATGGTGGTACGGCTGTTATTGCAATGCTTGCGGGAATGGGGATTGTGATGTCGATTCACACCCATCGCTAAGCATTATTGTAAATGAAATGATAAAGCCGGACATTGTGTCCGGTTTTTTTATGTGTTGGAAGTGCTATAGCTGAATGTATGGAGAGATCCGTCAGTCCTTAAATCAAATTTTTCTGTGCAGATGCAAAAGCTAATCTAATGTCTTGGGTGTAGAGATTTAAAACAGCTACTCAGTGGCTATTTCTGCTGTTTAGGCTAAGGGGCATGTCCAGCCAGCGCTTATAAGCGCCAGTAAGATAATCTGTTGGTATCTATGCTGGCACTGGAAAAGCGGATGAAACAACCGGCATCATGCTTACTTTGGTGGTTAGTTAAACAGCTGATTGATTTTTCTCGTTATTTCTTTGTTGTATATTCGATAGTCACTGATAGCATAGGGGCTGAACAGGGCATATTTGCAGCTGGTGCTGGAACCATTTTTTGCAGCAGCGGTGCGGCAGTTTAGGATGGAAAAGACCTTTGCGTCAGCGGATTTAAGCTCAAATGAACTTAAGTAAATTTTTTCATTGGCAATATCCTGAGTGGTAATAGTATAGCCATTTTTTACTAGAACATTGCGGAGACTGGAAATCGTACGTTTGCTGCTGACAGTCAGCGCATCTTCATAGCCGAATGTTTTAATTAAGGTTGCAGTGTTCAGTTGCTCGGCATTTTTAAATAATTCTGGTGCTGCATTTTTTATAAAGAAGCCGAAGTCTTCTGTACTGATATCGGCCGTAATAGGCTTGAAAGTCAGGCGCACGCCATCACTCAACTTGTCGTATGCGACGCGCATTTGTATATCTGCACAGGAGCTGGAGTCGTTGGCACTACGCCGATGATCAGCACTAACTGTATTGCAGACTTTAATTTTTACTCGGTCTTGCGCTAGGCGACGGAATTGCGCGTCATAAATATGATGTACACTCCAGTAACGGTCTTGTTTTAACTGGTTAAAGAAAGGAGCATTGCTGATTAGCCCTTTGTTTAAATCCAATTCATTATAAGCCGAGAGTGGTACTGTCAGAGAAAAACTGTTCAGTTCTGGATTGAGTTGGATATGCTGAGTTTTAGGCCCGAAGCCACCCAGTACATTTTGGTAGAGGCTGCCGCGTTCCCCTGTAACTTGGCAACCAGATAGTCCGGCTGCCGCGGCAAGAAACAATAATGTTTTTTGCATATTTTGATTTTTTCTATATATAACAATTATTCGAAATTGAAGCTCACGTCAGAAGCAGTGTTTGGAGACGGGTGCTGGAAAATACGTTCGTTCTGATGGTCAAAGTAAACTTTCCAGCTATTTTTGATATTTTTACACTGGAATAAGCCGTAGTATTTTTGCAGATTCGGCGTAGATAGCACCTCAGAGCCTTTATAGGGAATTAGTGGTGATGGATGGCTTTTAATTTGAACAAATTCACCGCCATCACGTGCGCAATAGGTATTTGCGCGTTCCCACATAATAGTACCTGCACCGTAAGATACGTTATTCATGGTGATGGTGCGCGGATTTTTATACTTGGCTTGGAAAAACTCTTGCACCGTCGGATACTGTTCAAAATCCTTATCTGTTAGTTGCCCCAAGGTATTCCATTTATCAATGGCTTTTGACAGCCATCCTTTTTTTGTTTCTTCAGCAGATGCGCAAGTACTGGCAATAATGCATGCTACGGCTAAAAAGGTTTTAATTTTCATTATATAACTCCAATTCAGGTGCAGAGCATGCTAAAGGTCATGCAGCGGAGATGCAACTTTGCGGGTACTAAAATTTATAATTAAATGTTAGAAAATATTTAATTTTTAATAAAAATTTATAATGCTTTATTTTATTAATCTGAATTTAAAAATCAGAATTTTAAGACAAACATAAAAAAAGCCCTTCAATCAGGGCTTTTTTTAATCAGGCAAGGAACCAGGTATAGTATCCCCAGAGCATTAGTGGCCAAGCAATGTACGGACTAAATAACCATTTCCAAAACCAATGCTTTGGAACAAAGCCTACGCCATGAACAAAACCACCTGAAATGCCAATCATCACCATCATAAGGGCACGATGACTATATCCACCATTGTCATCCAGCATAGCTGCTGGATGAACAAGGAGGACTGCTGCCAAAGGAAAAGCCAAAAGGCAGGAAATTAGCATTGCAAATTTATTCGGCTTTTTTTCTACGACTGGTTTTTCTATAGCAACATCGGTCATGTGTTATTCCTCATCTAAATCTTGATGATGTTCAATGTACAGGGCACTAAGTACACCTGCAAAACATGCCATCAACACACCGAGAATCCAAGCAAAGTACCACATCATTTTTCTCCTATACATAGCTTTTAGTAAAGGCTATGTGAATTCTCTTGAATATGTTTCTTAGTAATCACGCCCCACATTTTGTAGTAACACCAAGTGGTATAACACAAGATGATTGGAACGAAGATGCAGGCAGCAACAGTCATAACAGTTAAAGTATTTTTACTTGATACGGCATCCCACATTGTAAGACTTACTGTTGGGTTGATGCTTGAAGGTATAAGGAACGGGAATAATGCAAATCCAGCAGTTAAGATTGCACCAATAACCGCTAAGCTTGAACCTAGGAAGCTCACACCTGCTTTATTTTTACCTGCTGCTAATACAACAATCAAGCCACCAAGTAGACCCATAATTGGAGCAATCATGGTAATTGGGTAAGTTGAGTAGTTGTTCATCCAACCTGGGTTAGCATTGGTAATCACTTCTTTTGCTAGTGGGTTTGCTACGCCATTAGTGTCAAATGGTTGCGCAAGTGTATAACCTTGAATACCGCCAAAGTATAGCCATGCGCCAGCAGCCAAGAAAGTCACTAAATATACAATACCCATGATTTGAGTTGCTTTAGCAGAGCGTTGACGTAAATCACCATCCGTACGGATCATGAGCCAAGCACCACCGTGCGCTGCCAGCATAGAAAGGCTGACTAAACCACAAACCAATGCAAATGGATTGAGTAGTGCAAAGAAACTACCTGTGTAAGTAGAGCGTACAGTTTCATCTAAAGTAAACGGCACACCTAAGAACATGTTGCCAAAAGCTACACCAAATACTAAAGCAGGTACGGCGCCACCAATACATAAGCCCCAGTCCCAAGATGTACGCCATTTTGTGTTCTCAAGTTTTGAGCGGTAGTCGAAGCCGACAGGTCGCAAAAATAGTGCAAAGAGAACCAGGAGCAGTGCCCAGTACATGCCTGAGAATGCAGTTGCGTATACCATTGGCCAGGCAGCAAATAGTGCACCACCAGCCGTAATAAACCAAACTTGGTTGCCGTCCCAGTGCGGTGCAATCGTATTGATTGCAGCGCGACGTTCGTCATCTGTTTTACCTACAAATGGCATGAGTGCCATGGAACCCATATCGAAGCCATCGGTGAGGGCAAAGCCAATGAGTAGTACGCCTACAAGTACCCACCAAATGATTTTGAGCAGTTCATATTCGATCATGCTTTAGACTCCTCATTTGCTTTATTCGCCGCTTCAAGTTTTTCAAAGTGGTATTTACCAGTATGAAGTGAGCTTGGGCCAAGACGTGAGAATTTGATCATGAGATACATTTCGATAATCAAAAGTACAGTATAGAACGATGCAAGTGCGATGATAGATCCCCATACATCACCAGTGCTTAAGCTAGAAGCTGAAAGGTGTGTTGGTAAAACTTCACCGATAGTCCAAGGTTGACGGCCAACTTCGGCAACATACCAACCAGTTTGCGCAGCAATCCAAGGAAGTGGTAAGCCAAACAAGGCAAATTTTAGTAACCAAGGTTTATTTTCTGCATTGCGTTTTGCAACAGCAAAGGCAGCAAGAGCAAACAATAGAAGCATAAGGAAACCAGATGCAACCATTAAACGGAATGCCCAGAATAAGCTTGGTACGTGTGGAATTGTGTCTTTAGCAGCAGCTTTAATTTGTGCTTCAGATGCATCAACTACGTTTGGAGTGTATTTTTTCAAAAGTAAGCCATATCCCAAGTCTTTTTGAGACTCAGCAAAAGCTGCTTTTAATTCTGCAGATTGGTCGCCTGCACGTAGTTTTTCAAGTTGTGAATAAGCCACCATACCATTACGAATACGTTCTTCGTGTTGGATGACTAAATCTTTAATGCCTGTCACTTCTTTGGTGGTTGAGCGTGTTGCGATAATCCCCATTACATACGGAATTTTAATAGCATAGTCCGTAGTCATGGTTTCTTTGTTTGGAATACCAAATAAAGTAAACGGTGCTGGCGCTGGGTGAGTATCCCACTCGGCTTCAATTGCAGCCAATTTAGTTTTTTGCACATCGCCAATTTCGTAACCAGATTCATCACCCAGTAAAATCACTGAAAGTGTAGAAGCTAAACCAAAGATGGCGGCAATGGCAAAAGAACGGCGCGCAAATGGCAAGTCACGTTTTTTCAACATGTAGTAGCTAGAAATAGCCAATACGAAAATTGCACCAGTAACATAGCCTGCAGATACAGTATGTACGAATTTCACCTGTGCAACAGGGTTGAAGATGAGTGCGCCGAAATCGACCATTTCCATACGCATGGTTTCATAGTTAAATGCTGAACCGACTGGGTTTTGCATCCAACCGTTGGCCACTAAAATCCACAGTGCAGACATATTAGAGCCAAGTGCAACTAACCATGTAACAGCTAAGTGCTGTACTTTTGAGAGGCGATCCCAACCAAAGAAGAATAAACCAATAAATGTCGATTCAAGGAAGAACGCCATTAAGCCTTCGATTGCGAGTGGAGCACCAAAGATATCGCCCACGTAGTGTGAGTAATATGCCCAGTTTGTACCAAACTGAAATTCCATGGTTAAACCAGTAGTAACCCCTAGCGCGAAGTTAATACCGAATAATTTGCCCCAGAATTTAGTCATGTCTTTATAAATTTCTTTACCAGAAATCACATACGTGGATTCCATAATGGCAAGAAGGAAAGCCATACCTAAAGTGAGTGGAACAAAAATAAAGTGATACATCGCGGTCATCGCAAATTGGAACCGCGAAAGATCGACCACGCTTTCAGAAATCATCAACGTGTCTCCTTGATTTGGGAAGAACTGCCAGCGATATGCTCGGCAACTTGATTGTCAAAATTTTTAGGAATCGTTGGTGCGTCAAACCAGATATGTTTAATAGTCAATAAAATCACCACTTTAATTATTAATATAATGGCAATTTCGCGACTTACGTTTCGGTTGATATTTTTTGGAACTAAGCTCATGGTTAAGCCTGTTTTTAAAAACTATATTTACATTATTAAACAAAAAAAATATAAAATAAATAGGTGGAACAGTTAAAATAATAATATATTAAAAAAATAATTATAAAACAAATAGTTATTGATATTTTTTTTAAAAATATACTAATTTTATGTTATTTTAAAGTTGATCTATTTACTTGTGTTTAAATAAATTAATTCCGACTTTTTTACTTATAATTATATTTTAAATCCGAGTAAAATACTTGTATTTGCTAAATATTACAAATGATAATTAATACCAATAAAACCAACTAAAATACTTGTATTTAAAATGCAAAGTCTACAGCATGCTTATGCTGAGTGGGAAAGCGCAAAAAAATGATGAAAAAAAAGAACATGCAAGCATGTTCTTTTTTTTGCGAGGGGCGGATGTTAGAAGTCGTAACGTAGGCCTAAAGATAGGGCGGTTGAGTTTTCGTCTGCTACACCGCTAATACCATTACCAAAACTGCGACCTTCTTTCCAAGGGTTGAGTTTAGAGTTCTTGTCGTTAATGACTGTTGCGAGGTTGCCATATACGCGAAGTGTACTGTCAAGTTTATGCTCAACACCGACTGCAACTAAGCTTGCATTCGCATCATTTGCATCGACATCACGGTAGAAGTATTCACCGCGTACAGAGGTTTTAGGTGTAAGTTTATATTCACCCGCTAAACCAAACACTTGTACATCTGGATTTACTTTGTCATTGTCATGTTGAGACAATTGATACATTGCACCTAAGTTAAACTCTTCGGTAATTTTGTATGCACCAGCAAGGCGGAAAGCATCACGGCTTGCGCCATCGCTTACGTTTGCCGCATTTTTTTCATATTTTTCGTATGCAGCAGCAAAATCAATCGGGCCTTCTTTATATGTCAAAGCAAGATCATAAGCTTGGTCTTTCTTTTTGCCTTCGCCATTTGCATCTTTAGTTGACTCTGTGCCTGCATTCATTGATACAGCACCCAGCACATTAAAACCGCCACCAAATTTTGGTGATTTATATTCGATGGTGTTTTCGTTGCGCTCATCAAACTTTAAGTTGCCAACACGTGTGACGTTACGTACATCACCCACCATGTCGCCAAAGAAGTTGATTGGGCTACGTGCAACTTTAAATGGGCTATCAAAACGACCTACACGAACTTGACCGTAATTCGCGCTTTTTACACCTACAAATGTGTCACGAGTTGAGAAATTCACGCCATTCGCATCTTTAGAGCCACTTGCAAAGTTAACTTCTTGCTCAATTTGTGCAAAAACATTTAAGTCGTCATTAATTTTTTGATCAACTTTAAAACCTAAGCGAGATGCATTAGAAGACAAGCCTACTTCGTTATAATCTTTACCATCATCAAGGTAGTCTAAAGAAACGTGTGCACGGCCATAGATTTTTACATCTGCTGCAGACGCCATCATAGGTGTTACAACAGTTGCCCCGATTGCTAATGCACATAGTGTTTTTTTCATTTGAAGCTCCAGAAGACTTTTCTAGTCATATCAATACGTTTTATCAGTAGCTTGGCTAAAAATAATTTCGCTATCTAATGGCGCTAAGTATTGATTACAAATAAGACAGTTCTATTAAGGAAATATTGCAAAGATATGAAATATGATTGGTGTATTCCTTGAGCAAAATTGTGTTTTTTATGGTTTAAGTATTTGTATTTATTTTATTAAATATAGTTAGTGGGATTGTTGCTGGCTTTTTTATTTTGCATATTGAAAGGCGCCATATATAAAAAATGGAGCCGAAGCTCCATTTTAAGATATTCAAAATATGACATTCATATTTCAAAGTGCTGCTTTAATTTTTTCAGCCAAGGCTTTAATTTTGTCCTGATCACCCATTTGTGCTGCATGTTTCCCTAGCTCATGTACAGAGCTTGGAATAAGGTGGAAGTGCACATGTGGCACTGTTTGACCAGCAGCTACGCCAGAAAGTTGCATTAAAACGATGCCTTCAACTTGAAGAGCTGTTTCAATCGCTTTGGCAACCTTCTGTACAATTTGAATTGTGTAGGCTGCTTCTTCTGGTGCGAGGTCAAGTAGGGTGACTGCAGGTGACTTTGGGATAACCAAAGTATGGCCCTCTGCTTGAGGCATAATATCCATAAATGCAAGAACACGTTCATCTTCATAAACTTTAATCGCAGGTAATTCACCGCGTAAAATTCTTGCAAAAATGTTTTGGTCATCATAAGCCATGACAGATTTCCTTAAGCTGTATTTCAACTGTAATTATTTACAGTTCAATTCTTTCTGACGATCTTTGATCGCGTCAAGACGTTGTTGCTCTTTTTCTGAAAATTTTGGTTTGGTTGTATAGCAATTGTCATTACCATACTTTGCTTTAGCATCAGGGTCTTTAAAACAAAAGCCTTTTGATGCATAGATGACATCATGATCATTCTTGAGTTTTTGACATTCTTGCTCAGACGCCATAGCTACTGTAGATGCCCCTAATAGCGAAACAAAGCCAACCAATGCCGCAACTTTGAAATTGTTCATACGAGTTTCCTCTGTGTTTGTAACAATGTGTGTGATCACACCATCACAGTATTCGATTTAATTATGTATTTTCAATGGTGAGATCTTACTCAATTGTAATATTACTCCATGATTCGTACATTTTTGCGACAGTTGAAAAGTCACTATTTTCTTCAGCAGTGTCGCTGGCAACTTGAACTAAGTTTTGCGCAAGGGAAATGACAGGTGCAGAAAGTTTGGCTGTGCGAACTAAATCTACAGCAATTCCTGTATCTTTTGCTAATAATGGCAAGGCAAAGGTTAATGGGAAACTACGGTTGAGTACCCGTTGCGGTAAAATAGTTTCTGTCGCATTGCTTTTACCGCTTGATGCATTAATACAATCTAAAGCGGCGTGTAAATCTACGCCATGTGCTTTAAGCACAGTCAGGCCTTCAGAAGCGGCACACAAATTGACCGCCATGAGCATATTGTTGACTGCTTTTACAGCAAAACCTGCACCTGATTCACCCACATGTTGAATAAGCTTGCCGAGCACTTGGATAGCAGGCAAGGCTTGCTTAAATGCGTGTTGATCCCCCCCAATCATAAAGGTGAGGCTTGCATTTTCTGCGCCTATTGTTTGCCCAGATACTGGAGCATCTAAGTAAAATGCATTCTGCTGTAGAAATAGTGGCGCTAAGTGCTTAGCTGAACTCGGTACGCCACTAGTGCAATCCACCCAAATACTGCCTGCTCGAATATTAATGCCAGCAATTAAAGCCTCAATATCTGCACTGGTTGGTAAGCAGGAAAAAATAATGTCAGCTTGTACTGCTTGTTGTAGATCTACAGCAAGGGTGCCAAACTCATTTGCATGTTGTTTGGCTTTGTCAAAATTACGATTCCATACATAAACGGTATCAAAGTGCTTGGGTAAGTGTGCTGCCATGCGGTAGCCCATTGCGCCTAAACCAATGAATGCAACTGATTGAATCATAATAAAACCCTAATTTAATTTTTAATAACTGTCGATCTTTGTTCAAGCCATGTGGTTAATTTAGGCCAAAATTCATTTGCGCTTTTTTGGCTCGACATGAGGCCTAAGTGCCCACCGGGGATAAGAGTAAACGTGACATCTTGGCTACTTGTCAATTCACCTAAGGGCTGAGCTGCTGCTGCGGTAACAATCTGATCGCTAGAACCCGCGCCAATAAACAGGGGAGCGTGAATATCTTTTAATTTTATAATCTTATCTTTCAACTGAATAACACCGCCTTTTAGGGGGTTTTGTAGCCATAGATGCAAAACCATGTCCTGATTAATACCGCCAGGATAATCAATCATGTGGTTGAGAAAGTTGCCCATAGTGGCATGTTCATACAGTGCTTGAGGGTCTGCTAGATTAAACAAAAATTGTTTTTGACTGTAATACCAGCCCTTAGGATCTAATATTTTAAAGCCGACTGCATTTAGCAAACCAGGTGTATGAATCATTCTTTTAGGAATTTTACCGCTGTAAATCGTATTTTTGAGTGATTGACTACGTGAAATCAATTGATTGATATTTTGAAAGAGTCGACCAACGCGGCCAGAGGCATAGCTATCAATAGGGCTACCCATCACCATGAGGTTTTTGACACGGTTGGATGTGCTTAAGGCAGTGTATAGCGTGACAAAAATACCAGCCATACTCCAACCATGCAAAGAAATTTGTGGGCTGTTGGCATGTGTACAGATTTTGTCGACACAGTGAGGGATGGCATCATCAATAAATGATAAAAAATCGAGGAAACGATCTTGATAACTGAGCTTATTCCATTCAATTAAATAAACTTCAAAACCACTGTGTTGAAAGTGTTTGACTAGTGAACGATAAGGGTAAAGGTCGTAGATTGCCATATTGATGGCTAAGGGTGCGACAAAGACTAAGGGTTCTTGGTATTTACGGTTGGGTGATGCGTAATGGCGAACCTGACAAAATTTATATTCTTCAATGACCTCGTAAGGATTGGTTTGTGATAACACCAATGATTTTGCATTAAAAAAACGTGTAGAGAGGTGCTTTAGTTTTTTTTGCTGTGTTAAAAGGCTTTTTTTCAATGGGTTCATGGTGATTGTTGGCCTATATCCTTGTAGGTTTGATCGAAGTCTAAGCGATATTTGCTTATTATACCTTGACCTTAAATAGCTTAGGCGCTCAAAATATTGGCAATAATTAACAAAAGGCAGTCATTGGACTGAGTAATGCTAATGAACCAACAAGACGACATCGAATATCAACTAGATACCTTGGCTATTCGTACAGGTCACAATCGTACTTCTGAGGGAGAGCATAGTGAGCCGATCTTCTTAACTTCGTCTTTTGTGTGTGAAAGTGCAGCCGACGCTGCTGCAAAATTTTCAGGGCAAATTGAAGGCAATACCTATTCACGTTATACCAACCCAACAGTTCAAACATTTGAAAAGCGTCTAGCTGTTTTAGATGGTGCTGAAGCTGCTGTAGCAACGAGTTCTGGTATGGCGGGTGTGCATGCGGTGACATTAGCTTACTTGAAGGCGGGTGACCATGTTGTATGTTCACGTGCTGTGTTTGGTTCGATTATTTCATTGTTTGAAAAATATGTAATCAAGTTTGGTGTAGATGTCACTTTTGTTGATTTAGAAGATATAGATGCATGGAAACAAGCCATTCGTCCAAATACGCGTTTACTTTTCATTGAAACTCCATCTAACCCATTGGCTCAAGTGGGTGATCTGCAGGCAATTGCGGATATTGCACATGCACAAGGCGCTTTATTTGCAGTAGATAATACGTTCTGTACGCCAGTATTACAGCAACCACTTAAGTTTGGTGCAGACCTTGTTATTTATTCATCGACTAAATATATCGATGGTCAAGGTCGTGCTTTAGGTGGTGCGGTGGTCGGTAGTGCTAAACTGATGGAAGAAATTACCGGTGTGATTCGTACATTGGGTAATTCTATGAGTCCATTTAATGCATGGGTGTTCTTAAAAGGGTTAGAAACTTTAAGTTTACGTATGAAAGCACACTGTGCAAGCGCGCAAATTTTAGCTGAATGGTTAGATGCTCATCCAAAAGTTGAAAAAGTTTATTATGCAGGTTTGCCAAATCATGAAGGCCATGAACTTGCGAAGAAACAACAATCAGGTTTTGGTGGTGTAGTATCGTTTGTTGCTAAAGGTGAGCGTGAAGGCGCTTGGACTGTCATTGATAATACGTGTTTCTTATCAATTACCAGTAACTTGGGTGATGTAAAAACGACAATTACACATCCAGCAACTACTTCTCACGGTAGAATGTCGGCAGAAGCTAAACAAGCAGCAGGAATTAGTGAAGGTTTAATTCGAGTTTCTGTTGGTTTGGAAGATATTAATGATATCATTCGCGATATTTCTCGTGGTTTAGATTTAATTTAAGCCAATTAAAAAGTTTATTGTTCGGAGTATTTTATGAACATTAACATGTTGATGCAGCAAGCTCAGCGTATGCAAAAAGATATGGAAAGCAACGTTAAGAAGGCTAAAGAAGAGCTTGCACAAACGGAAGTTCATGCAGAAGCTGGTGGTGGTCTAGTTAAAGTGACCATGACTTGCCGTAATGTTGTTAAACGTATCGAAATTAATCCTGAATTACTTCAAGATGATGCAGATATGATTGAAGACCTTATTGCAGCGGCAATGAATGATGCTGCGCGTCAAGCTGAAGTCATCACTGAAGAAAAAATGAAATCTGCAAATTCAGGTATGGGTTTACCACCTGGTTTGTCTGGATTGTTCTAAGGAAGCGTCTTGCATGTTTAGTGGACGTTTTGATCAACTCGTTCAAGCATTACGCATTTTACCAAGTGTTGGGCCGAAATCGGCTCAACGCATGGCTTTGCATTTAATCATGAAAAATAAAGAAGGTGCTTTAGGTTTGGCACATGCGTTAAATGAGGCAACCAGTTATATTCATGAGTGTGCAGTGTGTCATTCACTGACAGAAAATGAAGTTTGTGATATTTGTTTATCAAACGACCGTGATGAGCAACTGCTTTGTGTGGTTGAGTCTCCTGCTGACGTGATGGCAATTGAGCAAAGTGGTAGTTTTAAGGGTAAATATCATGTGCTCGGTGGTCATTTGTCGCCATTAGATGGTATCGGCCCTGAAGAAATTGGTATGCCTTACTTAATTCAACGTCTATCGGATGGTCTGGTGACGGAGGTTATTTTGGCAACCAATGCGACGGTTGAAGGGCAAGCAACAGCACATTATTTAGTTGAAGCTGCTAAACATTTGCCAGTCAATATGACGCGTATAGCACAAGGTGTACCACAAGGTGGTGAGCTGGAGTATGTAGACAGTCATACACTCAGTCAGGCAGTACACAACCGAATGAGAATGAAATAAGTGGAGTAGATGCTACACTTATTTTAATTTATCTTAATAATACAAAAAAACGATAATAATTTATCTGAAAAAGCAATAAACTACCAATATATTTAAAAAAATATAACCAATATACAAAAATTAGTTATATAAATATCTTATATATCGGTTAAAATAGGCGAAAACAGTTTTTGCTATAGATTCCGCAGTCTTATGTATCAATTTATTCAACAACAGCAAGATTTACAAAAAGTGATTAACTTAATGGATTCGTATCCCATTTATGGATTAGATACTGAATTTATTAAGATAGATACGCTGTGGCCGAAACTTGGTGTATTTCAAATCAATGTCAATGGTGAAGTGTTCTTATTAGATGGTGCTGCACTGGATTTGAGTGAATTTTGGATAAAGTTGTTTGGTGCAGAGCAAAACGTTTTTCATGCGTGTAGTGAAGATATTGATCTTATTTATCACTATGCCTCACATAAATCTTTAGACAATGTGTTTGATACTCAAGTTGGTATGTCATTTTTAGGTCATGGCTTACAAGTTAGTTATCAAAATGCATTAAAACTCATGTTAGATGTTGATATTGAAAAGGATCAAACCCGTTCAGATTGGCTTGCTCGTCCATTAAGCTTGGATCAATTAAAATATGCAGCCAATGATGTCGAATACATCATGTTGCTTTCTGAAAAAGTAAAAAATGAATTAGAGCAAAAGCAATTATTGGACTGTGTACTTGAAGATTGTCGTAATTTGACCTATGAAATTGGCGTAGAAACCCCTGTACACCAGTTGTACTCAGATGTTGGTAACTTCCGTAATAGTCGTAAACAACTGATGCAGCTACAGCAACTGGCTGTTTGGCGTGAGCAAATGGTGAAGGCTTTAAATCAGCCACGTAGTTTCATTTTAAAATCAGCCACTATGCAAGATTTGGTGGAGAAAAATCCGCGCAATCATTTCCAGCTAAGCAGTATTAAGGGAATCCGTCCAAACATTATACGCGAACATGGGAAAACGATTTTAGACTTGCTCAAATATTTGCCAGAGCAAGCGGAATGGCCATTGCGTATGGCACGTCCAATCCGTCATTCATCGCAAGACATTAGTCAGCGTGTAGAATTGACAATTCAAAAAGTCGTGGATGAAACCACCGTGCCAAAAGAAGTATTGATGCGTAAAAAATGGCTGAATGCTTTATATCAACACGTGGTATTTCGTAATGATGAGCAAGATTTACCTAATTATTTATTAGGTTGGCGCTATGACATACTCACCAAACCTTTGATTGAAGTATTGCGTGCAGATGAAACTTATTTGTCGACACAAATGAAAGTGAGTGATTAATTGCGCCGAATTGATTAAAGATTTGGCAATTGTACAAATTCACGACTGATGCGTTAATAAACATTAATGTATCAGTCTTTTTTTTGATGTATCCTTTGCCTTGCATTTTAGGAGTGTTGTTTCAAATTATGTTCTGTTCAATTTACAAATCGAGCAAAAAAGACGAAATGTATATTTACATTGCTCGTCAGGAAATCAAAGAAAACCAAGAGCCAGCAAATCCGCTCGAAGTTTTGCCTGAAGCAGTGCGTACCGCATTTGGCCGTGCAACTTTTGTTATGGATTTGGAGTTGAGTGAATCACGTAAATTGGCACGTGTAAATGTGCTTCATGTGATGGATTCAATTGTTACGAAAGGGTTTTTCCTACAAATGCCTCCAGAAGGCTTAATTGACCCTAATGCAGTTGCGCCAGAAGGCCTGCGCGGTGCTTAATTAAAATTCAGGAGTTGTGAAATGGATAGTTTATGGGCTGTATTAGACTCAATTCCTGAAGATAGCATAGCTGTCACGGTATATTTGCTCGGTAGCTTTATTGCGCTACTGTGCTGGTATGGCGTGGCGAAACGCTTGCCGAAGCTCTTGGGTGGCATGACATGGATTATCATGTTTGCCATTCTATTGACGCCAACGGTATCTGAAGGAAACAATGCCTCGATTGCGCCAGCAATTTTTGGTTTGCTTTTTGGTGTGTTAACCAAAGACCAAGCTTTAGTGTGGGCAAATTTATCGCTTATTCTCTTTGTATTGGGTATTTGTATGGTACTTGGCTACTTATGGTCAAAATATACCGCCAACAAAGCCTCAAATGTTGTTCACAATAAAACTTCACCGCTTTAAAGTAAAAAAATAAAGGTTATGACATGTCTGTTGAAAATCAGCAATTTAATGGCACGGCTCAATATATCGCTACGGATAGCTTAAAACTTGCAGTGAAAGCTGCGCGTTCTCTTCAAAAACCATTGCTTGTAAAAGGCGAGCCTGGCACAGGTAAAACGCTACTCGCAGAACAGGTTGCTGAAAGTTTAGGTCTTAAGCTGATCACATGGCATATCAAATCAACCACAAAGGCACAGCAAGGCTTGTATGAGTATGATGCTGTTTCACGTTTACGTGATAGTCAGTTGGGCGATGACCGTGTGTACGATATTAAAAACTATATTAAGCCAGGTAAATTGTGGGAAGCATTTACCAGTGAAGAGCGCTGTGTTTTATTGATTGATGAAATTGATAAAGCAGACATCGAGTTTCCGAATGACTTATTACATGAACTCGATAAAATGTCGTTTTATGTCTATGAAACGGGTGAAACCATTACAGCGACCCAACGTCCGATCGTAATCATTACTTCAAATAATGAAAAAGAACTACCAGATGCATTCTTGCGTCGTTGTTTCTTTCATTATATTGAATTCCCAGATGAAACCACGATGCGTGAAATTATCGATGTACACTTCGAAAATATTTCTGCAACATTGGTCAATGAAGCTTTACAGGTATTCTTTAAATTACGTCAAATTCCGGGCCTAAAGAAACCACCTTCAACCTCTGAATTGATTGATTGGTTGAGCTTGTTGATGGCAGATGATATGCCTGAAGATATTTTGCGCAATACAGATAAATCAAAATCAATACCACCACTTTATGGTGCGCTGATTAAAAATGAGCAAGATGTACAGTTGCTAGAACGTTTGGCATTTATGTCACGTCGTTAAGCGATGAAATAAAAAACAAAAGCTGGAATGTCCAGCTTTTGTTTTTTAATAGATGACTGATGAGAAGCCTGTTGTATTGTTTAAAATATGCTGAATGGTGAGTTACAGCTTGCCACTTTACTTATAAAAGTGATTTTGAATAATATTGAAGAAAAGGCTACCGTTCAAAAGATATGTACTTCACAAAATTGACCCAAAGAGCTTGGGTGTGATTGTATGATCTGTTTAGACTCACTATAAATTTAATGGATTTTATTCGCCTATGTTTGTGCGATTGTTTTATACCCTTCGAAAATACGGCGTTCCTGTTTCTACACGTGAGCTGATTGATCTAAATGAAGCTGTGGCAGCAGGTTTGGTATTTGCAGACCAAGATGAGTTCTATCAGCTTGCAAAAACTGTCATGGTGAAAGACGAACGCTTCTTTGATAAATTTGACCGTGCAATGAAAGACTATTTTGATGGTATATCGACCTTTGATTTAGATGAATTGCTCAATCAGGTGCACAAATTACCCAAAGAATGGTTTGATTTGGAGTTGCTTGAAAAGCACCTCACACCAGAACAACGTGAAGAACTCAAAAAAGCAGGTTCGCTCGAAGAACTGATGAAAATGTTGGAAGAACGCTTGCGTGAACAACATAAAAAGCATCAGGGTGGTAATAAGATGATTGGTACGGGAGGCACATCACCTTTTGGTGCTTTTGGTGATCATCCTGAAGGTGTACGCATTGGTGGTCCTGGGCGAAAACGTTCCGCGGTTAAAGTGTGGGAGCAACGCCAATACCGTAATTTGGATGATGACCAAATTTTAGGTAGCCGTCAGATGCAAATGGCGCTGCGCCGTTTACGTAAATTTGCCCGTCAAGGCGCTGCCGAAGAGCTCGATATTGATGGCACGATTCGTGAAACTGCCAAACAGGGCATTTTAGATGTGCAATTGGTGCCTGAGCGCCGTAACCGTATTAAAGTGCTGATGCTGTTTGATGTGGGTGGCTCGATGGATGCTCACATTGCCCAATGTGAAAAACTCTTTTCAGCAGCCAAAACCGAATTTAAAACCCTTGAATATTTTTATTTCCATAACTGTTTGTATGACTATGTTTGGAAAGACAATATCCGTCGTTCAAATACGCGTATGAATACATGGGATTTGTTTAATACCTATGGGCGTGACTATCGTGTGATTGTGGTTGGTGATGCCAGCATGGCGCCGTATGAGTTGAACTCTGCTGGTGGTTCAGTCGAATATATGAATGATGAAGCTGGTAATGTATGGTTGCACCGCCTGCGTAAGCATTTTGATAAAACGGCTTGGCTAAATCCAGAAGAAGATAATTATTGGCATTACACACAAACCATTGGTCAAATCAAACAAATCTTTGAGGATCACATGTATCCAATGACCTTAAAGGGTGTTGAGGATATGACTAAGTATTTAGCACGCTAGGTATAAGTTGGTCATTTGCTTGTAAGAAGTTGCAAGTTTTGTGAACTACTTTGAATAATATATATATTTTGACTTGTTGTGTTTGGTCGAAATTCGTTAGTATCAGGTCAGTATTTTTTCGCTCTTTATGCTCAGGGGTTTTTTATGAATCATCTAATTAATGGCATTGCCTTACCAAATGAAGAGGGCTTCTTTGGTAATTATGGTGGTCAGTTTATTCCACCTGATTTAAAGCAAGCGATGGATGATATTAATGTTGCTTATCAGGAGATCCGCCAAACTGCGGAATTTCAAGATGAATTAAAAGAGCTATTCGCTCACTATGTAGGTCGTCCGAGTCCGTTATTTCATGCAAAACGCTTGTCTGAGAAGTTAGGTGGTGCACAAATTTATTTGAAGCGTGAAGACCTCAACCATACAGGTGCACACAAAATTAACCATTGTTTAGGCGAAGCACTGCTTGCTAAATATATGGGTAAAACTAAAGTGATTGCAGAAACAGGCGCTGGCCAGCATGGTGTAGCACTTGCAACTGCATGTGCTCTTGTGGGTATTCCTTGCGAAATTCACATGGGACAAGTAGATATTGAAAAAGAACATCCAAACGTGGTGAAAATGAAAATTTTAGGTGCAAACCTAATTTCAGTCACACGTGGTACAGCAACACTTAAAGATGCAGTGGACAGTGCTTTTGAAGAATATCTAAAAGATCCGAAAAACTTCATTTATGCAATTGGTTCTGTGGTTGGTCCGCATCCATTTCCAATGATGGTACGTGATTTTCAGTCGATTATTGGTGAAGAAATTAAAGTTCAAACCAACGAACGTTTTGGTGCAAACCCTGACTATGTGGTTGCATGTGTGGGTGGTGGTTCAAATGCAGTGGGTGCATTTACGGCATTCTTAAATGAGCCAAATGTAAAATTGGTGGGTGTGGAGCCCGCAGGCCATGGTCTAGATACAGACATGCACTCAGCAACTTTAACCTTGGGTAAGCCAAGTCAAATTCACGGTATGGCATGCTATGTACTAGAAGATGAAAAGGGTGAGCCTTTACCTGTGCATTCGATTGCATCTGGTTTGGATTATCCGGGTGTAGGGCCTCAGCATAGCTTATTAAAAGATTTAGGCCGTGTTGAATATACGACTGCAACAGATCAAGAATGTTTAGATGCATTTATGACACTATCACGTGTTGAAGGTATTGTTCCAGCATTGGAAAGTTCACACGCAGTAGCTTGGGCTTTACGTGAAGCACCAAAACTAGCTAAAGACGTCAAAATCGTTGTAAACGTTTCAGGTCGTGGTGATAAAGATGCTGATTATGTTGCAGCAAAATTAGGCTTAAATTAATCTATATTCCTAAATAGACTTAGCTGAGCATCTTCTTTGGTGGGTGTGTAAAGTTTTAATAGTGTATTTAAATTATCCCAGTTTTTGACTGGGATATTTTTTTGCACATATTTTTTATAAAAATCATGGTTAAAAGTAGAAGGAGCTTCTTGTGGGATCAAATTTGGATATAGCGCAAAAATAACGGCTTTTGTATCTAAGAGTTCGGCAATCGCACTGGCAATTTCTAGATTAATTGTGCGCCTATAAGTATGCAGTAAATCATCATTCTTCATGTCAACCATAAGTTGTTCGAGCTCAGCAATTAAACGATTGAGCTGAGTGACTTTAAGTTGGGTGGTGTTGAGTGTATTCATAATAGGTATATTTCTAGTTATGTTCTTTTAATGTCTATTGAGTGTAATTTATTTGTCATTACAAAAACGGTTCATTTAAATAAAATCTCTGAAAAGTCAGAGATTTTAGGCGAATAGACTTTTTAACCTGAAATATATTGCTGAAGTTGTTCGATCAATTTGTGTTGATCATCCATGGCAGCTTTCACTAAATCTCCAATAGAAATTAGGCCAAGGAGTTGATCATTTTCAACCACTGGTAAGTGACGCAGATGTTTATCTGTCATCAGTTCTAGGCAGTCTTCTACAGTTGCATTTCGAGTTACGGTAAGTACTTTTGCAGTCATAATTTCACTGACGGTGGTATCAAAAGATTTACGGTGCATAAGGGCAATTTTGCGTGTGTAATCACGTTCAGAGAGAATGCCTGCAACTTGGCCATTTGTTTCAGTTACTACAATGGCACCAATGCCTTTTTCGGCCATTAAACTAATGGCATCAAGTACAGTTGCATCTGGATGTATGGTGTAAACAGTTTGAAAAGCTTTCTCTTGAAGTACTTGAGCTACATTCGTCATGATCTTTGTATTCCATATTTAACGTTATTATTAGTTTTAAAGTATCGTGGATTGCATAAAAATCCAATACCAAGATATGCATAAAATTATTGTGTGATATCTCTATCTTTAAGCTATCACAAATTGGCGTGGCGTAAAGAAAAAATGTCGCATTTGTGCTGTGGTCAGCTTAAATTTTTTATTTGCTGTATACAGTGCTGGTGTGGCATGTATACGCGTGAGTGTAGGGAGTAAAGCCACTTCAAAATCTTGAGGGGTTATTCTTTTAGGTGTGTAATGTGGCCAATGTTTTTTAGCATAGCGATGTGCTTGTAAGCCGTTAAGCCAAAATGGGAAGATATAATCTTCTCCATCATTGCTCATTGCCCATCCGTCTCGATAAAGTCCCCAAAGCACGCCACAATACATCATGGTTTTTAAAATCGTAATTTTAAAAAATAGCTCTTTAGAAATTGGGTGAAAGGTGTGCATCTGAAATCTGTCTAACTGTAGTTGGAACATCGGATTATTTTAATGGTCAGAGATGAAACTAGTGTTTAAGCTTAGCCAAAAAAGCGTAAGTAAATGTGTATTTATGAAATTTCAAGATAAAAAAAACGCCACCTAGGTGACGTTTTATTAAGCCTGCATGGTGGCCATCTTTTCCCAATATTGGGCTTTGTAGGAATCACGTTCTACACGAAAACCTTGATAATAAAGTTCTGCTAAAAACATCGCTGCTTTACCGTGGCCTGCGCGTGCTGCTTGCTCTAGTTCTGTTACCGCGTCAATGAAATTCATTTGTGATTGAATTGTATTTACCGCATTTGCATAAACATGTTCTAGTTCATGTTGAGAGATTTGTTGAATCATATAAAACTCCTTATTGTAATTATGATCACATCTTATATAGGTCGATTGATCCTACTTGATGCATACTCAATATAACTAAGTATTGTTAAACTAATATTACAAAATATGGTAATTGTCAAATAAAAATAAAAACCTATCTTGCTGAGTTTGAGTTTACGTGATTAAACAATGATCAGTTTGATTATTTATTAATATAATTAGTGAAAATAATTAAATAACAAGGAGAACAGCACATGAGTCGTACTTTAGACGGTTTAAGTTTTGATATGCCTCCGTCAGCGGAGCAAGTGATCGCACTCGCTCACTTGCATCGTACAAAATTGGATGAAGCAATTTTTCATAATGAAATTCATTTGGGAGAATTTGGGTTAGCACAGCGTAAGCGTGTATATGACTTTACACGTGAACTTGATGTACCTCAACGAGAGGCTTTTTATCAAGTTTACAATGGTGAGTTATTAAGCATTGCAGATGACGATGATCTTCATCCTGCCGAAGCAGAAGGCGGGTTGAGTATATTTGCGATGGTTGTGGTCTTGGTGATCATTGCTGCAATTTTATATTTCGCGGTTATTCGCGCCGTTGTTTAACAAAATAGTGGCTAAATTTAGTCTTGTTGGTGTCAAAGTCTACAGCTTGTACAAGAAAACAGCAGTGTGACTTGAACTTCATCTAACTCCTCCATACACTACTTTTAACTCGAGGTAGTGTATGACTATTGATTTAGAAAAAATTCTTCAATTTAAAACCAATCTATCGAAAATAAAGTTAGAGCAAATTTATAATTATTCGATTGCTACGATTGTTGCGCTCATTTTGTGTGTATCTAGTTTTGCCTTAACTCGTCCCATCTCAGTTCAAAAATTTCATAATGTGGTGTTGTTATCAGAGCAACATAGTTATCCGCTCACTCAGGAAATGGCTGAAAATCTTAAGCAACAGCGCCAAATTAGTATGCGTCAGTACCTTCGCTTAATGCATGCCTATCAACAGGAGTCAGTGCGTGCGCACCAACTCCCTGATGCTTTAGAGGAAAGTCTTTAGGATTTTGGTTTGATGCGAGTATTGTCACTCGCTGTCGATGTAAGGTTTTCGTCTAATATGCCTTGTAACTCATCTTGATCAAGCGTTGGAGAAACAATAACAATTGTCATATTGTCTGCGTGTAAGTGTTTACGTAGTGCGTTTTCAATGTCTTTGACAGTTAAACTGGCCAGTAATTTCGGATATTGACTGAGATAGTCTGCTGGTTGTCCATAAAATCCCAACAAGCCAAGCTGGGCATTAATGGAAGCATTACTGCTGTAGTTGTTGGGATAAGCACGTAACATACCCGCTTTGGTATCTTCTAATTGCTTACGGTCGATAGGCTGTCGAATAAATTCTGCAAAGGCTTTATGGGCAACTTTTATGCTGTCCATGAGTTGATCTTGGCGTGTAGAGTAACTGAAGCTAAATACACCGGGTGCTTGACTGAAACTAAAACTACTATAGGCACCGTATGTATAGCCTCGTTTCACACGAAGTTCTTGCATTAAAATTGAGTTAAAGCCTCCGCCACCAAACATTCGATTGGCAACTTCTAGGGCCAATCGATCTGGATCGTTTCGTGTGGTACCAATATGACCGAAAGTGATGTGGGCTTGAGTTGACTGGAATGGTATATGCTTAATCACAAACTTATCGGTGATTAGTGGCTGTGCTAATTCACCCGCTTTTGTACCTTGTGGTACGTGGCTAGAAATATACTCTGCAAGTTTCTGTGCTTCTTTCGTGTCCAGTTTTCCTGTAATCGCAATATTCATATTCTGTGCGACTAAGAATTTATCGCGGAACTGTTTTAAGCGTTCTGGATTAATACGTTTAATACTACCGTTGGTGCCTGTAATGGGCTCAGCATAGGGGTGAGTTCCATAAACACTTCGATAAAACTGAATGCCCATTAAGCGACTTGGATTTTCTTTAAGTTGTTGCTGGCCAGCTTGATTATTACTTACAGCTAAGCTGAGACTGTTATTTTTAAAGGTCGCATTATTTAAGATTTCAAGCAACATGTTGAGTGCAGGTTCGCGTTTTTTAGAGTCTGAAAGTACACGTAGGTGCACCACGAACATATCTCTATATGCTTGAATGCTGAATCTGGCACCTGTTTGTTCAAATACACTGGCAATTTGAGTCGCATTATATTTCTCAGTGCCTTCACTCATGAGTCTTGCGGTCATACTGGCTAAGCCGCCAAGCCCATTGGCAATTTCCGTATCGCGTGCAGCGCCCGCATTAAAGGTAAGTTGTATGTCCACCATTGGTAGGTCTTGAGACTCTACGAATAAACTGCGTACCCCATAACGATTTTTGAGCTCATGTACATAAGGTGCTTGATATTCAGTTGCGGTATTTAAGTTTTTTAAGCTTTGTAAAAGTGGAATAGACTGTAACTGATTTGGTGAGAGGTCAAGATTCTCTTCGTTATTTAGAAAATCTTCTTCTGAAGAAGCGTATACAGCATGATTGAGTCCTGCGCTAAACACGAGAGCCAATAACAAGCAAGATGTTTTATTGAACATATTGGCATCCATTATTTAGAAGGTTGTTCTGGAGTGAGGTACATGGTGGTTAAGTTGTCACGAACGAAATATGTGTTGGCAACCTTTTGCACATCTTGTGGGCTGACATTTTCGTAGTAGCGAGGTAGCTCATCCATCAAGCGAAAGCTCAAATCATTGACTTCAAGATTACCAATCATTTTGGCTTGACCGACAATATCGTCTTGGTTGTAAATCATATTGGCAATAAATTTGGTACGTATACGATCCATTTCAGTGGCATCAATTAATTCATTTTTGAGTGAATCTATTTCAGCTTGTATGGCTTTTTGTGCATTTTCTAGCGATACCCCTGAGGCAGGCATAGCAGAAATACTAAATAAGCTATCACCGCGGTTATAGGGGTCATAAGAAACACTTAAAGTAGTTAAAACTTTCTTATCACGGATGAGGCGTTCTTGTAGGCGAGATGAAATACCGCTATCAAGTAAATTGCGGATGATGTTGAGCACATAAGCATCTTGTGGATTTTTAGCTGAGCTTAAAGAGTGTACATTCCATGCCATATATAAATTAGGAATTTGCACATTATTGCTTAATTCTAAATGTCGATAACCTGGACGTTCAAATTCTAAGACATCATTTCGGGGTGGTTGCTTTTGTGCAGGAATATCACCAAAGTATTTTTGGACTTGTAGTAATGCCTGTTCTGCATTGACATCCCCAACAATAACTAAAATTGCATTATTAGGCGCATACCAAGTCTTGTACCATTGCTTTAAATCATCCAGTTGGATGTTTTGCAGGTTTTTCATATAGCCAATCACAGGTTGGCGATAGTGACTGGTCGGATAAGCCAACCATTTAAAACGTTCAAAAGCCCATGAACGCGGATTATCATCTGTACGCTGGCGACGTTCTTCCATTACGACCTTAATTTCAGGTTCAAAGTCAGATTGCTTAAGTTTTAAGTTACTCATGCGATCAGCTTCAAGCTCTAAAGCCATTGGAAAATAGGTTTTAGGGTAAAGTTGGTAGTAATTGGTGTAATTGGTAAATGTCGCAGCATTAATACTACCGCCGTATAAACGGCTTAAGCGGGTAAATTCATCATTGGGTACTTTATTTGTACCTTTGAACATCATGTGCTCAAGTACGTGGGAAATTCCTAAAAGATTACCTGATTCATCTGTACTGCCGACTTTGTACCAGATATGCGTCATGACCATAGGAGAGCGATGGTCTTCACGAATAATCACTTTCAAGCCATTTTTGAGCGTTGTTTCAAAAGTTGTGCGGCTGAGCTGACTACGAGAATCAGCATGTGTTATTGAGCACATCAAACCCGTGCCCAATAAACTGGTCAAAAGAAGAGCTCGCGAAGCGCGATTTAAAAAAGATTGAAAATAAAGAGTGCGCACAAGCGATTCCAAATAAGCATGTGTGGTAGAGCACTATTTTTAATAAACCTAAGAAGAAACACAAGGATAGCCCTGTTGTTTTTTAGCATGCAGTGGAATGCAAGCAGACGAATGGCTAAAAAACTGGGAACTTATGTTAGAATCGTTGTTTTTAACGCAGTGCTTTTCAAGGATTCGGCATGCAACAGCAATCTAATGGGCAAAATAAATTTTTGATTGATGCTGATTTTGGGGATGATGATGTCACATTACCGAGCTTAGCATCCGTTAATGTGCCAATTGTAGAAACTCCGAAAGCGCCAGCTCCTGTTTCTGAGCCTGTAGCACCAGAAGTAGCAGAAGTAGAAAAAGAAGCCCCACAAGGTGGATTCTTCAGTCGTATGAAAGAGGGTTTAACCAAAACCCGTAAAAACCTTGCAGATGGAATGGTTAACATTCTGATCGGTGGTAAAGAAATTGACGACGAATTATTGGAAGAGGTTGAAGAACAACTTCTCGTTGCAGATATTGGTGTAGACGCAACAAAAACGATTATTGCAAACCTGACTGAACGTACAGCACGCGGTGATTTGATTTATTCTCATTCATTGTATAAAGCACTTCAGGAAGAGCTAGTTGCATTACTTGCACCACGTGTAAAACCATTACATATAGATCCAAATAAAAATCCGTATGTAATCTTGGTTGTGGGTGTCAATGGTGTAGGTAAAACCACCACAATTGGTAAGTTAGCAAAACGCTTACAGGGCGAAGGTAAAAAAGTCATGTTGGCGGCGGGTGATACCTTCCGTGCAGCGGCAACTGAACAGCTTCAAATTTGGGGTGAGCGCAATAATATTGCAGTCGTTGCGCAAGGCCATGGTGCAGATAGTGCATCGGTGATTTATGATGCTTTTGAAAGTGCTCGTGCTAAAGGTGTAGATGTCTTAATTGCAGATACTGCGGGACGTTTACATAACAAAAGCAACCTCATGCAAGAATTGACTAAAGTTAAGCGTGTAATGCAAAAAATTGATGCAACAGCACCACACGAGGTGATGTTGGTGGTTGATGCGGGTACAGGTCAAAATGCCATTAATCAAGTTGAAATGTTTGATGAAGCTGTAGGTCTTACAGGTTTAACCATTACCAAACTTGATGGTACTGCAAAAGGTGGCGTATTGTTTAATATTGCAAGCCGTACACATGTGCCTATTCGTTTTATTGGTGTTGGTGAAAAAATTGACGATTTACGTCCATTCTCGGCAAAATCATTTGTAGCTGCACTTTTTGAAACTGATAAATAAGCATCAAACATTTGAAACAGGCTTGAAAACCATAAAATTCAAAATGTGTGATATTTCACACAAACTCCGCCTAGTGCGGAGTTTGTTTTTTTTAAGGGTGCTAAGCGATGGAAAAACAAACGGATTAGTAAAAAGCAACTCAGTTCTAAAGGTCAAAATTTATTACACTAAGCTGATCAATACATTGTTGTTGTGATTTTATTTTTGGGGGATTCACTATGGCACTGTTGAGCAAGATTAGTCATGTACTAACAGCAGATATCACAAAAGATTTTAAGCTTAAGAAAAAAGATGTAGAAGTGTCAGAAGAGCAGACATTTGTAGATCAGCTAAAAAAACGTCGTAGTATTTATGATCTAGGTAAACGAGTTCACTTTAGTCAAGCATACATTGCAGAACTTATTCAAGAATCTGTACGCAGTTGCCCATCGGCCTATAATTCGCAAAGTACGCGTATCGTTGTGCTTTTTGGTGAGTCACATCAGCAGTTTTGGGGCATCGTACGAGAAGTTGAGCGCCGTAATGTGCCCATCAGCGTATTTGAGGGTGTTGAAATGAAAATTGCAAAGTGTGCTAATGCTTTTGGTACGGTTTTGTTTTATGAAGATCAAGCAGTAATTCAGCAATTACAGAAAAAAGTTCCATTTAGTGCCAGCGATTTTCCGGTTTGGTCAGAGCAAACATCGGGTATGGCTCAGTTCGCAGTTTGGACTGCATTGGCTGATTTAGGTATAGGTGCATCTTTACAGCACTATAATCCAATGATTGATCAAGCTGTTAATCAGCATTTTGATATTCATTCAGATTGGCTCATGCGGGCGCAACTGGTTTTCGGTTCTATTGAGGGCTCAATTCCAGAAAAAGAAGATCGAGAAGATCACGAAAGTTTCCGTATCTATGCATGAGTTTTTTGTTCGAGCGGTATGTCTATACCGCTTTATCTGTTAAAAATAATTATTAAATAAAAATAAAGCTTTAACCGTGCTTACTTTTACTAAAGTAACTTGGGTGTTCTAAAAATGATACGTAATGTCATAAATTTGGTCATTTCGAATTCATATAAATCCTCTATGATGAGCATATCTAATATTTGCGATACAAAAACAAGAGGGTTCAAAATGTCTTTTCTAGATAAAATTAAACAACGCCGTACTATTTATGCGATTGGTAAAAACCTGTCGGTTGATCAAAAGGCTATTGAAGAGACAATTCAAGAAGCAGTACGCCATAGTCCTTCATCTTTTAACTCACAAACTTCTCGCGTTGTGACCTTATTTGGTGAATCACATACGCAATTTTGGAATATTGTACGCGAGACTTTACGTCAAATCGTTCCAGCTGAAGCATTTGCAGGAACTGATGCAAAAATTAGTAGTTTTGCTGCTGGGTTTGGTACGGCATTATTTTATGAAGACCAAGCGACGGTAAAAGCACTACAAGAGCAATTTGCTTTATATGCCGATAACTTCCCAGTATGGTCAGAGCATTCAACAGCAATTGCACAGTTTGCTGTATGGACAGCATTAGCAGAACAAAACATTGGTGCATCTTTACAACATTACAATCCAATTGTAGATGCAGAGGTTGCTGCTAAATTCAATATTCCTGAATCGTGGAAGCTACGAGCACAATTGGTATTTGGTTCAATTGAAGCACCTGCTGGTGACAAAACATTTATTGATGATTCTGAACGCTTTAAGACATTTAATTAATATTCACAAATCAGATGAATAAAAGTTCAAAGTAGAAAGTTAAATCAATACATTTGCTTTGAATGCTTAACATCATAAAAAGGAGTGCTTATGCACTCTTTTTTATGCGTAGAAAATCATTGTCATAAAGTTGTCATTTATACATTGCATAGTGCATCTAAAATTGAATAGAACAGCAAGAGTATAGACATGGTTTTTAAAATTGTGGCAGGTATTGGCGCATTCGCAATAAGTAGTATCGCTTTTTCAGCAGTCACACTTTCAGTTCCTGAAGAAATTAAGATAGTTGCTATCAATGATCAAGAAATTGGCACTAATTTTTTGCGATCGAATAATAAAATAAAATTAAATGCTGGAACGAATGTAATCGGTGTCCGTTATAGTGGTTACTATCAACATCCAGACAATTCACATGACATTTTAAAATCAGGCGTCGTCACAGTAAAAACACCAGCTTTAACAGATGGTAATAATTACAGCTTGGCATTAATTAATCCTCCACAAGATTTTGACCAAGCAGAAAAATATAAAGATGAACCAATCATTGGTTTATATGACCAAAACAAACAATTATTGGTTCAGCAAGCCGGTGCTAAAGCTAGTAAATCATGGCTGAGTTCGGTATTTTCAGATTCAGATACACTGGATGCAACACAAATACCGCCTCAAGCACATCAACCAGCACCAATTTATACTTCTCAGACTACCCAAGCCACTCTAAATTCAAACGTATCAACACAGACACTTATTCAGAGTTGGCAACATGCAACAAAGCAAGAAAGACAAGCTTTTATGACTTGGCTGGCAGAACAGAGTAATTAAGCGCTATTTCTCGTGGCTTAAAGATAAACAAAGTGATTGAAAGTCGGACTCTTCCGACTTTTTTATTACATGACTGAATAATGAAGATGCCAAGATACAAATAATGTGTTTAATTGTGCTTTAAAAATAGGCATAATTTTTGAAATATACAGTTTTAGGTTGAAAAATAATCGAACAATTCAGTATTTCTAATTAATTTAGAAATAGGGGTTGCGCTTGTTTTAAATCCGTATAGAATACACCACATCAACACGATGAACGAAACGAAATGTTGCGCTAAGTTGTTGAATTTGTTGCTGATGAGGCACAAATAGATCATTAAGAGATTATGAAGAACAACTTGTGTGGATTTTTACTGGTTGATCAATCGAATATATTTTCATTGATAATTGGTAGAAATTTCTCGAAGTTTATTTGAGTAAATATTTGTCAGTAATTGATGAGCCAAGATTGGTACCCTTTAAAGGTACTATTGATTTTAAACTGAAGAGTTTGATCATGGCTCAGATTGAACGCTGGCGGCAGGCTTAACACATGCAAGTCGAGC
>NZ_JACAXE010000023.1:0-57374 GCF_013391565.1 Acinetobacter sp. SwsAc6
AATCAATTTTATTGCTTCAACTTTAAATTCTGCGGTGTAAGTCTTCTGTTTCTTGCTCATGGTAAACTCCTGATGAGTGTCTATAGTTTACCAAGTTAAAACCTCCTGTTTTCTCAGCACACATCATTTGAGCTATTGGAATTCAAAAGATCTAACAAAATACTTCTTTGATTTTCTGCTAACCCTTTTTTTGTACTCCTCGATGAAACAGGTCTTGATGGTCTCCTAGCTTTTAAACTTTTAACCATACATGATATGTTGTGTGAAATTTCACGATCTATTATTTGATTTCTCTCACTGATAATTTGCTTTGCAAACCAATCTAGATAATTAGCAATATACGATATTCTTATATAGGTCGTAGCATTTGATACAGATTCATTGGTTCGTATTTTTGCTCTATTAAACTCTTTTCTTTGAATTATAGGTTTTCTTAATTTTTCATCAGTTTTCTTATCTTTTTTATCTCTAAGATAAATACAAAGGCCTTCTATCTGTTCTGTAGTCAAAAACTGTTTCTTTAAGAAAGTTTCTTCCAATAAAATGTTATTAGTATGACACCATTCTAATAACAACTTAACGGCATTGAGATAGGCTTCTATTGTATTTGAGGCCTTCGCAGAATTTCTGAGCTTACTTGTAGCAAAAAGAGTCGGATACCAATTCGGAACTCCATTGTCATCTATCAAAAGTGAATAACGTTCGCCTGACTCAAATTTTGTTCTAATGAGTTTCATTATGTAGACTCAAAACATTACATTATTTGATGGTACATCATTACCTGTTAAATTCAATTATTATATTTACTTACATGTTAAATTATTATATTTTAATATCAATTATTTATATAAAATTATTTACATAAAAGTCTTTGGTGCATTTAAGTATGGTGGGTCCAGGTATAAAAGTTTGACTTTATTAGCTAATTTCTCTCTTAAAGAGTACAGTGCCAATAGGTTATTCCCCTTAATTAGCAAGTTCTCTTTTAGCTCACCATTTTCGTCAAAAAATTCAAATTCTGTCTCATTGGTTGCGCTGTAATATTCAGGATTGGTAAGTACTTTTGGCTCAAATAATGTATCAATATCTTTTGAATCGACTTCTTGATGTAAAAACTTTTCTGTTGTTTTAACATCTTCGCGAGACATGCCCCCAACCAGCACAGCATCTTTAAATGGGAAATTAATCACTACATTACTGTTATTTTTAATAAAACCTACGTTTTCTTGATTCGCACTGTAGAGTCCAATTTTATTACTAAAGCGTGTGTACTGACCTTTTTTGAGTGAATTTTCCGCCATGTCTTTCCCTACTCTATGCTTTGCCAAAAATGTGAAACTATTTGTTGTGTAATGCCAAAATTTTCACAAATAAGTGTATTACTAATAAGCATGAAAGCAACATAAGGCTGTTCTTTTTTTAGCTAGTTGATTCATAACCTATAAAAAATAGATATGAAAAAGCCCCAATGTTGCAAATGGGACTTTTTTGTTGCCAAGGTTAAACTACTTAGCTAAAACTTGATCCACTGAACCAATTAACTTTCGGATTACTTCACCTTCTAGGGTGTTGTTATAGGTGTGTCATTTCAAATTTAGATTTTATCCCACCTCTTGAACAAGAGTATTAAGAATAAAACTGGATAAGCAATTGGCCATAAAACTGTAAAAAGTATTTTTGATGAATAAGGACTAATTTTCATCAAAATTTTATTAATAAAATAGTACCCCGTTAAAACATAAAAAACCGCACTAAAGTACTGGTGCATATTAATCAGTAAACACCACCAGATAATAGCCCAAAGAATCGCTACAAAAGTAAGGTAAAGGTAGAAAGCTTTATTTAGTTGCATGTTCATCATCTTTGTTCGGCATAACATTACCTTTTAAAAATCTACAATTGATCTAGTTCCCTTAGGAAAAAAACCACTAATTGCTTAGTGGTTCGTTCTGATCTGGTGATTAATTGGATTCCGTGGATATGACAATAGATGTCATATAAAACCTTCTTTGAACTGTCGCCCTTCCAGCGACTCTAAGTGCATTTCAAGGAAATCTATTGCCACTTCTGAGTAATTTGCGTTGGCTGAACAATTCACCAACTTTTCATCACAAAGACATTTTCCCAAATTTGCCAACTGAGTAACCAACTCATTTCGTACAGAAGCCAAGCTGAGAGCTTCAATCTGAGCTTGCAGTTCTTCACTGAAAAACTGCAGTTCCATACGATTACCACATTGTTGTTGCAGTAGATATTTATTTAATACCGCTACGGCTTTAGCGGTATTTAATTCACCGTTCATCAATATTACTTATTGTGACGGTACTGGCTTGGATAAACAGGGTTTGGATCAGCCCATAAACCAAGGCGTTGAGAACGTGCGTTGCTTTCAGCACTCAAAATAATTTTATCTTTGAGATATTCACGATAAGCCCATGCATAGCCATCTTTAACTTGCTTATAGTTAACACTATTCACGATGTTTAAGTTGGGCACTTGGTTTGTACGCATCTGAAAAATGGTACCAAGAGTACGACCGTAGCGGTCCTTACTATTTTCTTGCACATACACAATCGTTTCATGCAAGAAACTGATGTTCTGACGCGATTTCTGACCAAAAGCTTGACTTTTTTCTGGTGCATCAATCTGGTTGAAGCGAACACGGATCTGCTCATTGTTGTTGTTTAAAACGGTGATAGTGTCGCCGTCAGAAATACGTACAACTTTGCCAACAAAATCGGCTTGAGCTGCAGTAGCAACAACAGACATGGGTAAGGTTAAAGCTAAACTTTTTAAAGTTGTATTAAGGTTCATTTTGAATCCTTAGTGGGTAAAGAATAGGTAAATTGTATCGCATTACGTAACTGCAATTTTTTTCTTAAAAAATATATTCAGCTGATTAGTTAGGATTTATCCCCTTTCTCTCAAGCCATTTTTTCCATTGAAGTGCATACGCAACTAAACCAGGTTGTTTCGCCGTGCCATTGCGATATATCGCATTAAAAGATGGCGTCCATGAGTGGTAAGCAGCTGCTCTAACCCAAAAATCGGTTGACGGTTTTGTGGTTAATCGATTTCGCAAGATCTTGGCTGCAAGTCGCGCATTCAGACATCCATCAGTACGCACATAATGGCTGTTATAATTTTCAAACATACCGCCACGTTTAAAGTGCATGGAATTGATTTGGAATTGCCCCATATCCAATGAACGGTTTTTGTTTTGCGCTGTTTGTCCATTGGTACCACGCTCTTTGCTATGTATACCCAATAAAACATACAGCGGAACACCTTCTGACCGCGCAGCATGAATAACACAACTCAAAGTAGCGACTCTACCCGGTACGGTTTGATCGTAAGATACACTCGCTTGGTTGTATTGATTGTATTGCGTAGTTGGATAGGTATAAGAAACAGGACGGATATTCTGGCGAACGGGTTGTTGTTGTGGTGCTGGTGCTTGCTGGCCACTAGGTTGTGGTCCATTTTGTGCAACTGCCGTGCGCTCAGTGCTAGTCGGAGTTTCTTCAGTTTTTTGCGGTGTGTACTTCACGCCCAAGTAACGACTCGTAAATCCTCTTGGCTTTGCTGGCGCCGTTTCTTGCTGAGTGTTGGTCATGACCTGAAATGGTCGATATGGTGTACTTGATCCATTAGAATTGACATGGTTTGCATATGCACCTAGAGCCTCAGAACTTTGAGGCAATTGAGCATAAGCAACGCTTGATCCTAATAGAGTCGCAAATAGCGTTGGTTTTAACAGCATATTAATCAGCACCTTTATCGTTGTTGTTGAAATTGTCGATTAGGTGCTGTTTACGGTCAGCTAACTTATTCAGTGTTTCAACTGGCAATGGGTTTTTGCCGTCATACCACGATAAGCTATATTTTTTTGGCGCATAGCGGAACCATGCCAAGAATGGCGCATTCGGTAAAAATAAAAGACCAGTACGGACTTGCCACGCACGATAAGCTGAATTGATGCTAACCATGTATAGATAAAACACCAATAATACACCTGGTACAACAAGCATTGGATATAGCGCTTTAAAGAACATATAAACTACGTACAAGCCTGTAAACATAGATAATGCTAAATACAAATAAGACGAAAACTGATGGTTTTTAACAAGCTTGTCTATTTCATCATTACTCATTGAAGCTAAACGTTCTTGCCCTCTTGGGTAGTGAGTATTAGCAATGAGTCTTTTCAGTTGTTTAAAATTGTTAGGTGCGACAATTTCATATTCACATAAAGGGTGTGCACATACCCAATTCACGTTGCCTTTATAAGAACGTGGAATCCTGTTGTCATGCATTAAAATCGATTTACCGCATTCGGGGCATGTTGGAGACAGCATTGATCTAATATTAGATAAATGCGGTAAAAACCCTTTTCTAGCTGAACTCCAGTGGGTTTTACGCCCGAAATCAAAAAAGACTCGCTTTAAAATACCTGATTTACGGGGTTGACTAGCTTCAATTGCCTGTTTAATGGCAGCTTCATCTAAAACCTCATTGGTAATATTTACCTTTTGTGTAGCACTATCAGAACTATTTTTATCTGAAGACATACTTTTACCTACGGACTTTTATTATGTAGAATACGTTATTATATTAAAGGATTTTCAACGTGTCTAAAACCCTTTTTATTTTCGCAACGGTTATTTTAATTTCCACCCTTTTAAGTGCCTGTAATAACTCTAATACTCCAAATGAACAAGATCCATTAAAAGGTCAAGAACAGAAGTTTTTAGACGAATCGGCAACGAGTGAATCAAAAGAACTTGTGTTTTATGACTTGGTAGATCCTAAGAAAAAAGACCAACCTATAAAGGCTGAAGAAGCAAGTGCTTCCGAGCCTGAAGCCCAAGAACAACAACCTGAAAACGCCTTATCTCCTGAGGTTCTTGAAGCGATTCGTAAACATACAGAACGACAAGAAAAAAAGGAAAATGCACTCAGAACAATAGCTGAAGCTAAGCGTATTGAAGCATTATTAGTAGGTAAAGATCGCAGTAGTGATGATGGCTATACCTATAACAGTGATGAATAATTGATATATCAATGGTTTTAACCAATACAAACTTATTATTTTAAGTTAAAATGATTTTAAATTTTTTGGTATATACGGTTATGTTTAACAGTGCTTTTAAAAAACATAAAATAAAAATATGTTTTGGCTTGCCAATCATAATTGTGGTTTCGATCTTAATATTCAAAATCTACTCCTACCCCTTTAAGCCAAGACTCTTAAGCCCCGATTGGATTGAAAGTCGCTACAATGGTTGGGAAGTTGAACATCATGACTTATGGATTGCTACAATTGTGGATGTTGTTGGTCCAAAAACAGTAAAAATTAGAAATCAAAATGGAGAAGAAAAAATTATGGATCTTCTCTATATAAATGCTTTGCAATCTTCGGAAAAAATGAAAAACCTCTATATCAATAGCTTGTCCGGTTATGTTGGCCAACAGCTATTTGTAAAAGGAGATTCAGACAAAGCGCGGTTTAATGGCGTCTTGATCGATGGTAACGGTGAAAATATCAATCTAAACCTAACTTATGTACCAGGTGCGGTATTGGATATGTCATCAACTGCATACATTCATGACCGAGAAAAGCAATTAGTTCCTTATTTCGCGAATATCAATTCAGAAAATAGAACGTTTTAAGTTATAAATTAAGGGATATTAGAAAGGCCAAGCTATGCCAGCACCATTATGTTTTCTCACACTGGAATTTACCGCCAAAGTCAAGAATCCAGTTGATGTGCCTGACATTATTAAGTCGTCTATTTTGACGCGTATTAAAAAGTGCCGCACATCATCAATAGAACAGGTTCAGTATCTTTATAATGCTGAAGAGAGCTACTGGAAGCCAAAAAAACAAGTCACTGAAGAAGCAACTCAATATCATGGCATCACCAATGAAGATTTATTAACGCAAGACTCAATCAATGGTCTAAAGATTAAAAACTATGTTGTGTATTGGGCAAACGTTTATACATTTAGAATTTTGCAAAAAAGCAAAGTGAAGTTTTTTAATCACCGCTTTATCTTTTTAAACAACTTAATCAACGTGATTGGTGAAGATGGTTCCCTACCCATGACAGAATGGGCACGTTTAGCCAGTGCAGCTTCGGGAAATAATGAATTTCCAGAAGAGATACTGACTAACACTAACAATAAGGTCATCTGTTTGACCGTTATATTTGATTATATTTCTGAAAAATTAACATCACTTTATGGTTTGGATCTAAATAAGCATTACGATCTGGTTGCTGCAGTACAATACAACAGTGCCATCAAAGCTAAGAGTCAAAAATCATTAAAGGTTCATAAGCTTATGCGTGATGATTTTAATGAGTTTAAATTGCTTTTAGACAAAGGCATGGAGATTAAGAGAATTAAAAAGGAATATTTTATAAATAATAACTATCTCCCTTAAACCTAAAAGCCACTTTCTTAAAAGTGGCTTTTTTTACGTTAAACATAAAATAAACTATCACTAAAACCCTTTTTTAAAATATAATACTTTTAATTTCTATTTTAACTGGTGATACATTGTGAGTTTAATTAAGAAGCAAAAAGACATTCTATCTCACGACCCTCTTGTTTCAATTTTTAGTAACAATGACCTTTTAACAATCTCAGTTGATACGGATTCTGAAGATTTGAATCGTCAACCTAAAAATATAAAAATCCCGAATGCCGATCTTAAAGAGTTAACAATACAAATCAGTGGTTTTGATACTTTAGAAAACAATGATGTTGGTCGTTATTTCACTTGTTCTGGTACCGTAGAGCTCGTTAATACACTAGGTAATGGTGAAGAAAAACGTTTTGTATTAGCAGAGCCAAAAATCAAAGTAAACGTGGTTAAAAAAGGTCATTTACCGCAAACAGAACAAATTAAACAATTGGTTCGTAATGCGTGGATGGATGCATTTAGTGATGGTTGCCAAAACATTAACCAACCTTACCACTATGAAGATGAAACTTGGTTTGAACGCTTCAAAGGTAGCATTATTGGTAAGTTTGTACTGATCGTACTTGCCACTTTCTTCGCTGCTTTCATTGGTTTGGCTATTTTTGGTTATGTTGCTGGTAAAAAACAACAGGACCCAACATTAGAAATTGCGAATCAAATTGCTCAAGATCCTGAAGCATTAAAGCAATTGCTGAATCAATATGATCAACAAAATAACCAAGCTGGTGCACCTACTCCACAAGCATTACCAGAACAAGCAGCTGAGCAAGAAAGACAGCAAGAAATTAGCTCATTCGGTTTAGATGCTGGATCTAGCGAATAACGCTGATTAAGCAATAAAAAAGCACCTTAGTCATAAATACTTTGGTGCTTTTTTTGAGCCTAAATTTATTATGCAAATTTAAAAAGAATCCAAATGATGACGAGATGTACTGGATAGAACCAGTACGCCCACTTGCCCACTGGCGGTACTTCAAAAGGTATATTCATGTGCTGTCCTTTCAGTAGGAATTGTGCACCAATATACGTTGCAATGGCGCTACTGACAGCAAATGAGAATGCCAAAGAATATGTAGTCATATCCGTATAGTAGCCACCAATCAACCAGTTGAAAATGTTGGCCAATGAAGTGAGCAAGACGCTGATCATTAAAAAGTATTTCTTAGAACGAACGTTGGTTGTTTTAAAGAATAAATACAGGAATACAATTAATAAAACGCCCCACACGCTATACATAATAAAATTAGATAGCAATGTGGTCACGACTAACAGAGAGACAAACTGCAGCGTTGCATATTTATGTTTAGATTCCCCCAATACAACAAGCAAAAATCCTAAAAGCAACGTAGGCATGACGTTCAGTGTTGTAAATGGCTCTTGGTTGAATAGTTGATACGGTACTTCTGATAGCACACAAAACAACGCCAAATTTTTAAAATAGTTTTTTAATGTATGGGTTTTCTTTTTAGGAATAGCTTGGTTCAAATTGAATGCAAGCATGATACAAAAAATAGGAAAAGCACAACGGCCAATCGTCCTCAACAACAGATTATATTGAGGAAATAATATTGATGCGTGGTCAATAACCATGGTCACAATCGCAATCCACTTCAATAGATCCAAGGCTCTATTGCGATCTCGCACGGCGCTTTGGCTAATTACAGCTTCTTGTAGATGAACCATGTGTTATTTTTCGCTAAAGGGTTTGTATAAGCATCACTACGCTGTTTTCGGGTGTTGTTACGATTATCTAAGATCTCAATGCTATTCCAACCTTCGGGATAACCGAGCACCAGTCCAGAGTTATAAAATCTCGTGCGATGACGCTCTTCATCGCCGGCATAAAACAAGTACGCACGAATATCGTTATACGGTCGATGCCCGACCAATACGTTATCTTCATCACGATCAAAGTACTCATAAATTAAATCCGTATATTCACGATTGAAGTATCCGCACTTCTCAAACAGATCTGCACTTGAACGAAAAGTAATAGATTCCTTGGCCAGTGTTTTATTTAAAATCATGCGAGTGACATTACGAGCAAACACGGGCAAATTAAAATGCACAGGCAAATGAATTTCATTTATTTCGGACAAATCAATAGGATCACCAAAAGGACTAGAAAGTTCTAATGCTTTTTGATAAAAGTCCATCCATTGTGCAAGATATTCATCAACAAACTTTTTCTCACCATAATAAATTGGTAATCCATCAACCGTTAAAAGGTTTTGTGGAGGAAAAATATTGTTTCTTAAATCTAAGATGCTTTGTTTTAATTTTGCGATTTCGATTGGATCACTAATCATAACAACTCACTCGAATTAGAGTATTAAAATAATTATATAGGGTTTTAATTAATTAGATATAAGTTTTTAGCTCAGTAAATAAGCATTTTTGTTGTGTGGCGAATTAGAATTGATAAAAAATTTAAAAGAATATTTATTCTAGGAATTATTGATACAATGTATCTAATTTCTTACGAATTAGTATATACAATTGGGATTACTATGCTTACCCCTGATCGAATAGACAAAAAAGTTAATTTGGCTGGAATTGACAAGTCGTGGACCAATTTATTAAATCACTTGGACATTGATAGTCATCCTGAATACAACATCAATAAAACTCAGCCATGGTACTTGGCTAATTTTGTAGATTACCTACGCCTACTCAACTTTAAGTTTGATGAATTAAATCTAAGAGAGATTCGTGCAGTTGATTATGACTTGGTAGATTGGTCATTTCTTAAATCTAATCGCCTAAATGGTGTTGAGGTGTTTAAGGACCTTGCCATTTATCTGCAGAAACCCATTTTTGTTACGCAATATCCTAAATGTGTAGCCATCAATGCTGATGTTCGCGATCGTAAGCTTGCAGAGGTTATTTATGATTACTACAGACGCTTCTTACCGTTTTTCTATTCATTCATTAAATTGATCAGATCAACGCAGCGCTTATCTCTAGAACGTAAATTCCCCGTGATTGATAACTTTATGTCTAATTTTGGAGATCTTAGTACTGGTGAGTTTTATTCAAATATTCCATTTGATGATGCAGAGCTCAAAAGGATTTTGAAAAATGGCTTTGAAAAATATAGAGAGCATAAATCAGAACAGCGGTTTAGCCGTGCCATCGCAGAGCTAACACCGATGTTTAAAGCTTTGTCTGAATACTTAAAGATTGTGTCTACGGTTAACTACGTGGATCTAGACCTTATTCACTTCTTACACAATGCATTTTTGGGTAAAAACTTTAATGTTTATTCAGATCTATTCGCTTTGGATAAAGAACCTAATTTGTTGGTCAATTTAAGTTGGACATACACAAAAGCATTTCAATATTCATAAATAGCACCATGGTCGTTTATGTGCATCGGCTATATCAAAAGGAAGAAGAATATAGCGATCTTTTAACGAAAGGGCCTGGCCATACCGAAGTTTTGTAGCAGAAGAAAAATCTGTACTGGTTTTGCCCGTGGCAAAGTCTAACCAAAAGACGTCATTTCCATCGCAGAATAAACCTAAATTATCCTTTTCAAGCGCCACATACTTGATATAAGGATCATCTATTTGTGAGATCGAGGGAATATATTGATAGTCCACCTTTCATACAATATGTTTGCGAACGTGGTGCACGGCGATCGGTTGATCTATGGACCGTGCGTTATCCCATGCTACCTGAGCTTGCTCTAAAGTATATACGTGCGCTTGACAACATTCGTTGTATAGCCCTTTCCGTTAAAACCAGGCCACCCAATATTTGAGCCGACATTATCTCTAAAACAAGCTAGGTAAAGTTCAGTCATAAGGTTTCTCTTAAGCAACTTTCTTATTCAGTATGTGTTCGGCTAAGCGCTTGATACCGCCACCGTCCGTAATTAAATGTTCAAATAATTCGCCATTCGGGTTTTTAACTCCTTCCAACTGGCCTTTTTTGATGCCTAAGACATCAGAAATAATTGGATCTGAACCCGAATCAGCCAACAAGTAATATGCCGAGATCTGTTTGATTTGACCGTCACGGTCTAAGCGACCAATACATTGATCATGAACACCAGGCGACCAATCCAACTCACCAAACACAAATGTTTTGCATTTTGAGTGGTACTGCAAGCCATCAAGCCCGGCAGATGAACGTAATGAACTAATGAAGACTTTGCTTTCATCATTCAAGAATGCTTGTTTAGAACGTTCCTTAGCTGCAGGTCCTTCCGTGCCTGTATACATAACAGGATTGAATTCAGCCAAGCGTTCTAGCCAAATGTTGTACACATCTCGATGCCAACCATAAAGCATGACTGATTCACCAGACTCAACAAGCATACGCACGAACTCAGCGACATACGGCGCTTTGGCGATACCTGTTGCTTGGCGCATCATAATATTGAATTCTTCTGTCGCACGAAGCTTTTGCCCTTGGAATTCCTGAGTAGAGCTTAAAATTACTTTTGCCAGTTCCATTGCCTTGCCCTTAATTTGATCCAGTACTTTAGGATCGCTTTCGACATATTGAGGGATGATTTGTACTGGCGGTAACTCTCGATTTACATCTGCTCGAGTACGGCGCAACATTAGACCTTCATCACGTAAAAACATCCCAAACGCTTTAGGATCATTAATACGTTTTTCTTGTGAACACCACTCACGAGCGAATTCAGTAGCGGTACCTAAGCTATCTGGACGCAATATTTCAATGATGTTGTAGAATTCATCACCGTAGTTATAAATCGGTGTAGCTGATAGACCGAGGCGTAATTCAGCTTGGTCACTAATGAGTTTAGCAGCGGAATACTTTTGCGATGTATAGCCAGTCCGTAACTCTTGGATCTCGTCAAACACTACGTACTTAATCTTTCCGGCAAGATATTCAGCCCAACCGTTCAACTTTGAATAACTGGTGATAATGACATCGGGTGCTGCTTCACCCTCTTTGTGCAATGGATAAGGCGATGCTTTCTTTAGGATGTGACATTTTAGGTGCGGAGCAAAGCGTTCAATTTCATTCTTAATTTGCATTGGAAGATGTGTCATTGTCACAAAAAGCGCCGGGAGCGATTCAGGTAGAATCATCGGACATATTCCACTCGCTGTTTTGCCAAGGCCCAAATCATCCCCCAAGAGCAAACCTTTAACATTAAGTAGTAGATCTGCAGCTGCTCTTTGATACTCATATGGAGGCACAGCAAGATCAAATGTTTTGATCGGACGTTTATAGTCCATCACATCCAAAATATCTTCTTTTAGCGACACATAAGCCTTAGATTGCGCTTTCATGTATTTAAGATCATCAACACGCATTGGATAACGTTCAATAAACCAAAGTAGGTCGTGACAATTAGACGGCGTATCGCTTAACTCAATAAATTTTGATGCATGTTGGCTGACTTTTGGGAATACACGCTTAAGTCGTGTTTTAACATGTGGTTCACATTCAATGTGCCAGTTTTTTTCTTGACGAGAAATGGTGCCGTAAGATTTATACATTAGAAGACCCCCACTAAAATACGATGGCGGTAAATAAATTTATTGTTCAGTTGGATTGGAATGTTATTCACCCAATACGGTGTACCAACCACATAGAGCGCTTTTATGCTGTCATGGCTTAAATAACGATTGATCTGACGCAATAATGCGTTACGTGCACCATCTATTTTTAATTCAACACCCACCTTGCCGACATCTAGCTCAACAGTAAAATCAATGATGTCTTTATTTGATAGACGAACCTCACGTTCATACGGAATCTCATTGGCAATAAACATTTGCTCAATCGCGAGTTGTAAGTCTTTTTCGTTATAAAAACGGTATTTGTGTGAAGAAAACAGAATTCCAAGCTCTTCAATCGTTTTCATTCTGCATCCCCTTGGTCAGCTTTAGCAGCCTTTTTGTTTTTCTTCACCTGGCTTTTATCAATGGATTTTGACGGTACCAGTTCAACTTCACATTCAGTACACGACAATCTAAAAGTAGGACTACACGTTGCACCACGGCCACACTCAGGACACGCAAAAGATGCCCTAGTCTGTTTCTTAGGCTCAGGCTCTTCAAAATTGGCTGAACCAAGCTCTTGATAGAGTGTTTCACCGATCATAGTTTCTTTGAGTACAAAAAACTCGTTATCATCGCCGTTTGGTTGTTCACCCTTATAAAGTTTAACAACCTTAGGTTCTGGTATTGGTTGGTCGTCATCATCTAGCGGATCTTCATCAAAAGCCGTTGGATAATAACCGCCAAGGTTTGCAGCGGTATTTGATATGTCGATTAGTCCGATCGCTACATCAAAGGGATTCATTGTAGTGGGAGTCGTTTCCTCTTCTTCATCACTTGTTAGGGTGGCATATCCAGTGAGGGTATCTGGTGCTTTTGACGGTTCGGCAACTGGCTTCTCTTTTTTAGGTGATTTCAAAGCTGAATTGATTTCATTGCCAAGTAAGGCAATATGAAATAGCTTTGGAGAAGCAGTCGGAATGGACTCCAACAACTGCACTTGCTCTTGAATCATTTCAAGACTGGAAATCGTTTTGGGTGCGTACTTGTCATACCATTTGATGATACGCCCTTCATCGACAAGCTCATTGCACACTTGAATAAACAAGCCATCAGGTACAACGATTTCGGTCATCTTCTCGCCTGTCGTGCGACCTTCTTTTGTGCCGTCATCAGTCATAATCAAACCGATCTCAAGCATAAATGTCGCAAACTCAGCATTGTGATATGAGCGTTTAGATGGCTCACCAAAAATGCTTTGTTTCATATGACACATCTCATGTGCATAGCATTTAAAAATGTTAAGCAATGGTTGGGTGCCAAAGTAATCAGGGTTAAGGGCCAGTTCGTGCGTATACGCCGTATCATCTTCTGTCGAAGCAAATCTATTCTCAGACCAATAACCGGTATTTTTGTTGATACGTTGAAGCGTAATCAAACAATCTGGTAATTCATTTTTGAATAGCCTTTCATTGAAACGGTCATACACCAACTGCAGTTCTTCATAAAACTGCAACGTAGTTCTATTCTTTATGTTCATTTTTCAGTCGTCCAAACAGGATCAAACTAGGTGTGGATTGTACAAAACAACGTTTAAAGTTTACGCACAGCTTAAAATACAGTCAATAGTTTAAAATAATCAGCAAAGCATATATTTTTTTAATAAAAAATTACAACACAAAAAATAAGTATCATTAAAGTGTAGGTTTAATAAATTGTGGTTGGTTTTCATAATATGAGTGTTACGCTTTACTTCCACACAAAACTGGTGTTCCTATATCAATTTTGAGGGTTTTAAGTATATTATAAGCCACTTTTGTTAAATGCACATAGAAGTTACTTTTAGCGTTTATAAATGCTGAATAATACCCTTATTGTCAATAAGGCGCTATTTAAAGGCAATGGTTCTTAATAATGCTGTTTATAGAAAACTGGATATCGAAATGAGTCTGAATAACATAAAACTAACAGCCAATTGTTTTGCCCTTACACATCCTGAAAATGAAAAGAACTTGTTCAAGTACATTTTTAGAGAAATGTTTAAACGAAATAAGGTCGAGACATTCTGTTCCGCAAAAGTCATATTTTTTACAGATGGCAAGCACATCTATTTAAGAACGTGCGTATCGGACGTCAAAATCCCAATGGCCAAAGAATACATTGAAATTTCGCACGGTCAGCAAATCACTGGAAAAATCATGGTTCCTCTTAACCGTGAATGTAGCTTTAACCGCCAAGAAATTGAAGAATACATTTCGGTCCACGGCGAAAAACCCAAAGGCAATTCAGGTAAGAAGCGTAAAAATCTAACTGGAGATGAAGCAGCCGAATTCACCAAAAACGCTCTTAGTAGCAAAGGTCTATTGGATGTCACTATAATTGAGCAACAATGTGGACCACAGCTCAGCATTTTGAATATTCCAGTCCAGACCAGAGATATTTCATTTAGTGCGACTGTTGGGGATTTAGAGATATTTAAAACAGCATGGCTCAATGGTATTGGTCGTGATAAAACCTACGGCTTTGGAATGATCCGCTTAGATGGTACTTTGTTTACACCGCCTTGTAATAATAGTGCTCACGCCTAATCGAAAGGACTTTTAAAGTCCTTTTTTAAACGAAATTTTTCAGATATTGATCTGATGTAGATCCTGGTTGCTCAACATGAGAAATAAAGATTTAGATCCAAAGATAGGAATACCACTTAAAGTCATCACAGCGCGATTAGAACATGTGAAGTTTAACCTCAATGGCTTAATGAAACGTGTAGAAGCTTATGCGATCGCACGACAAAACAGTAAAGATCCGCACGAATGCCTAATCAGTGGTGATGAATGGACATATGCTGCACTAGATTGTCGAGATCCTATCTGGCGTGAACGAATGAAACGCACCAGTACCATTATGGGTGTTCAAGCCACTGGCCAAGAAATCCCACTCTCATTTATCAATCAGCTACCTTGCAACATTGGTGAAATCATTACCCTTGGCTCATGGAGCCTAACCAAAAATATTTATCGGTTTGAAGATCAAGTCATTCAAATGCTTGTAAAGACCGAATACAACCGCAGTATCCCCGGTTTCCTATTAAACCTACCTGATATTGCGATCTACGTTCAAACCGACAATGCCAATCTCTACGTGCAAAATGAACAAGTGGTCGGTGTTATTTTTGCGAAAAACACGTTGAACGATCGCAAGGTGCTATTTACCACGGTATATACCGATACTGGCTTAGCAAAAACCATTACCATGCACTTCCCTGATGATGATGATTTTGAATCAACTGTTGAAGACTGCATGACCGATTTCATTGATACGTTTTTTGATGAAAAGAACTTGCCTGATGAACAAGAAATTAACACGTTCATGGAACTGCAGAAGAAGCTAATCAATTTGATTCTATGGTTCAGCCAAAAAGAACCAGATCTCAGACCATTAACACCAGAAACAACACAAGCCAGGCCTAAATTAGAGCTGATTAAGCGTGAATTGCGTTTATTTGAGGCCAATAAGTACAAGCCGACTATTGTTGGTACCGAAACAAATAAAAAGATCAATGAAGCGATCCTAAAGCGCGATGAAGATCTAAAGTCTGGCAACTACAAAGGTACCAAAAAACCACATCCACGGATTCCTCACTGGAACTTTTACTGGTTGGGCAAACGTGGTACCAAAGAAAAATGGGTTAACCATTGGATACCATTTCAGATTGTTGGCGGTGTGCCTAAAGATAAAGGGCTCTAAGGAATAAGTTATAGAAATTTAAATTTCTTACCACTGGTAAATATAAGCATATATGTCAAGTAGAAATGCAAAAGTATTGGATTCCAACACTGATTCCGTAAAGCCAGTAAAAGCCACATGAAATAAGAAAGAGCCCTATGTTGGCTCTTATTTTGTTTTTGTAAATCTCAATTTTAACGCAGCGTGATTTTCACTTTACCAACACACTTTTTGTTTAGTGGGCGATTATTACTATCTACCCGTCTCAAATAGCCACATTGACTACAAGCAAAAGTATCATTACCTGAATCATTCGTAAATTTAAGCCAAATGTGACCATTGCCATCGTCTATATCTGTTTTAACGTATTTATCTAGATTCATGCTTAAACCTCTTAATAAGCTCACTCGATAATAACAATAGTTTTGCTTAGATAGTATTTTTCCAAAAGAAATTATTAGCAGATTTTATATATTTTTTAAGAAAAGTTTTTGAGCGCTTTTATTTATTAAAATTAAATTATTAAGCAAGGAGTTATAAAGCATGGCCAAATCAATAGACCAGTTATGGGGTGAATTACAGCAGATTCAATTTGATGAATCTAATTCCCTACCATGCGAATTCCATATCTGGAATAAAGGTGCATATCGCTATCAGATCCTAGATTGGTTTGAAGCAAATTCTGAAAATGGCGTATTAAGCTTGCAAGGCAAAACCTATACAACATTATGGGAAGAGTTTGGCAACACCCCGATAAACAATGATGATGAAATCGAAGAAGACTTTCATCTATGGGGCAAAGGTACAGACCGCTTCATTATCTGGCACTGGTTTGATGATCAATTAGAACACGGTGTAATTAGCTTAATTGAGAAAGGAGTTGCGTAATGGGATTATTTAGTTGCCCTCACTGTAATAGTGATATTGATACTAACGATAAAAAGTCTGGCCATCAGGTGAATGATGTAATTCAAGAAACCTTTTGTTCTGTTGACTGCAGTATTGAATATCTGGTGCATAACTCACAAATGATTGCAGTAGATCAATACGGAAGTTTGCCATTAAGCAATGAAAACCTGAATGAATTCATTGAAGCATTTTCTAATGAGGGTGTTGAAGATGATGTGTTAGAACACATCAAAGCTGAACTTTGTTAAGTAGTCGCGCACGTGCTCTAAACAACACTGACAATTGCATTTAAAAAAAGGGCTTAAATCATTTAAGCCCTTTTAATATTTATACGATAAGAAAACTTTCTAATGTTTTTCCAGATTCAATCTCACGATTTAACCAGGATGGACGTTTACCACGACCGGCCCACACTTCTTTGTGGTTATTCGGGTTGCGATATTTAGGATCTGCTTTAACCACTGGCTTTTTATTTAATTTACGATTTTCGCCGTGCTCATTTAATTCAAGAATAGTTAAGCCTAATTCTTTTGCGATCTCAAACATTTTGAGATAACCGTCATCAAGTTTCTTATTCTCTACTACAACAATTTGGTTTTGTGCCTTTTTAATTAGGTCTTCTAACTGGTCTTTACTTAGGTTTTCAACTTCCATAACTAATCTCGAAAATTTGGATATATCAAATATAAACCAGTGCGTTTTGTTTACAACCGCATACGGTAGTTTTAATTGATTAAAATATTCAACTTATTCCATGGCTATTCTAATTTTTAAGCATAAGTTATTCCCACTTTAAATCCATTAATCTAAAAATACATTCAACCTGTTAGGTAAATTAATATGCACAAGTATCTCATGATGAATCTTGCGATTAACGAAACATCAGCACTACCAATTGGTATCCGTATTTGTGATTTTAATATCGGCTTATATGCCTCTAAGAAAATTTCAGAAGTGCCAGCTTTAATGGCATTGGTTAATTACACCCTGTTTAAGTATTCAAGCTATGAGAGTGAAGAACTTGAAGACATTAAAACCTTATTAGAAGAACATGATTTTAAAACTCGCTATGACTCTTGGGAAATCAGCGGTGATTCTTTTTACGTTTTGGGTTTTAAAGAAATTACAAAAGACGAGTTTGAATTATTGCAAAAACTTGACCTGTTGACCGTGGTAGACGAATACAACTACCACCATAAACTTTTGTCGAATCATGGTGAGCATAATTTTGACGAATATTTCAAAAACTTTAACGAGTCTAAAGAGCAAGAAATCTTGAAGCAGTTTAAAGACATTGCATTCAACCTAAAAAGTGATGCCCCTTTAAACTCGACATTTGCTCAAGACGTTATAGAGTTGCTGACTACCTACAAGTTTGGTACAGCTTTAGAACCTATCGACAGCACTCACAGCGATACAAGAAATCGTTCCTACTTTAGCCATACGCTTGAGGGTGACTTCGCATCTGGAGCTATTCAGGTCATTATTTCAAATTACAAAGAAACTGGCGTCAAAAACCCTTATTCAGTGATTGAGCCTTTAAATCTTGAAATTATGCTTGAAGATGAACAATGTTTTGATGATGAATATGCAAGTCTCGTTGTTGAATGCGAGTATGTGTTTAATCTTATTAAGACCGACTTATACACCAACACTTTTGAATAAACCAAGCCTTTAAGAGAGAAATCTCTTAAAGTTGCGCTTAAAAACGTAAACGATGTTTTTTTAATTGATTAAAAAAGGTTTTGAATTTTTAGCGCTGCAATGGCGCTCGTCATTATTAATTCTTTCTGGATGCTTAAATAAGTATTTTTTAAAAAAACTTTATCCGTTCATATTCTTAATATAATGAAACCTAATCAAGCAAATAGCTTAAAACTTGGAGAAAGCTCATGAATTTAAACCGTAATTTTTGCCCGATCGATTTTAACGAAGTTTACGGCAGTACTGACAATTTACCTTTGTTTTTGGTTAAAGCGTCACGCCAGGATTCTAACGATGACGAGCATAGTGAGTATTTCTTCATTCGAGCACCTCATGAGCACCGTTTAGCTTTCTTCCTTGCCCACATGTTCAAATCACATGTGGATAATGCCCTTTTGACCTTGGAAAACTTGGCTGAAGAAAATTATCAAAATATCCCTGAATTGGAAGAGTTGATGTCTTCATATGGTGTGATTGATGGCGTTGGCGTGGATACACTTTTTGATTTCCGCGCTAAGGAACTCACAGTTGATAAAGCGCTGGAGCTAGTCGAATTCATTGAAATTAACCCACTCAATACTGATATTGTGGGCTCACTATTCTTGGAGGCACTTTAATGAATAGTAGCTTTATCTTAATTAATGAAGCTATGTCGCCTATTCGTAAGAATACGGCGCTTTTGGAAACCCTGTTATCTATGATCAGTACTGCAGATCAAGACCACGGCGACCAAAGCCCAAGCTTCCACATTAATATCCATGCTGGCATTGAATTGCCTGATCATGAAATTGCATATACCACTTTAAAAGGTTTTGCAGAGCTGACCGAAGATCATAATCTTTGTATCTATATGAATCCTGAGCTGTCAGAAAATGGCTTTATGTTGCTATCCACTCAAAACGTGGTACCTGATTGCTATGACAATTCTATCTTTGTAGATCTGTCGAATCAGTTATGCAATTTCTTCAATCAAGAAGTACAGCAGTTAAACGATCAAGCGCAAAAGGCGTTAAAGCTGTTGTTACAGCATAAAATCAATGGAACAGCGATTCGCACGTTCAACCCTGAACAATTGCAGATCTTACAGAAAATCGCTGCATTAGATAGCTTCATGCTCGATGACCAGCGCGATTGGTTTTACTTTTCCGAAGTAGCCATTGATAACGCCTATAAAGACATGAAAAAAGGTTTAGAACTGTTGGTTCTCAATGAAGATATTAAGGATGCACTTAAACAGCTACTTGATGCAAACAACATGGAGTTTTGTGATTTACCAATACTCGTGGTTTTGTATCCCCTACTGGTTAAGTCTGAAGAAAATAACAAACTGGTACAGGCTTGCTTAAGTCATCTCATTGGCAACAACTTAATCAATGAGCCGTTTATTGCTGGTGTACAACTTGAAGCTGGTGCATTTAATAGCGAAATGAACACCTATACTTTATTGCCACACATGAAAGCAGTAAAAGAATTGCTGATAGATATTGAAGCAGATCTCACAAAAGTTTAACCGTTTTACCTGAGCTCATTGCTCAAAACCTTGGAGTTGTTATGGATACTATTGTTCGCGTTAAATCAGTTGGTGTTTTAGGTCTATCATCTAAAATCACGACATTTGTAATCGACATCGAGCTTGATGGCGGTAAATTAAAAATTGAAGATCAATTGCTTCATTTTAAGAATTCTTTACGTACAAGCTATCGAGAATATGATGAAAGTTTAGCGATCGTAAACAATAAGGCTATACTTTCCAATTTAGACAATGCAGTAAAACCAAACGAATTGCATGCTTTAGTTGATGATTATATCGACTCAGTTTGGGTAACAGATGCCAATAAAAACACCACTAAACAGCGCCGTGCGTCACTTGGTTTGCACAATCCAACGATAAAAGACAAAGGTGTTTTGAAAGAAGCCCTTTTAAGTGAAGTTAGCCTACAAAAACTATATCAATCAGAACGTAGAAGCCTGATCAGATCGGAAGTATGTTGCGACCAGCATACTTCTTTTTTTTTGAACCTTAGCCTAGAATCATCCAATATCATCGCTTCATACCAAGAGAATCATGCCATATCTCATATATTTAATGTTCCTTGCGTTTGCAAGCGCCGTAATTTTAGTGGAAGAGGCTTATGGTCTTAACATCCAATTATTTGCAATGGGGATTGTCGTCATCATTGGACAATTGGCAATTTTTTGTTTTATCAACGCAGCGATTAACATCAACAATGAAAAACAACATCGCAATGCCGTCAAAACCTTGCACTATGGCGCTTCATTTTCATTAATTGTGGTCACTACACTGGTCTATTTATATAAGTATGTGTTGCACAAACAGGAATATTTGACCATGGCGATTTACTTTTTAGGAACGTGGTTTGCCATCACCCTTTTTGACTCAGTGTTTAAGTTAGTCAAAGTTGGTATTTTTAATAGCAAGAAAGACAGTGCTGAAGTTGTGAACTCAACGCGTAAAGTGACGGTAGTTACTTTAGCGATCTGTATGTTTGGGTATTACTTATTTAGCAAATATGCATTAAATATTAACGTACTAGACTAGGCATCTTGTAAACAAAACCGCACCTAATACACAAGCGCAATAACCAGCAAAAAAGAACATCCTTTTAATTATTGCGCTAATCTTTTCCGTCACAGTACCGTTATGAACAATAAAAACTATCATAAACATTAAAGCGATCGTGCAGAGGAATAAGGCAAAAACAATTAAATAAGTAAAAGCAAAGTCAAAGTTTAATACCACTGGAAAACCAATAGATACCGCCATTAAAGCTATTGTACTTGATGCATTCATATCTTAAAGCCCATCTAGCAACTAGCTTAATCGTAGCGATAAATAAGGTTTAAAACTGAAACTTTATTATTGAGATTGGTCAGTGCACATTAAAAAAATGTGCTTGGTATATACCAGAAAGCAAAGAACCAGACGCAAAACGCCTGGCTCTTTAAAATTGAAAGGTGAATAAAAAAAACACAAATCACTTGAACGCATTTCTTATTCAAGGTCAGTTTAATTAGATTTCTTGCCATTGTCTATGTAATGTAAACGTGGACAGCATTAAAACAATCTATATTTTTTGAAAAAAGTTTTGAAAAGGTACAGTGAAATATAATGAATGTATGAGCTCAATGCTCACCATTTGGAGAAATTATATGAACTTTGAAATCTTATCTAAAACAAAAGTTGTCGGTCTACAAGAAGATTCTCTCACCTCTTTTCAAAATTTTATGTTTGAAAATATTGCATGGGATAGCCAAGTCCGTGCTGATTATTACCAGTCAAATAAGAATACTGTACTGCTGGAGCTACCAGTACGTTTACGCCGTGACATTCAAATCGAAAACATCAACGGCGCTTTAGATGCACTAGTTGATTTTGAGCTGATCTACAAGCAAGACCAAGGCAAGTTGGTATCTTCATTGGTCGTTGATACGCAGTACTTGTTATGTATAAATGATCAGGATATTGATCTTTGGTCAATCGACAGAGAACTCAGTTTCTTACAAGAAGCTGACCGCAATCACCTTAAGAAGCTTATGCGTCATTGTGATGATCGTTTCCATGCGTGGATGCGCGAGATTAAGTCTTACTTCAATCGTTTGACAGTACAGCCGTTGCATCTTGATATGCAGATCAAAATACGCAAGATCGTAGGCTATACAGCGGTGCTACCTAAGACCTTTCCATAAGGTTTTAGGTGCCAGTATAAAAACAAATAGACCGCAATTAAGCGGTCTATTTTTTTGCCTAAAACGGCGTTAACAGATCTATGTAATATTTAGCCCTTAAAACTATTGGCAAGTATCTGAATAGCGCTCAGCACTTCCAAAGAATGATTCACCCTGATTGTCCACGATGTCTACATACAGATCTGGTTTAACTGGAGCATTGGCGAATACAGAGCAATAAAACGGATGAATCTTTTCATTCACAAAGCGGTTTAAAGAGTCAGTTTCATCAGAAGAGTATTTATCTGCAGTTTTGCTAGACATCTGAACGTTCATATTAAAGTGTTTTGAATACTTCACTTTTTTAAGTACCGCACCAGTTTCAATCTGGTACGGTGTTTTAGTGTTAAGCAAACGCTCAACTTTACGTTTGTTTTCAGCAGTAGGAGAAAGCGCAACAGCAGATTTTAAGCTGTTTGTATTCAGGTTATTTAAAGAACTATTAGCTAAAACAGCGCACGACATAGACACTGAGATTATTGCAACTGCAGATAGTTTTAGTGTTTTGAATACGTTCATGTTTAACGACTTTCCTGTATATACTTAAATTATATACTTAATATACGATATTTGATTTTTTTGGAATTTTAATCTTATTTGATTTTGTTAATCGGTATATACCAATAAGATTGTTTATACGCAATTTAGCAAGAATCGCCCCCTTGTTTGGGGTTACAATTATTGTAATTTACAGATTGTTGATACAGGAAACCGATATGTCTGAAGAAGTGAAATACGAAGACCGTGTACGTGCTGCATACCGTTCTGCTCAAGGCAATGTAGCTCAAGAGTTCTCCCCTCACATTGTTAAAGCATGTGAAGCATCATCAAACGCACGTATGGAGCGCTTAGCAACTGGTCAAACAACATTTGACGAGGAAGAAGCTGCATTGATGAAAAAATGGAATGCACTTAAAAACAAAGCCTAATCATCGCGAATACAACCTAATCTAGCTTACAGCGGATTACCAAACCCAATCACTCATAAGTAGAACAATATGGACGATAAACTTGAGTTTTATTTAGATGCAAAAGACATCTTATCTCAACCTACCAGTTGCCAAGCGCAAGGCGACTATAAAAAGGCACTGGAAAAAGAAATCACGGAACATCGAATAGCGAAAATGGAAATTTCGCCTTTACGTGGCAATTATGATCTCGACCACCTCTCTAAAATCCATGAAAAAATCTTTGAGCATATTTACGATTGGGCTGGAGAAGTGCGTCTGGACGACATTTCTAAACGTGCGATCGACCCGAACGGTAATTATGAAATCGGTCATTTCCTAGATAAAAACCTGATCCCTGATGAACTGAATAAGTTCTCACAGGCGGTTAAAGAAAAAGACCACCTGAAAGGTTTGGACAAAGACCAGTTTGTGCAAGAGTTCACTCAGCTTTATGCCAAGTTAAATGAAGCTCACCCTTTTGAAGAGGGTAACGGTCGCGCTGCAAAACTGATGATGAACCAGCTGGCGAATGATGCTGGTTACACCATGGTATATAGCAAGGTCGCCGTATCAGATTGGAACTATGCGTTTAAACGTTCACTGACAGATCAAGAGCTTTATGTCGGTGAAAACTATGAAAACCTAGAACCGATGGAACAAGACCTCTCTTACCTTTTAAAAGTCATGGACAGTATCATTGAACCATACGATCTAGTCCTGAAGCTTGAAAATACGGAAGAACAAGAGCAAGAACAGGAAAATGACCAGGATAAATCAAATGATGATGATTCACCGAGTTACGGATAATTAGATTAATCCGTATACGATGGCTTTTAATTGATTAAAAGATTCTTGAAAAAAGAATCTTTTTTTTTTGAGAAAAATTTCTAATGAAGTGACTCAGATTAAAATAAAACCTTAGGAAAATATTGTCCGAAACTTGGAGATGAATAATGAATAACGCAGCACATCAATTTGCAAATAAAGTGGTCGCTCAATACCAATTTACAAACGGAAGTGATTCAAGTCTGAATCATTTAATTATCGGCAACAGCACCGCAGAAATTATCGACACCTTAATTTATATGCTTTTCTCAAGCCATGCTGAAACCTATGACGATGGCGTTGTTTGGTTTAAATCAGTGGACGCAATTAATGTTGAGAAGTCTTACATTACTTACAACAGTCGAGAAAGCTGCATTTTTGCTTATTTTGTGTTTGATAAAAATCCATTAATGCTGAAAACAACCGCATTGCATATTGATAATGTTTGTTACTTTGGATGTGAAAGTGACACCACCAATAAAACCATCGAATTTTTAGAAAAATTCAAAGTTCGTGTATCCCTTGCTAAAGAGTGCCACAAGTTCAAATTCAATACTGAGCATCATGAAACCTTGATGCATGAAACCATTAAAACCTTAAAAACTATCTATGAAGAACATAACGACATGGATGCCGAAAAGTTATCTCAACACCATGACACAACTCATTTAGTTAACACATTTCTTGCTTAACCGTACACCATACAATAAACAAAACCCGAAAAAGGATATAACAATGCTATTAGGCGCTTTAAAACAATCTCTAAGCTCAGTCATCGACATGAACCGCTACACCGCCCTTTGCTCACATGTGGAGGGTGAAAACTTGCCGTTATGCGCTCAATTTCGTGTACTTAAATATATCTTTGGTGAGCATGGTCTAAGCGCACTTAAAAATTACAAAGAAGTTGAACACATTGACGAAGCCTTTTTGAAAAAACACTTCCTACGCATGATGAACTATGACTTTGAAGCAGTCATATACCTTGCTATGGTCGGCATGCGCGAACTTATCTTAGAAGCTGATGCTTTTGACCATGACGGCGAACAAAACGCCCAAAATGAGCTTAAACAAGCATTCCAATACGTTTCAGAAAATGACGTTCGTAATTTTGCTTATGTCACTCACATGGGCTATTCAGAAAAGTATTTCAACTGGAATATCATTCGCCACCAGTCTAAAGATGAAGCGGATAATCCCCTCACCTTTTGGTTATTTAAGAATGCAATGTATTCACTATTTTTCAACTTAGCCAATCGGAAATAATGCCCCAACTCATTAAGAGTATTTAAGTCCGAACTTAAGTACTCTTTTTTTTGCATTAGAAAAATAGACCGGTATATACGCCGTCTAAGCATGGCTTAAAACGTATACGATGATTTTAATTGATTAAAAATATTTCAAATATCCATTACGTGTTTTAGGTCGGTTAATCAATTCCAATAAAGTTATTCATTAGTATTTTTTAAATAAAATGGCTCTATCGAAAGCAATTGCTTAAAACTTGGAGTCCTGTAATGAATCAACTTGATAAGCTAAATCATTTAAAAAATATCATCAAGCAAGTACCACATGAGCGTTTTGATCTGGATTTATGGCGCACGATCCCTGGTACCGACAATATGACTTTTGCTCAACTTATAAATAGTGATGCTAATTGTTGCGTCATAGGTTGGGCGACAGCTGATGAAACATTTAAAAGACTTAACTTCATGATGTTAGACGGCGTTCCCCTTTATGCACCATTCCGTGCGAATACTGGTGAACCATTCACTTATGAAGAACTCAAAACAAATGTTGTTTATCGCGGTTCTGAAGCAGTACGTGAGTTTTTTGGACTCAATTATGAAGATGTCGATCATATTATTTTTGAGAGCAACTACGCTTTTGAAGACCCAATCAAAGACGAGATTATTGATCATATCAACCATGTTATTGATCGTGTAAACATCCGTCCACAAGACCTTGACCATTTGTTATCTAGCTCAATTGTTGCACTGGATAAAGAAGTCCGTGAGTTCACTTTAAATGATGATGAAGTCCGTGAAATATCTGTTGTGGTTGATTGCTTCAATAAGTTTTTCCCCGATGGTGCTTATCTTGAGTTTATTGCTACGGTCAACGTACCAGGTGATTGTGATCCACTGGAATACATCGCCAGCAATTACAACATTAAAGAGCCATTAGCTTTCGTTCCTAAGCCGAATGAAGCATTAGAAGAATATCTGGAAACATACCCGATCGAATATCTCATGCATAACTGGCAAGAGGATTTCATTTCGCCGTATGACGAAATCATTAATCAACGTTTAACGCACATCGCATTGCAAAATTTAAATAACGCAAAAGCAGTTCAATAAGGAAACCTACCCATGACAATTGAAAATCCGCAACTCGTCAGTGCCATCAACGAACTTGGCTTTTACTTGCCACAGCAAGTACAACAGATACCGAACACCACAGAAGCCGGGTTTCGTGTGTATGTGATCGATACAGCAAAACATACCAACATCGAGGCACTAATTAGTGCTATTGAGAATGTCAGTATCACTTCACAGCCCTTTTATTTTCAAGATGATTACGACATGGGCGTGTTTTTTGAGGGATTTAGTTTCTTCTTGCCTATGCTCATTACACAAGACAGTGATGCACCTTTACCACTGTTCTTAATTCAACTGGATTTGTAAGTCCAACAGCGGTACGTGCGCCAGTATGTACCGCTACCCCTTTTGGCACACCGCCTAAAACTTGGAGCAGATATGAACAAAGCAACGACCGTTGAGCGTTTAGAAAAGCTGATTGAGCTAGTGATCGAGGTCATTCCTGATGAAAGCTTTGATTTCGACATTTGGCGTGATTATGACGCAAGCCATACAGAACAACACACCGATTTCTTTTCAGGTTTCACCACTGAAGAATTGTTAGATAAAAATATTGTAGGATGCCTGATTGGTTGGGCTACGTCTGTCGAGTATTTCCAAAATCTAGGTTTCAATTTTCATGGTTCTGTTGGGCCAATCTTCATGTATGAAAAAATACTCAGCAATGAAGAGCTAAAAGATGCGCCTGTTGTCACTGTACCAGTCGTTTACCAGTGGAAAGCAGTACGTGAGTTTTTTGGCATCACTCAGGAAGATGCTTTGGTGATGTTTAGCTATGACAATTACGACCAGGCCAAAATTGATAAGGACACAATGATTCGATTTATTGAACGCATCATCCAAAAATATAAGTAACCACCGAAACGGCGCAATGCCGTTTTGCTAGACGTTATAACCGCTTACGATGATTTTAATTGGTTAAAATATTTTCAATATTTTTAAATTTTGAGAAAAGTTTTTCCCCTGGTACACCCCTCTATACTTAATCCATAGCAAGCAAGGCACAAAGCCTTAAATCTGGAGTAAGTCGAATGAATACAGCGCATAAGTACGATGATCAAGTCATCATCCCAACAATAGCCGGGCAACTGGAGTTGCTGTCTGGTACCGATCTAAACAAAGAACTGGCTGAGCATGTTTTTCATGAAGCACCAGACATCGATCTAAGTATCTATGACATTTTTATTGTCTGCTTAAGTGGCGGTAAGGATTCGATTGCAGCGTATTTGCGCTTACTGGAGGCTGGAGTAGATAAAAGCAAAATTGAGCTTTGGCACCACAAAATTGATGAAGAAAACCAGCCGTTCATGGATTGGGTGTTCATGGAAAACTATACCAAAGCATTCGCTCAGGCATTCGACACACCATTGTACTTCAGTTGGCTCGAGGGCGGTTTCCTTGGCGAAATGCTCAAAGAAAACAGCTACTCAAAACCCCACTTCGTAGAAACACCAGAGGGCTTAATTAAGCTTGAACGCGACAACAACCGCAGTAAACCAGGCACACGCTTGAAGTTCCCACAACAAGCAGCCAGCCTCATGACGCGCTGGTGTTCTTCAGCGTTAAAGATCGATGTCGGACGCAGAGCATTGAACAACCAAGAACGCTTTGACGGCAAGAACATTTGTTTTATCACTGGTGAACGCCGTGAAGAGTCACCAAACCGCAGTAAGTACAACCAGCTAGAACCGCACCCATGCGACCGTAGAAGCGGTAAGAAAGCAAGACGCGTTGACTGGTGGAAGAACGTGCTTCACTTCACTGAAGAGCAAGTATGGGCGTTACTGGAGAAGTACAAGGTTACGCCACCAGTGCCATATCGCTTAGGTTGGGGCCGTAGCTCATGCATGACCTGTATCTTCAACAGTCCTAAAATCTGGTCAACCATCAGCACCTACTACCCTGAACGCGCTCAGCTGATCGCTGGTTATGAACAAAAGTTTGACTGTACGATCAGTCGCTCAAAGCTCGATGTCGTCAGTCTGAGCAATGGCATTGAGCCATTCGACATTCAGGATATGGAAGCACTGGTACAGTCCAAAATTGAAAGTTATTACCTACCAGTGTTCACGGATAACTGGACGGTTCCACCAGGCGCATTCAACAAGGAGGGTTGTGGATCGCTGTAAATTAGGGTGCCATTTGGCACCTTTTTAGGATGAAAACCGCAAGCGATGTTTTTTAATTGATTAAAAATGGTTTGGAATAATTTTGTTTTTGAATAAGTTTTTGACACCACCTGTCAGCATAAAATGATTTTAAACCAATCAATATGAGATGATAGACTTCCTTCATAAATCATTTTTCAATCAATTTAATAGTTTATCTTTCACCCAATCTAAATTGTATATGCCAGCAAGTAAATTAAACCGCAGGTTTAATCGTTTACGACGATTTCTATATACACAAGATAAAATCTTAAAACATTTCATCCTTCCAAATACATGCTCTACTTGAATTCGTCTACGACCAATCTCTTTATTTAACTTTTTTAATTCAGAATCTAGTTTTTCAGTTTTCTTTGCTTTAGATGGCATGAGGCATCCAAAACCCAATTTCTTTATCCCTAAATACCCCTTATCAACGATAAAAAAGGGCTTAAATTTTAATTTCCTCATGCTTTTTTTAAATATTTTAAAATCATGCATGCTTCCATGACTTCCACATACACTCAGTATTTCACCTGTTGTATAGTGCATAGATAGCTGAAATTTAAAGGTATGTCGCTTTTTTTTACCGCTATACCATTTCTTCTGTTTTTTTTGGACGTTGAACTAATATTTCAGTTGCATCAATCACAACAACTTCCCAATCCACTTCATCTCGATTAGGAAGTTGTTTTGGCAAGTTAAATTTTCCAGAACGGATTAAGGTATCTTCAATAACACGTGTGATACGAATTGCACTCGTTTCAGATACACCGTAACTCATACCAAGATGGAAAAATGTTCGATTTTCTCTCCAATATTCTATACATAAGAGCAAACGATCTTCCAACGGTAATTTATGCGGTCGTCCTTTACCAATATGACGGGGTAACTGCTTATTTATCTCGGCCAGCATGAGGTTAAATGTAGCCCAACTAACACCGGTAAGCCTACGAAACTTAACGTCTGATAATTTTTGAATATCTTTGAATTTCATCCAAGGATTATCCCTTGAATTAAATAATTTTGCTGATTAATTTAAGATCAAATAAATTGTACGTTTTTTGATTTATGAAGGAAGTCTAATAAAATCGTTTAACAATTCTAAATCTGCATTCTTTTGAGCAACCCGATTGAAAATACCTATACTGCGGATTTGTATTTTCTATCGAAACGCTGCAACCAAACCAACCGACTTGAGCCACAATAGCATGCGTCAGGATGCTACTTTTTGGCGCATTTTTTAATGCTATCTTAAGTGTGAAGCTAAAATATGACTGCTGAATGACCCAGTTTGATCAAATGATCTTTTCTTTCCGACCAAACCTGAATAATGCGCAACAAGCTTTGAAATGATGAATGCGCTGATAAGCTTTAACAGGGATTATCATATAAATAGTCAGCAGAAAATGCTTATTATTTGCTATGATGATCAGTGCTTCCTTATTCCACCTTCTTTTCGACAAGAAAAAATAAAGTCCTTTCTCATTATAGGCGCCGGAATAAAGCAAATTACCCCAGACTCTTTAGCACTTAAAGTGTTTAATTTTCAATAGGTTAGCTCATGCTTTTAATGATCGATAACTATGACTCTTTTACCTACAACATCGTCCAGTATTTTGGCGAGTTAAATCAGGAAGTAAAAGTCGTTCGTAATGATGCCGTGACATTAGAAGATATTGAGCGATGGCAACCCAAGTATTTAGTGATTGGCCCAGGCCCTTGTTCCCCATCTGAAGCAGGGATTTCCATTCCTACAATTCAGCATTTTGCAGGCAAAATTCCGTTACTGGGCGTGTGTTTAGGACACCAAAGTATCGGACAAGCCTTTGGCGGAAACATTGTGCGCGCTAAAACCGTGATGCATGGTCGTTTATCCGATATGTACCACAGCAATACAGGTATTTTTAGCAATCTGCCTTCACCATTTTCTGCAACCCGTTACCACTCTTTGGTGATTGATCAAGCAACCTTGCCAGATTGTCTGGATGTGACATGCTGGACCAAAGAAGCAGATGGTTCGATGGAAGAAATTATGGGTGTGAAGCATAAAATTCTACCAGTTGAAGGCGTGCAATTTCACCCCGAATCGATCCTGAGCCAACACGGTCATCAAATCTTTAAAAACTTTTTGGAAATTTACGCATAATGAGCGAGTCAAATCACATGAATATTCAACAAGCACTGAACCATATTACAAAACAAATTCACCTGACTCAGCCTCAAATGGAAGATGTAATGCGCGCGATTATGTCGGGCGAAGCAACAGACGCTCAAATTGGTGCATTGATGATGGGCTTACGCTTAAAAGGCGAAAGCATTGATGAAATTACTGCTGCTGCACGTGTAATGCGTGAGTTTGCCAACAAAATTGATGTCAGCGATATTCCGTACCTTGTGGATATTGTAGGTACAGGTGGCGATGGTCAAAACCTATTTAACGTATCTACCGCCTCTGCTTTTGTAATTGCAGCTGCAGGCGCAACCATTGCCAAACATGGTAACCGTGGTGTTTCAACTAATTCGGGTTCATCTGACTTGCTTGAGCAAGCAGGAATTAATCTTGATTTAAATATGCAACAAACTGAACGCTGTATTCGTGAAATGGGCGTAGGTTTTTTGTTTGCACCGAATCATCACACAGCCATGAAGTATGCAGTTGCACCACGTAAAGAGCTGGGTATTCGCAGTATTTTCAACTTGCTGGGGCCATTGACCAACCCTGCTGGTGTAAAGCGTTTTGTGATTGGTGTATTTAGCAATGAATTATGCCGCCCGATCGCAGAAGTGATGAAACAGCTTGGTGCTGAGCATGTCATGGTGGTGCATTCTAAAGATGGTTTAGATGAAATTAGTCTTGCTTCGAGCACTTATGTTGCAGAACTCAAAGAGGGTGAAATTACCGAATGGGAACTTACGCCAGAAAGCGTAGGGATTGAATCTCAAACTTTAACAGGACTGACTGTAGAAAACCCAGCTGAAAGCTTGAATCTGATTAAAGATGCATTAGGCAAAAACAAATCAGACAAAGGCGAAAAAGCGGCTAATATGATTGCACTTAATGCGGGTGCGGGTATCTATGTTTCTGGTCTAACCACAAGCTACAAGCAAGGTGTCGCTTTGGCACATGACATTATTTATGGTGGACAAGCTTTGGAAAAAATGGGCGTGTTGTCAGAATTTACCAAAACGCTCAAACAGTACGAAGCATAAAAAAATCAGGAAGGTGGATGTTTATGACAACTTTAAACGAAACAATGCAAAAGTTCTGTAAAGCTAAGGCAATGATGACCTATTTAATGTCTGATGATCCTATCATTGATAAATCTGTCAGCCGTTACGAAAATTGGGCATTGGCTTATGACCTTTTGGTGAGTATTGGGCATCTGGATCTAGAACAAGTTGAGCAGATCTGGAATGAAAAAACCCATACCAATTTTGTGCTTTGGGGTGTAGTTGGTGAATGCTCAATAGAAGAAATTGTATCGTATGTGACAGAAGAATATGACGCTCAAGCTGTCACACTGGCGCAGATTAATGAATTACAAGACGGTAAAACACTGGCAGAAATCTAAAATCAACCTAAGGAATGAGTTATTAATTAAGTATTAATAGCTCATTTTTTATTGTCTGAAACTATACAACTACCACCTTGAATCATTTTCACAAGCATCGCCATCGCCGTCACCATCCATCATGGTATCTGGGCAGTTTTTCACAAACCAATCAGCTTCTTCTTTAGATCGCATTTGAGAGCAATGCTTACGACCATCGCATTTATAGGCTACTGGCTTTTGATATATAGCATTTGTAGTTTGATTATCTTTATATAGATATTTCTTTAATTGAATGCTACCTAGATATGCCACCCCAATAGCTATGCTAATAAAAATTATCCATAGATATATTGGCAATGGTTTTTGCTTATCTTGCGTTTGTTCATGGTCGGAATAGTAAACATGGATTGCCCTATTTTTATTTTCTTTTTTAACTACCTCGAAATAAACCTCTCGACCTGGTATTGGCTGTTCACCTTTCTGAAAATCCTTAATATGGAAAAATACATCACCAAAATTACTCGTGGATATAAAACCAAAACCACGCTCAATATTATAATTTTTAATTGTTCCTGTTAGTACCACCTAAAACCTCAAATATATATTAAAAGCTATATTAATTATAATTATTAAACCTGAATAGATACTATCTTTTTTTTAAAAAAAAGTTTTAAGGTTTATGAATTTATTATAATTAAAACATCAAAAGCAATTGCTTAAAACTTGGAGTAGCTATTATGAATAATTTTTTCGCTGGTGCTGAAGTCATCACTGTTTTTTCTTTACAAGACGCTTTAGAAGAGGGCGTGATTCTTTGCCTTAGCGATAAAGAAGAACATGCCAAAGATTGCAAACAGTTCTATAAGTTCCCTGTTTATATTACAAGCAACTTGTATAACAAGCACCTGACAGCTGCAAAAGCAATTTTTCCGAATGGTACGGAAGCTGATGCTGAAAAAATCAATGATTTAATGGGATATACCATCTTTGATATGTTGAACATGAGCGTTCGTGGTTCAGTTGCACTTAATGACCAAAGCGTTAAGTTTAAATATGCTCTACAAGATACACCGCATACCTTTTCTGACACCTTAATCACCAATATTGCTACGGTTGGGCCTGGCGTGAATGGTGAGCCTATCATTACTTTTATGATGCCTGAAGACCAATAAACACAACACCTAGCATTGACCAACCAATGCTAGGTTTTTTGAGATCCGAACGTTCATTGAGAGGTATTAAAAATGCAAATGGCTACTATGAAAATTGACAACCTTGACCTATTCGGCTTTGCAAATATGCAAGCTATAGAACAACAAAGAGAAAAAAACGAATTAAAACGTATAGAAACGATGAAGCTTGTCCGTTGTGACTGGTTTATCGCCGTGACATCTACTGGAGAGCTGTTTAAGTACAGTGAAAAAGTACCAGCTAAATATAAGGCGTTTAAAGGCATTAAATTATTCAAGTGCTGGAATGAAGCTACCGCGGATCTCGTGTTAAATGCCGTAAAAGGCGCAATCAAGGGTGATCATTACGAAATACCAGACGTTAAAAAAAGCAAAAAGTTTGCTGTTAATAGCTGGGTAAGAAACATTGATCTAAAGTTTCTACATTTGCCAGTCGGTCAACTCACCAACCTGTACAGGGAACATCAAGAGCGTTTAAGACTGAAGCGTGAAAAAGCCAGACTTAAAGAAAATGAAAACACGTATGACGTAGAACCGCACTAATCACACCCACCAGGAATAAGCACCCATAGCTTATTCCTTTCATAAGATGATGGCCGTAAACGGTGTTTTTAATTGATTAAAAATAACTTGAAATCATGAGCCTATCAGCCGAAATACTTTTACTGAAAAGTTATACAGGCCACATGCACCGATATAATGAATACATCAAAGCTCATTGCTTAAAACTTGGAGATACGACAATGCAACTACAAAAATTTAATACTGGTACTGCTAATGTGCGCCACTTGCTACAAAGCTTCACCCAAGCGTATGACGGTTTACCAAGTTGCGTCATCAATGTGATTGGCGTAGCAACCAAAGCAGATCCGCAGTTTATTTTTAACATTGAACTGGATGTCGTTTTATTTCACCAACATAAGTCACAAGCCTACTGCATTGAAGTCAATGCACCGTTACAGGTTCAAGCCATCGCAGACGCTCACGAATCATTTAGATTCAGTCCTGATGATTCTCATGCATTGATTGAGGGCGAAGTCATGGATGTGGCGATAAATTTACAACACCAAGCCATTAATGACATGATTCAATATGATTTGCTGTCAGATGCAGAACTGGAAAAGTTCAATACATGGAATAAAGGTTTCGCCAGTGCATTACTGACTGAATGTTTTGAAGATGTCGCAGATTTTAATGCGCTGCATAGCTCACATTTTATGGCGAACACTGTTTATTTAAGACTGATTGAGTACTTTAAAAACAACCTGTCATAAGAAACCATTAAACAAATAGAGGGAGATCCAATAAAGGTCTACCCTCTTTTTTTATGCCATTAGATTTAATGACGTATACGATGTTTTTTAATTGATTAAAAAAATATTGAAATTTTTCATTGCCAGTTCCATAAGTAATTTGAGAAAAGTTTTTAAGGGATATTTCACAGATATAATTAATTCATACCTAAGCAATTGCTTAAAACTTGGAGTTGAAGATATGAAAAGCGTACTTGATTTTTTTACAAACCGTTCTAAAACATTAAACATTATTGTGAATCCTGAATTAAATACAGGTCATTCCCTTGCTGATTTTTCGTATAACGAAGAATTGCATCAAGACCTTAATGTATTAACGGTTATTCCGCGTGATCATTACGGAAACTTTCTATCTTTAACCCTTGATGATTGGGGCGTGATTACTTCAAAAGTTCAATTCCCTGAACATCTTGATTTTAATCAATTACTCAGCATTTTTTGGGAAACACAACCCATTTTAGTTGTTACTGACATCGCACGTTCAGAAGTGCATGACAGCGACTTTTTTCAACAAAGCTTGGTCAAACAAGTCAATCTTGCATATAGCCGAGATATTGCCAGTGAATATGCACCAGAAGATGTTCACTACATCTCTCAATCTTTTGATTTAGATAAGCTGATGCGTTGCGGTGTATATCTGCAAGGTCATTGCTATTCAGCTCATGATTTCGTCATTAACAACCATAACCTATTTGAAAAAGACAGCTTGATTGTGCCTGTTTTTAACATCCACTCGACACAAAAAGAACTGCAACAATTTTTTGTGTTTGATCTGCAAGGCAGGTTTTTGGATTGCGTTGTTGGCACTGAAGTTTTGTACTAAGGAATATTGATCATGTCTAAAAAAAACTTATTGATTGAATTGAGCTACGAAGCACCAAACAACACCAGTGCTGATGCTGTTTTGCACAATGTCTATATTGATATTAATCACCCTGAAAATCTGGCGATGTTTAGCGAGTCTTGCAAGAATCGCCATGAAATTAATGAAAACCTACCCATTTGCCAGTTAATCACTTCATGGGTTCGATTACTAGGGATCTTCACCATTCTGGACAATTCAGATCAGGACAAAGAAACCCCTGTTCTCATTCAACTTGCTGACGGCGGTACTTTATCTATCGATGGTTGGGAAATTCTCGACCAAGAAACCAAAGATAGACGCTTGGCGTTAATGGACATTGAGCCAGATGAAGAACAAGACGAAGACGACCCTATTTTGTTCGCTCATGAGTATTCAGACTCAATCACTCTCACCAAAGTCGAAAAGCCAGTAGCAGAAAGTGTATATGTCGCTATGCGTAACTCTTACAGCAACAACTTTGATTTAGTTCTTGAATGTATCTTGAATCCTGAAAAACATTACAGCCTATATCAAGGCTCATATGATGGCACTCATGTTCAAGTGATCCTGAATGACTTGGCACTCCTACCATCATGTAAGACACATAAATCAGAAATTGGCGACTATGTAACATGCAATGTACTGGAGCTGTTCAAAGGCTCAATAGATGCGTATGGCGCAGAAAGTGAATTTATTGATTCATTCGTGCAACTCGACATTACACCGTACTTAGATAGCACACTGAAAATGGACTACATCGAATTGCAGTTTAGCTACCAGAGCAACGATCTCATTGCATTTTTTGGGAATGATCCATGTTCTTAACATGGATCTCTATGGAATAGGAGAAAATACAATGTCTGATCATATCTATAATTACATCATCGGCAGAATCGACAAAAGCCGGGCGAATTCAAACATGAGGTGCGACAGTTTCAAAAGCCATATGATAATCAACAAGCTGAGCAAATTTCTCTAATGGTGTAAGCCAATCTAACGCCTTTCTAGGACGAGTATTCAGTGACATGGCAACTTGATTTAAATAATGCTGATCTGCCTGATTTAAATCAATCCCTTTAGGTAAATATTGCCTAATTAAACCATTCATATTTTCGCATGTGCCTTTTTGCCAGGGTGAATGTGGGTCACAGAAATATACATCTATGCCTAAATCTTCTTCGAGTATTTTATGTTCTGACATCTCACGTCCACGGTCATAGGTCAACGTTTTACGCAGTTCTGCAGGTAAATATTTCAGAGCTTCAGTTAAAGCCTTGCGCACTGATTCTGCCTTTGCATCAGGTAATGTTGCCAAGATACAGAGCCGTGTATTTCGTTCAATAAGTGTTGCTATCGAACTTTTATTGTCTTTACCTTTAATTAAATCAGCTTCCCAATGACCCGGTATTTTTCTTTCTTGAACTTCGGCTGGGCGCTCATGAATAGTTTTAATATCCTGTAATATAGAATCTTTTTTAGGTTCACCGTTAGCTTTTCGCTTTTTATTTTCATGACGTAGACAGGATAATAAGTCTTTTTTCAACTCACCCTTGGGTAATGCTCGTATCGTTGAATAAATCGTTGTATGGCTTACATTCATTGTTTGATCCAAATCAGGAAATGTCTTTAAACGCTTTGCTATTTGCTGAGGAGACCATAAACAACGGATCGCTTCAACAATAAATTTCCAGAGGATTGAATCGATTTTGAGTTTTCTGTGACCACGTCTACGTCTAGCGAAGGTGTTATCAGAAGCATATCGAGCTTGATAAACGTCATTGATGCTATTTCTTTTAAGCTCACGATAGATCGTACTAGGATGTCTTTTAATGAGTTCAGCAAATTTTCTGGCTGAAAAGCCTTCTTTTCTTGACTCAAGCATTAATGCAGTACGATCTTCAAAGTTAAGATGATGGTATGACAATTTTATATACTCCATAAACCCTTTAAATTAATTAGGTGGTTTATGTCGCACTTCAAGTTTTACTCTGCCCTCCATTGTTTTCAATTTATCGGATTTCTAAAAACATGAGATATATGTTTCAATAAAAGTTTTTAAGAACTTTATACACCAAATACCAATGCTTCACTTATGATAAAGTGGATTAAAATTGCAGAAAATGGGTAAATCCATAAAAAATGTCAACATCTTCAAATATACAATTGTATTTCAATTTCCGTTGTTTATAGTTGGAACATTTTTTTAAATCTCTACACTCAAGGTTAGATTTATGTCTACTGCTCATAAAAAAGCATCCTTATTGCAAAAAGTCAGTAAAGGACTCACAGTTGGTTCAGTCATTACAGGAAGCACGTTTTTACATGGTCCCCCTGTTTTGGCACTCGGTTTTACCAAGCTGTTTAAAAAATCAAAAAAAGTAGACGAAACCAATATTCAATTGGCCAATAGCTGGATTGGTGTAAACAACCACCTGATTGAAAAGGTGCTGCCAAACCTAAAGTGGGATATGGGTATAGGAAGTTCAACCGCCCTTTTTGGCGAGTCTGGCGGGTAGGAAGCGGCCGCGCAAGCGCCGCTTTGGGCACAGATCGGGCACAGATCGGGGGTTCATGCGTGGGTTTTCGACATCGCGGGGCCACGCAGCGGCTCAGTGCGTAGCCATTTCTCACCGAATCCCGGCACAGGGCCGAGCGCAGCCCTGCGGGGTCGTGGCCGCATCGGATCGGACTCTGGCTTGGCTGCCGGCTGTGTGGCCGGCGCCTCATCACGCGGCGGGCGGCGGGGCGCGCGCTGCGGGCCGGTAGTGCGCTTGCTCCAGCGCGCCGTGTTTCTCGAAGTGGGCGAGGATGGCGCGAATGGCCTTGGGGTCTTCGATGCTGGCGACGATCCGCACCGCGCCGCCGCAGTGGGCGCAGGTGGTGATGTCGATGGAAAAGACCCGCTTGAGCCGTTGCGCCCAGCTCATCGCACGGCGCTTCTGCTCGGGGCTGCGCGGCTCGTCGTGGGCGCTGACGTCCACTGGCGCCGCATCGCCCGCAGGCCGCCTGCCGCGCCCCGAGGGCGTCAGCTGCGCGCGCAGGTTTGCATTCGGGGCGAATACGCCGTGGAAGCGGGTGAGATGCGCGCGTGGCGGCGGGACCAGTGCCGCCAGCTTGGCGATGAAGTCCACCGCATCCCATTCGACATGCGTGGTGCCATTGCGCCACGGCGTCTTGAGCTGGTAACGCACCCTGCCCTGTGGCGAGATCGATAGCCGCTGCTCGCTGATCGCCGGGCGCGTGATGTAGCGGCACAGCTTTTCGAGCTTGTGGCTTTCGTGTGCTTCCGCGGCCACGCCGGCATGCAGCGAGAAGCCGCCGACCTTGCCGGCGTCGCCCTCCAGCGGACCGGCGTCGCCAGGCAGCGTTTGCAGCGTGACGACCTTGCGGCCAGCGTCGCGACCGGTGGCGATGCGGTAGGTCATCGAACTCATCCGCAGCCCATCCATGCCGTCGTCGCTACCCGCGCTGTCGGACAGGAACACGGATTCGTCTTCGCCTTCGAGCCAGCCGCGGCGCGACAGGTGCCGGCACACGCGATGCGCGATGGTGTTGGCCAGTTCCGTCAGTTGCGCCGATGTGGGCGCACGGGTGCGGTGCAGGCGCGGCTTGCGCTGCGGACGCTCGGTGGTGTCCTCGTACACGCCGTCGAGCCACAGCATGTGGAAGTGGATGTTGAGATTCAGCGCGCTGCCGAAGCGCTGGATCAGGGTCACCACGCCGCATTGCGCCGTATCCCGCGGCACGCCGGCCTGATCGGCAAGCCAACCGGCGATCACACGATGCACGATGCCCAGCACCGGGCCGATCGCCTCAGGCTTGCTGGCGAACAGGAAGCGCAACGGGTACGGGAAACTCAGCACCCATTGCCGCACCGGCCGCGGGCCGAACACCTCGTCCACCAGATGCCGCGCCGACTCGGCCATGCGCCGTGCGCCGCAGCTCGGGCACAGCCCGCGCTTCTTGCAGGAATACGCCACCAGCCTCTCGGCACGACAGTGCTCGCAGACCACGCGCAGGAAGCCGTGCTCGAGCACGCCGCAGCGCAGGTAGGTCTCGAACTCCTCGCGCACATACTCGGGCAGCGGGCGGTCTTCGGCCTCAAGACGCGCGATGAAGTCCGGGTAGTGCGCCTGCACTAGCGCGTACAGCAGCGTGCGCTCGGGCAGGTGGCGCGCGTAACGCGCAGCGGCGTGGGCGGCCGGCAGTGGCGCGCACACCTCGGCCTGCCGCCGGGGTGCGGTCAGGCGCGGCACGCAGCGCTCCGTTGCAGGGACGGCTGCTCAGGGTTGCGCCCGCGAGCACGCGTTCATATCGGCGTTTTCTGATCTTCGCGTCAGACATTGCCGCGGGGCGGGTAGGAAGTCTCCCGCCTCGGACGCCAGAACGCACAAAGCCCGGCACGAGGCCGGGCTTTGTGGTCTTGCTTGATGGATCGCGGGGCTTAGAAATCCATGCCGCCCATGCCGCCCATGCCGCCGCCGGCCGGCATCGCCGGCTCGTCCTTCTTCGGGGCCTCGGCCACCATCGCTTCGGTGGTGATCATCAGGCCCGCGATCGACGCGGCGTTCTGCAGCGCGGTGCGGGTGACCTTGGTCGGGTCCAGGATGCCGAACTCGATCATGTCGCCGAACTCGCCGTTGGCGGCGTTGTAGCCGAACGCACCCGAACCTTCGACCACGCGGTTGAGGATGACCGACGGCTCATCGCCGGCATTGGTCACGATCTCGCGCAGCGGGGCTTCCATCGCGCGCAGGGCGATCTGGATGCCGTGGTTCTGGTCTTCGTTCACGCCCTTGATGCCGGCGATCGCCGCCTTGGCACGGATCAGGGCGACGCCGCCGCCCGGGACGATGCCTTCCTCGACGGCCGCACGGGTCGCGTGCAGGGCGTCTTCGACGCGCGCCTTCTTTTCCTTCATCTCGACTTCGGTGGCGGCACCGACCTTGATCACCGCAACGCCGCCGGCCAGCTTGGCCACGCGCTCCTGCAGCTTCTCGCGGTCGTAGTCGGAGGAGGTCTCCTCGATCTGCGCCTTGATCTGCTTGATGCGCGCCTCGATGCCCGCGCCTTCGCCGGCGCCATCGATGATGGTGGTGTTTTCCTTCGACACCTGGATCTTCTTGGCGCGGCCGAGGTCCTTGATGGTGGCCTTCTCCAGCGACAGGCCGACTTCCTCGGAAATCACCACGCCGCCGGTCAGGATCGCCATGTCTTCCAGCATCGCCTTGCGACGGTCGCCGAAGCCCGGGGCCTTCACCGCGCAGACCTTGACGATGCCGCGGATGGTGTTGACCACCAGGGTCGCCAGCGCTTCGCCTTCGACTTCCTCCGCCACGATCAGCAGCGGCTTGCCGGCCTTGGCCACGCCCTCGAGGACGGGCAGCAGGTCGCGCACGTTGGAGATCTTCTTGTCGTACAGCAGGATGAAGGGATCATCCAGGTCGGCCGACATCGACTGCTGGTTGTTGACGAAGTACGGGCTCAGGTAGCCGCGGTCGAACTGCATGCCCTCGACCACGTCGAGTTCGTTGTCCAGGCCGCTGCCTTCCTCGACCGTGATCACGCCTTCCTTGCCGACCTTGTCCATCGCCTGCGCGATCAGGTCGCCGATGTTGGCATCCGAGTTCGCGGAGATCGCGCCGACCTGGGCGATTTCCTTGCTGGTCGACGACGGCTTGGACAGCGACTTCAGTTCGCCGACCGCGGCCTTCACCGCCTGGTCGATGCCGCGCTTCAGGTCCATCGGGTTCATGCCGGCGGCGACCGCCTTCATGCCCTCGCGGATGAACGCCTGCGCCAGCACGGTGGCGGTGGTGGTGCCGTCGCCGGCGTTGTCGGAGGTCTTGGAAGCGACTTCCTTCACCATCTGCGCGCCCATGTTCTCGAACGCGTCAGCCAGTTCGATTTCCTTGGCGACGGAGACGCCGTCCTTGGTGATGGTCGGCGCGCCGTAGCTCTTCTGCAGCACGACGTTGCGGCCCTTCGGGCCGAGGGTCGCCTTCACGGCGTTGGCGAGCACGTTGACGCCGCGCACCATCTTGGAGCGCGCGTCTTCGCCGAAACGAATGTCCTTGGCAGCCATTGCGAATTACCTCGAAAAATTATTCGGATGAGAAATGTGTGGGAGCGACGCGCGATCAGCCGAGGATCGCGAACAGGTCGTCTTCCTTCACCACCAGCAGCTCGACGCCGTCCAGCTTCACTTCGGTGCCGCTGTACTTGCCGAACAGCACCTTGTCGCCGACCTTGACCTGCGGCGCGCGGACCTGGCCGTTGTCCAGCACCTTGCCGGTGCCGACGGCGACGACTTCGCCCTTGATCGGCTTCTCGGTGGCCGAATCCGGGATCACGATCCCGCCGGCGGACAGCTTCTCTTCTTCCATGCGCTTGATGACCACGCGGTCGTGCAGCGGCTTGATATTGGACATGGCAACCTCGGTAAATGGTTGATTGACGTGGAAAAACCCGGCGATTTTAGCAGTCGCGCGAAGCGAGTGCCAAACCGCGGACAACAGAACCGGGCGAACCCGGCATGCCACCGAGATGGGGCGGGCCCGCCGACTTTCAAGGGCCGCACGCGGATGTCCGCCAGGCCCGCCGGATCGGGGCAGCCGCTACCCTATGCCGGTGAGCGCCCTGATCTGCTTCTGCACCTGTCCCGACGCCGACAGCGCCGAGCGCATCGCCACCGCGCTGGTGGCCGAGCGCCTGGCCGCCTGCGTCAACCTCCTGCCCGGCCTGCGTTCGGTCTATCGCTGGCAACGCAAGGTCGAGGCCGCGGCCGAGGTCCTGCTGCTGGTCAAGACCAGTGCCGAGGCCTACCCCGCCCTGCAGGAACGCCTGCGCCAACTGCATCCCTACGAACTCCCGGAGCTGCTCGCGGTCGAAGCCGCGTCCGGCCTGCCCGAATACCTGCAATGGCTGGCCGCCGAGAGCCGACCGGTAAACTGAGCCAATGACCGCATCCACGATCCGCCTGCGCCGCTGGCTGGCCGGGCTCGCCCTGCTGCTTGCGCTGCCCGCGACCTCGGCCGTCGCCCAGGACTTCGAACTGCCGCCGGTCGACGAGGTCTTCGTCCTGTCCGCGCAGGCCACCGCGCCGGACCGCATCGAGGTGCGCTGGCGGATCGCCGACGGCTATTACCTGTACCGGCACCGCACCTCGGTCAAGGCCGATGCCGCCTTCACCGGCGCGACCATGGCGCTGCCGAAGGGCAAGGCCTACCGCGACGAATTCTTCGGCGACGTCGAAACCTACCGCAAGGAATTGCTCGGCACCCTCACCGGCACGCCCGCGGCCGGCGCGAGCGCGACCACCCTGACCGTGAAGTACCAGGGCTGCGCCGATGCCGGCGTGTGCTACCCGCCGCAGACCCGCACCCTGAAGGTCGCGTTGCCGGGCGAAGCGGGCGCTGGCGGCTTCGGCTGTAAGGCGCGCGGGCTGCATGATTATGTCGTCAAGAACGGCTCTGCCGATCATCCCAACGCCGAGGTGAAATTCGCACTGGGTGATGTGGTCAACACCATGATCGGCTGCACTAATGGTGAAACGATCATGCTGTGCCACGACACCTCGCTGCCGCGCCCCTATTCTCTCGGCTTTCGGGTGCAAGGCACCGAGGGGCTGTGGATGGACGTCAACAAGTCGATCTATCTGGAGGGCAAGAGCCCACAGCCGCACCGCTGGGAGCCTGCCGAGGGCTGGTTTGCGAAATACGATCACCCGCTATGGAAACGCTACGCCGATCTGGCGGCAGGGGCCGGGCATGGCGGGATGGACTGGTTCGTGATCCACGCTTTTGTCGAGGCGCTGAAGGCCAAGGCCCCGATGCCAATCGACATTTACGACGCGCTGGCCTGGAGCGCGATCACGCCTCTGTCGGAACAATCGATTGCTGAGGGCAATCGCACGTTAGATTTTCCCGACTTCACCCGAGGGCAGTGGCGCACCCGCAAGCCGATCTTTGCGCTGAACGACGCCTATTGATCGACGCGATTTAGGCCAAGCGCACCGCAAAGGCGAAATTGGTAATCTTGTCGGTATCCTTGACGCCCGGCGCGCTTTCGACGCCGCTGGAGGTATCGACCAGCGGCGCTCCGGTGCGCGCAATCGCCTCGGCAACATTCGTCGGATTTAGCCCGCCTGCCAGCCCCCACGGCAAGGCACCGCGATATCCGGCCAGCAGCGACCAGTCGAACGCCAACCCCATGCCGCCGGGCAGCGCGCCTTTGGGGGTCTTGGCGTCGAACAAGATCAAGTCCGCCGCCCCGGCATAGGCTGCGGCGCGTGCGACATCGCTGGCGCTGGCGACGGGCAGCGCCTTCCACACCGGCTTGCCAAACCGCGCGCGCAACTGGGCCACGCGTTCGGGCGATTCCGAACCGTGCAGCTGCAGCGCGTTCAGCTTGGCTGCCACCAGTGCGTCGGCGATGACAGCATCATCCGCATCGACGAACAAACCGACCATGGCGATCTGGCCAGCTGCGCGCGATGTCAAAGCGCCCGCGACATTCGACGTAACCGCACGGGGCGACGCTGGATAGAACACCAACCCGGCATAGTCCGCCCGCGCCGCGATGGTCGCATCGAGCGCCTCGGGTGTGCTGATCCCGCAAATCTTGATTTTCGCGGGCATGCGGTCAGTCGGGGTTCTGGATCAGCCGCACCAGCGTGCAGTCGGGATCGATCAGGTAGCCGATCCTCAGGCCGCTCGCCTCCAGTTGCGGAGCTTTGAAGCGCGGCCAGCCGGTGCTTTTTTCCTCGGCTCCCGCCGCGTTCACCAATGCCACCATGGCATCGAGATCATCCAACCGCAGGCAACAGCCGAACGAGCTCGTAGCTGGGTCGAGGTCAGGATAGGGGAAGAATTCGAGCTGCAAACCGCCGCGCTGCAGGATCATCCAGCCGCGATCCTTCCAACTCGTCGCAAAGCCCAGCTTCGCATAAAACGCCTCTGTCACATCGAAATCGCGCGATGGCAGATTGGGGGTGACGTGGTCAGCCATGGCTCAGCGCAGCTTGTCGGCCATGCGGGCCGTATGAGTGATTGCGGCGCGGCTATCGGGGGCGGAATGGCTCATCACGATCATGCTGGCCTTGGGGAACGCCGCACCAAACGCGCGCGCTGACGCGGCGTAGTGCTCAGTGTCGGCATCACCGAGATTGCCGAGCGACTTGGCCTTGCTGTCCTTGATCAGGCAGCCACCAAAAGCGATGTCGGTGCCGTCGATCCCAACGGTGATATTGTCACTGGTGTGGCCGGGGCCGGGGTAAAATACCTTGAGCGGGCCAAAGTTGGGCGCGGTTGCTGGTTCGACCCAGCCATTGGCGGCGAAAGTCAGGCTGTGTTGCGCCGCAACCATCCCCTCTTGCGGGGCAAGCTGGTTCGACAACGCATTGGCATAAGTCGCAATCCCCGCCGCATGCAGCGCGTCCATACCGCCCATCTTGTCCTGATGCGCGTGAGTCACCACCGCCAGCGCGACCGGCAGGTTGATCTCCTGCTTGATCCAGTTGAGGATCTGGGCGGTCTGGTCATCGGTCCAGGCGGTATCGACCACCAGCACGCGGCCGCCATCCCTGACGATCAAACCGTTGGAAGCGACTGCCCCGAAACCCGGCATGTCGAGATAGGAAGTGTGCTGCCAGACATTCGGTGCGAGCTGGCGGAAAACCAGATCGCCAAACCGTTGGTCGCCAGTTTCCATTTGCTGGCCAATCGTCGGGCGGATTTCACCGGGCATGCACCCGCTCAGCATCAATGCAGCGGCTAATGCGGTGCTCAGCTTCGCGACCGGGTGCATAATATTGGGCAATTCCATCAAGTTTTCCTTTTATTCAGCATTAAAAACCCCGCAAATGCGAGGCCTAGTAAATAGATGATCTTAATTTGGTTCACTGTAGCAAAAATATGGGGCGAATTCAAACATGAGGTGCGACAGTTTCAAAAGCCATATGATAATCAACAAGCTGAGCAAATTTCTCTAATGGTGTAAGCCAATCTAACGCCTTTCTAGGACGAGTATTCAGTGACATGGCAACTTGATTTAAATAATGCTGATCTGCCTGATTTAAATCAATCCCTTTAGGTAAATATTGCCTAATTAAACCATTCATATTTTCGCATGTGCCTTTTTGCCAGGGTGAATGTGGGTCACAGAAATATACATCTATGCCTAAATCTTCTTCGAGTATTTTATGTTCTGACATCTCACGTCCACGGTCATAGGTCAACGTTTTACGCAGTTCTGCAGGTAAATATTTCAGAGCTTCAGTTAAAGCCTTGCGCACTGATTCTGCCTTTGCATCAGGTAATGTTGCCAAGATACAGAGCCGTGTATTTCGTTCAATAAGTGTTGCTATCGAACTTTTATTGTCTTTACCTTTAATTAAATCAGCTTCCCAATGACCCGGTATTTTTCTTTCTTGAACTTCGGCTGGGCGCTCATGAATAGTTTTAATATCCTGTAATATAGAATCTTTTTTAGGTTCACCGTTAGCTTTTCGCTTTTTATTTTCATGACGTAGACAGGATAATAAGTCTTTTTTCAACTCACCCTTGGGTAATGCTCGTATCGTTGAATAAATCGTTGTATGGCTTACATTCATTGTTTGATCCAAATCAGGAAATGTCTTTAAACGCTTTGCTATTTGCTGAGGAGACCATAAACAACGGATCGCTTCAACAATAAATTTCCAGAGGATTGAATCGATTTTGAGTTTTCTGTGACCACGTCTACGTCTAGCGAAGGTGTTATCAGAAGCATATCGAGCTTGATAAACGTCATTGATGCTATTTCTTTTAAGCTCACGATAGATCGTACTAGGATGTCTTTTAATGAGTTCAGCAAATTTTCTGGCTGAAAAGCCTTCTTTTCTTGACTCAAGCATTAATGCAGTACGATCTTCAAAGTTAAGATGATGGTATGACAATTTTATATACTCCATAAACCCTTTAAATTAATTAGGTGGTTTATGTCGCACTTCAAGTTTTACTCTGCCCCGTAAAATTATGGTTCTGGTGAACTACGAATCAAGATCCAATCTGGTGACTCAAGCACAGTTAATGAAAGTCCAATTCCCGAACATCAATACCTTGAGAATGTTCCTGAATGACTTTGAGCCAACGGAAAAACATGTTATCCATTACTCGAAATACAGTAAAGAAATGCCATCAGGTGCAGATGGATATTTCCTATTTTCAGAACATGACCAGCAATGGAATATTTTTGATCCGAATGTCTTAAGTCGGTTTGTTTGTATATACCAAGAATCACCAGAGTTAGATAATTACCAAGATTACATCTGTTCTTGTGAAGTCAAAAACTCACCCACACTTAAAGCAAAACATAAAAAACAAGCATTTATGGAGAAGATGATCTTCACTTCATTGGGTTTTGAGCGTTATTGCCATCATTGCAACGGTTATGAACCACTGGATCGTTTTTATTATCATTCTGATACCAAAACCTATGAATCAGTTTGCAAGCCTTGTTATGTTCCTCATTACAAACCTTACAAGATGAAAAAACTTATGACCAGTACGGTTGAAGAATATATTTAATCATTAACTAGAACTCAAAAAGATGGCAACTATTAATTATTGCCATCTTTTATTTATTTTCTTTAACATATAAATTATAAACCCTAAATATAGGATTCCTTATGACTTTAAGTTATCAGCTTAATGAACTAAATTGCTTTTTTTGATATAGATCTATGTAATCAGGTTAATATAAAAGCTTATTTTCAATAAAAAACACATCATAATACCCCCTTGCCTTTTAACCACAAAAATATTGAAGTTATTATTTAGAAGCAATTAATAGAAAAATAAACAAATCTTTTTTAAACAAGCTACTAATAAAAATATCTCCATCGAAAATAAAGTATAAAAATTCAAAAACCATTTAATAAAGTATCAATAGAGTTAAAATACATATAGCTTACTTTTAATTTTAAAGAGGAATACAAGAAATAATTTCTTGTATTCCTGTTATAAGATTGGGAGAACCAAGTTGATAATTTCACCCATTTCTTTGGATCTATTAATTTAAGTTTCGACTTTACTTATTTGAGCTTAGCCATTTGGTCGAGTCACAATCGGGAAAATTGAATCTGGACGTTTAAACATTGCAAAGAATTTTCCAATTTTCAGTGGATTACCTTTGACTTTACTGTCTTTAGAAAGCAGGACTTTTACCCCTTCTATTTGACCTGTAATCATTTTTAGATATAAGGGCTTGGTTAAGGTTAATGTAGGGCAATCCAATGCCAAATCTTTACTTTCATCATAACGCTTAAACTGCATGACTGAGTTTTCAACCCATAATGAAAAATGCTCTTTGGTATCCGACAAAACCAGATTGATACACTGGTTTTCATTTTTTAAATTTTCCACATCTAAATTTGTCGCCATAGCTTCAAGAAATCTTTCAGTTGGTGTATGAATCAATAAATCACTCGGATCAGAAGTATTTTGTAGGGGTACATTATTTTGTAGCTCTTGAGCGCCCACCAAAAAGAAATTACGCCAAGTTGAAGCCTCAGCAGCATAGCCCAATTGACGATAAGTATTCGCCAATAAGTCTTTTGCTTGTTGGTTTTGAGGGTTATTCAACACAATATGTTTTAAAATCTCGGCAGCCCATCTATAGTCAGCTTGAGCGTAGGCATCCCGCGCATTTTTCAATGCATTGTTCTCCCCACCTGCTAACTCAATATATTTTTTTGCAACAGCTTTAGGGGGTAATGGATCTAAATTGGAAGGATGGGCATCGAACCATCCCATATAATATTGGTATACTGCTTTTACATTATGTTTTAGGGTTCCATAATAGCCATGAGCATATAGTTTTTGATCAAGTGCCGCTGGAAGCTTAATTTTTTCGGCAATTTCAGCGCCATTAAAACCAGAGTTCATATATCTCACCGTCTGATCATGCGTGAACTTATAAACATCTCGCTGGGTTTTAATAAAATCTTGAATATTGTCATTGCCCCAGACAGGCCAATGATGCTGTGCAATCAATACATCGGATGCTTTGGCATGCTGCATTGCTTGGTCTAGATAGCCCACCCATTTTAAGGCATCACGGACTTTAGCACCCCGAAGGGTATAAAGATTATGCATGGTATGAGATAGAATTTCTGCGCCGTTATAAAGTTTCAATGATGGGATAGAGAACGTTAATTCTGCTGGTGCTTCTGAACCCGGCACGTTATAAAACACAAAATCCAAGCCATCAACCGTCATTTTCTGTTCTGGTTGAGTGATCAGTTGTGTAGGCTCAAGGATGCCCATTTTTCCCACAGCAACAGCCTTACCTAAACCTGTATCCACCAATCCTTCCGCATTTTTAGGTAGAAAAGTTCCATACATATAAGTCGCACGACGTATCATGGCTGAACCTGCCATCACATTTTCACTGGTCGCTTCTTCCATAAAGCCTTTTGGCGCAATAATTGGAGTTTTTCTAGCGTTAATTTCTTCGCTAGAAAGAACGCCTAATGCACCACCAAAATGATCGATATGGCTATGGGTAAAGATAATGGCTGAAATTTTTTGCTCACCTAAATGCTGTCTAGCAAATTTAAGTGCTGCTTCAGCCGTTTCTTTAGAGGTTAATGTATCCACAATAATCCAGCCAGTATCACCCTGAATGATGGTCATATTTGCCAAATCAAAACCACGAATTTGCCAAACTCGATCTGTTACTTTAAATAGCCCAACATTGTTGTTTAATTTTGCTTGTCGCCATAGAGTGGGATTAACGGTATTTGGTGCTTGATCTTGTAAAAAACTAAATGCATCAAAATCCCAGATAACATTGCCTTTCTCACTTTTAATTTGACCTGTTGGCTTGGCAATAAAGCCCTTTTGAGCCTGATTAAACTCAGTCATATCCTCTAAGTTATACTTCGCCTTATATGTATTATTTGATTCAATGACCGCTTTTTCTACTACAGTATTTGCTGCAAAAACAGAAAATGGCAGAATAAGCATCAATGAAACTGTTAAAAACTTAATTTTCATCTTCTTTCCTTTTTTTAAATAGAGGTGGTCCCACATGTTTGAACAACTAAAAGCTTATTTATAAGTGATACTCTGCTCTAGTTAAGCTACCTTATTTTGTTGTGGTAGCTGGTCATAGTAAAACTCATCTGGAGTCATTTTGTCCAGACTCGAATGAGGTCGTTTCAAATTATAAAATTCAAAATATGCGTTTAATTGCTTCTTCGCATCCAAAACATTGCTGTAGGCTTTGAGATACACCTCTTCATATTTAACGCTCCGCCATAATCGTTCAACCATCACATTATCAACCCATCGACCTTTACCATCCATGCTGATTTGGATGTCATTTGATTTCAATACATTTTAATATGTGAGCCTTATTTTATTTCATTAAATAGAAATAATTGATATTACTTTTATTCAACGTATACGGTGATTTTAATTGATTAAAATATTTTCATTGCTGAATCACTACCGTTGTTATATTCAGCTTCATTTATATTTTAAGAAAAAGTTATAAACGCCACTTAATAGCTATTATGGAATCTCAGATGTAGAGCACACGGCTCAAAACTTGGAGATTTTAAAATGTCACATTTCACAGTTGCAGTAGTTACCACCCCTGATGGTGATGTTGTAGATGCCCTAGAACCATTTTACGAATTTGAATGCTCAGGCATTAAAAACAAATATTGCATTTCAGAATCATCATTGGACGAAATTAAAGACCAATACGAATCGACAGAAATCACTTTGATGAAAAACTCAAAGCCTATCTTAGATGATGGTGAAGAACGCTATGCGTTTCTTGACGACCCTCGTTTCGTGCGTGATGCAACAGACTTAGAGCTTGATGCCATCAAAAACAACAAAGGTGATATTTTTGCTGACTTCCCGAACGGCGGTGAGCATTTATCAGTGGTACAGGTCAAAAACGATGATGGTACGTACTCAAGTCGCATTCGTGATTTAGGCATGTTCATTCAATGGCATCAAAAAGATGTGCCATGTACTGAAGTGTTTGAGCTTCAACAGTTCATTAATTGGTATAACGAAGAAGTTACGCCAACTGTTTTGACAGGTGAAAAACCTGATGAAAGTTGGACAGAATGGATAGAGCTTGATGCTGATGGCAAAGTGGTCGATTACTTCACCACCACCAACCCGAATCCGAAATACGATTGGTATGAAATCGGAGGACGTTGGAAAAACATGCTGTTGCGTCTTGATGGACGTAATGTGAATAGTTGCCCGATTGGTGAGCTTGATTTTGAATCCGAAATCAACCGTTTAAAAACCGAAGCCAACCGTGTTTATGACTACTTTGAAAAATGTATCGGTGATGCTTCACGTACTTGGCGTCCATTAAGTGAATTGTGGGCTGATGAATCAATCGAAACAGTCAATGAAAAGCGTGACATTTATCATAACCAAGATTCAATCAAAACAATTAGAGCCAATGACACTGATAAGTTTTATGGCTTGAGTGGCTATGATTTTGATGAATTTTTGGTGAGCCGTGAAGAATTCGTAGCTAAAAAATCAGCAAACCCATTCGGTACATACTGTTTCTTAGATGCGACCAGTGGTGATGAAATAGGCGACTGGACAGGTTCAGAGTGTGGCATGTTTGGACAGGATATTCGCAAGGAAGAAGATTGGGAAAACAAAAACCAAGCCTTGCTCAAGAGCTTTCCAAGCGACTATATAATCACGATTGTTGATTGCCATATCTAAAACCCAAACAGGGATAAGCGTAAAACCTTATCCCTTTTCTTTTGGGCATTTTTTAAAGCGCATTCGATGTTTTTTAATTGATTAAAAAGGTTTTGAATTTTTAAATTTTAAGAAAAATTAAACAGCTATTGCGCTTTGTATAATGAATATAGATTTAATCACTATCCTTAAAGGTTTTAATATGTGGAATACATTAGTTTTAATTCGTAAAACCGCAACGTCAAAAGAAATAAAAGACAAAGCTGATATGTATTTAAGCCAGTTAAATACTGCAACCATTTCAGCATCTCTTAAAGCTGAAATACTCTCTTTTATCGAATCTGTTTTAAACGATTAATCAACTTAGGCTCAACGCCTACAACTTGGAGAAACCCCATGAATTACTACAACACATTCACCATTCCATGCAATTTTAAAGTACAGCACATTGAAGATGGTCAATTTGTCGTGTTTTTTGCTGATGGCACTCAGTTAAGTTACCAGATTGAAAACACCAGCAAGGTTAAATGGATTGAACCTGAAGCATTCAGCTTAGAGCAAGTACTCCTAAGCTCAAAAGAGCCAATCAATGCCGATGATATTGACATCATTAAGTATGCTTCATACCGCTTAATTGCTGACACGCCATTGATTGATGATGATGGTAGCAATCCTGAGCCTGATTGCCTTTACTGCAAAAAATCTAGTGACACTCTTAACAGCCTCATACTTCAAGTCACTGAAGCACATACCCTCCCATGTTGGCTACTGACATCAAACGGCGTTCATATCCTAGATATTAATGAATTGACTGAAGTTTAATAACAACAATTAGTGAAGCATGTCTATTGCTTCACTTTTTGGCAGTTGAAAACCGCATTCGATGTTTTTTTAGTTGATTAAAAAAAGGTTTAGAAATTTGGTTGTGGCCAGCGCTAGATCTGGCGCACCAGGATCAATGCTTATTTTTATGGTTCCTTAATTGCTTCCATCATTTTAATAGCATCCTCATTACCATTTTTAGCTGCTATCTGTTAAAAGTCGCAGCAAGGATCAGTAAAACAATAATAAATAATTTCAAAAAAGTTTTTTGGTTTAGGTTCTATCTTAAAATTAACAATTAGAAGCACAACGCTTAAAACTTGGAGTTGAAATGGCTACTATTAATGAATTATTGAGCAAAAACCTTGATCGCAAATATGGTCCAATTGAAGCTCATGAAGTTATAGAACTTGTTCGTGTAACTCGTGCGCCAGAATCAGTAAATAACCCTTCAATGCCATCAGTTAGAATTTCTACTGCAGATCTGCACCATATGGTTGAACAAGCTAAAAAGTTCAATTTGTGGGAGGAATGGTCCACCAAGGTTTTAGCAACGCGATGGTGAGAAATCAAATACAGTGACTCACTTGGTTTTTGCTGAAGACTACTCAGGATCTAAATTGGTTCGTGAGAAAAACCAGTACTTGTGCTCAGCTGGAGGCTTATTCCCTGCAGATGAAGCAAAGAAAGAATTCAAAATGAAAGTAGGTGATGTTACCGTGGACACGGTACCGCACCTTGTTACATGTAAAGTGTGCCTATCACGTATTTTTACGCAACTAGCATTAACTCAATCTAATTAATCAAATTTATAAGGTGTTCATCATGAATAACAAAACAATTGCCAAAAAAATGATTAACCAAGTTAAATCGGTTATCACTGACCCACAAGCAAAAAGCTTGTTGGCTGCTTATCACGTAGAGGCGTCATTTACCCACTTCTACGAAACACACAGCCACATTTACCTGGTTGGTAAAGACATTACTGCAGTCATGGCCAAACATTTTCCATACTTCACGTTTAAGACTCGTGATAACAAGAAAACCCGTCACGGTATTGGCGATGGATCGATGTCTGATTGCTTAAACAAGCTGCGCCGTGTGTATCGCTTAGAAATAAAAAAACCGATTAGCGAGAAGTTTATCGCTGAAGTTGGTGCACCGACTTTCACAAAAAGCCAATCTGTAAGTCCTGTTGCTTATTTGATTGATGAAGTTGTGCAGCAAGAAACAGCGCCGATCGCACGGTCTGACGTTCAAAACAGTTTTCATGATCTTTTCAATTAATTTGAGGCTTACTCAAAAGTGTGAGAGAGACAAAATGACAAAACGCTGTTCTGGTGATGTGAAGTCACCCTGGTTCTTCATCGAGGACCAAATCCCAAACAAAGATGGCACGGCGTTTATTGTGTGGGATGAATTCTTAGACCATGAAATTAAACCTATCCGCTGGAGCGATAAGATCCGTGACTATGCTTCAGGTGATGTCGAATGGAGTGGAAGCTTCTTATTTTGGCGATATGATGATGGTACACCAGCTGAATCACCAAGAAGCTATCAGCAATCTTAATTTCTTATTTTGGAGGTAAAAGTACTTATATTTCCGAGGGTGTAGCCAATTGGTTTTGAGATCTGATCAATCTCATTAAAGCAAAGGTTTAATTCCTTGAATGTCAGTTCGAGTCTGACCATCCCCGTCATTGCCAACAAATTCCCTCAAATGAATCAATTGAAGACAATCATACCAGCCTCACTAAAATAGTTACGGCTTTGACGTTCTGACTTAGGTTCCCAATCTCTATTTTTCAGATTACATGATCCAGCAGCAATTTTAGCCTTGCCAAACTTACTTTGAATGCTTTGAAACGCCGTCATTAACGCTTGCTCTTTTTCAAGCTGCTCTACGTCAGTTAGTAGGCCGATCGTGCGATGTTCTTCTTTTATCAATTCACACAACATCACGCCACATTTCTTAAACTCTATCCCCTCTTTGTACAATTTATCAATCAGTGATGTGGCAGCTTTAACAAGTTGCATCAAATTGTTTGTAGGTTGGGTAAACGTGTATGTTAACGACTTGCTGTAATACGGTTTTGACTGGTCAAATGGGTTGGATTGCAAGAAAACAATCAGAGATCCGCAAAGCTGGTGTTCATCAACAAGCCGATTGAATGCATTATGGGTATATTTGCTGACGGCTTCTTGAAGAATTGAGAGCTCAGTAATTTTCTGGCCGAAAGATTTGCTCGAGACAATCTGTTGTTTCGCCTTAGGTGAACTTTCAAATTCAAAGCATGACTGGCCAAGCAATTCTAAAATCGTACTTTGCATATTCACATTGAAGAGTTCACGCATTCGATTCGGGTTGGATGTTGCAAGATCCAGCACAGTTAAAATCCCCATGTCATTAAGCTTTTTAGCGTACTTTCGCCCTACACCCCATATTTCATCAACTGGCATGCTTTGATAGTAGCTTTCGACATCTACCAGGCTCATTGTCACTAAATTACAGATTCCATTTAATTCTGGATTCTTTTTGGCAAGGTTGTTGGCCATTTTACTTTCAGTCAGTGTTCTACCAACACCCACGCACGTTGTTAAGCCAATAAGCTTATATACTTGATGCCGAATCTCCCGTGCCATTTCAGTAGCATCAAAGTTTTTAGTAAATTGAGTAAATTCTATAAAGCCTTCATCAATGCTGTAAATGCTGTAACAGCTTGGATCTACAAAACCAGATAATATTCCATGAAAACGGCGTGACATTTCGCCATACAGCGCAAAATTGCTCGATAGCACATGAACGTTATGTTTATTGATGATGTCTTGGACCTTAAAGAGTGGCGCACCCATCGGGATTTTTAAGAGTTTAGCTTCAGCGCTTCTCGCGATGATTGTTCCGTCATTAGAGCTTAAGACAACGCATGGTTTACCCTTTAACTTAGGGTTCCAAAATGCTTCCATCGAACAATATGCCGAATTTATATCAACATGAATAAATACCCGGTTTGTCATTTTCGTGCGTCTTTAATGATGTAAGTCACTACGCCCCACACAATCAATTCCTGTTCAGGTTTTAGAAAAATATGTGAGTGCTCTTGGTTTTCTGCTTTAAGCCAAACTGGAGGGATAGATTTTGCATCTGGACCAAAAATTTCATTAATTTCACCAGCTGACATTTGCTTGGTGATCATCAACCGCTTAACGGTAAAGTCTGTTTCTAGCTGAGCAACAATAATATCTAGATGCTTGGCATTGAAGCTTCTATCGATTATGAGCTTATCGTTAATATCTATACCAGCATTTAGCATGGAACGAGAGCCTACTTTACCAATAAACGTAGAGTACTCATTGGTGATCAGCATTTCGTTGAGATCGACCGACTTTTCAATAAAATCTTGTGCTGGTGAAGGAAATCCAGCTGATAATAATTCAGCTGCAATAGGAATTTGTAAAAGCGAGTTAGATCTGACGTGCTCGAGGTCAAGAATATCGCTTATCTTTTTATTTGCACCGCTAAATGCGATAACTTTCGTTTCAGGTTTTCCTGACGTTGAACTGCAAGTAGACATGAAAAAAACCTTACTATGATTTGAGACCCATTGTATTGAGAGCTGTATGTTTGTTCAAATATTTCTTAAAAGTTACCAATACACAATGGGTTATCCTTGGAGTTAGAATAAAGATCGTCTATCTTATGAATAATAAAATTTACACGTAATATGTCAGAGATGATGCCAATTATTCATTACTTAACAGTACAGGTTTGCAAACGGGTATTCATAGAGCCTAACTACGGCGTAATGCGTTCTAATGATCCATTAGTTATAGATCCTGATCTATCAATGCAGCCATTATGTTTACTTGGCATCTCCGTCAATGATTTTCCATTAAATTACACGGAATATTATGAAAAAAATGACAGTAGTTGTTCCCTGTCAAAATTCCTGAAGACTTTTTGGAGCCGTTACTACAAGACTAATGGCCCAAATATTCCATTAGTTTTTGGAATACCAGATATCCTGGTTATCGATCATCGTGTGAAGGATATTATTAATCAATCATTTTATAGTTGGTTAGACTCGAATAATATTCAATATGAGTTTTCTGATAGTAAGAATAAAAAAGCTATTGCTAATTTTCGTCAGCATCAACACTATCCTTATATTGAATGTTACTCTGAGATAGACGTCCTAGATACATATAAAACTAAAAATGAAGAATATGCCTTACCTTTATCCGTTCTAAACACGATGACTAACTATTTAGATAGTGTTTTTCTCTTATCAAAGCATCGTAAAACTTTAATAGCGTATACCAGCAGACCTATTAAGCATCCAACATTTACAGAGTGCTGTCCTAACGATCTCCGACTATTTGACATTACACCTTTAGAAAGTAAAGCCGATAGAACTTTACAGGATGCATATTGGGTTAGCTCCGATTTAGAAAATGGCAATTATGGATACTTGCGGAATAGACAAGTGAAAGAAGACATAGATTGCACCAGAGAAGATAAAAAAGCTTTTTTGGCCCTAATAAAATCATTGCCAGTTACTCAATGGATGGATATTTTTACAAGCAATCAGATTGAATTATTGAATCAATTAAAAAAACAACGATACAAAGACACAATTGATATCGATCAGATTAATTACGCAGATATGTGTTTTAAATTAGGGTTAAGTAGGGATTCTCAATACACAGTTTTAGCACTGGAGACATCTAAATTAAAACGTTCTGAAATGATTGAACTTTGGGATCAATATTCTCATGGAGGTGATGTTAAGTACTCTTGTGAAATTATGCTTCCTGACTGGTACTCTTCGCGAAATGATAAAATTTACAGATATTTTTATTTATCTATGTGGAACAGCAGCATTATTTTCATAAGTGAATCAGGATCTCCAGCAACAAAATGTTTTGATCAAGATGAATGCATTAATTACATGTCAAAAAATCAATTCAAAATACATAATTTAAGTAATATCGTTGATATACGTCACTTTGATGAATTGCTATTAAACAACAGGCAATATTTATTGAACATCGTTAAAGAAATGGATGCTTTTGAACTTTTAAAGGACCTAAATACCGTATAAAACAGAGTGTGGAAACACACTCTGTTTTATAGAAAATGATTTCTATTGGATATAATTGGACAAGTAATTATAAATACTCGGATCTTCAATATCCGATGGGAATCCACGATCACAGACAAGGATAAACTTATTCCCCTGCTTTATAATTAATGGCTCTGTTCCATATCAAAGGCTTTTTAAATACCCAAAATGGAATCTCAGCTGGAAGTGATGTGTTGTACAACCAGATCCCACTTGAAGCTGGTAGAACGGTTTGGGACAGTAAAGCAAATTGGTTTAAGTGTAATTATTAATTTTATTATCTAGCTTAAAAAGTAAGCGTCCGCTGAATCCCATACCTATTTTTTAATTCGATTTAGGTTTCCAGCAGTGCGGCAGCAATTCTTCAATCTGGGTCACTTTATGTGTCGGCAGCCTTTTCAGCACATCACTTAAATAGGC
>NZ_JACAXE010000024.1:0-55149 GCF_013391565.1 Acinetobacter sp. SwsAc6
TTATGGCGGAGCGTTAAATATGAAGAGGTGTATCTCAAAGCTTATAGCAGTGTCACAGATGCGAAAAAGCAATTAAGTGCATATTTTGAGTTTTATAATTTGAAACGACCTCATTCGAGTCTAGACAAAATGACACCAAATGAGTTTTACTATGATCAGCTACCCCAACAAAACAAGGTGGCTTAACTAGAGCGGAATATCACTTATAAATACGCTTTTAGTTGTTCAAACAAGTGGGACCACCTCTCTGTAACCACTCTTGGACCAACTGAAGGTTACTGGTCTGTAGGTACAGGGGTACGTTATAACCCTGCAAAAAATTACTTTATTGGTGCAGGTGTTAAATACTTCTGGTTAGGTGATGCAGATGCGGTCACAGGTGCACATACTGAAGCTGGCCGTTTTAGCAATAACCATGCTGTAGGTTATGGTCTAAATATTGGCTATAACTTCTAATCAAGCTTAAGTTTTGTGTCAAAAAAAAAGCCTCTGTTCATCAGAGGCTTTTTTAATATATGCAGAATGAATTTGCCCTAATTAGCTTTAAACTTTATGCCAGCAGATAATAGCTCCCCAGCACGAAAGCCAATAGACTGACACATTCACAGATTTCAATGCTCGCGCCTACAGTATCCCCTGTAATGCCACCAATACGTTGCTTAAATTTACGACGCAAATAAAGCAAACTAAAAGCTGTGACTAAAACAGCAACAAGACCTAAAACTGAAAAATATAAGGATGACAGCACAAGCAAGACCATAATAGTAATGGCTAGCTTTTTAGGGATATATGAAGCCATTGAGCTACCCAAGCCTTTTTCGCGCACATAGTCTGTGCTTAAAAACAAAAACATCGGTGCCAAACGGCCTAAAACTGGAAATAGTAGCAAAGCACTATATAGTTGCTTTTGGATTAATACGTACAGCGCAGACCATTTTAATAGGCTAATGATGATGAGGCTAAGCACACCAATCGGCCCGCATGCAGGGTCTTTCATAATTTTCAGTGTGCGTTCAGCATCACCAAAGCCACCTACCCATGCATCGGCAGTATCGGCCAATCCGTCTAAATGTAAGCCACCTGTTAGCCAGATCCACAATACTAAAATAAGACTTGCCGATAATATGGCAGGAATAACCTGTAATAATAGGGCTACAGCACAGAGTATTGCCCCAATGATAAATCCAATTAGCGGATAAAATAATACCGACTGCCCATTTTGCTGTTTGCTTGGCATGGCTTTCAGCTGTACGGGAAATGTGGTCAGAAATTGGAGTGCAATCCAAAATGGCATCATAAGGGCTACTCCTCGATGTGCAGATACATCAAATCTGTAGCACGTGTACCACAAAAATGATTGAGCTGTGCTAATTCTGCAGTCATCTTCAATAAATCATTCATCGGTAGCTTGAGCGCTTTACATTTGAGTAGTTTAATGATGCCACCATGGCTAATCACCAAGGCCTTTTTGAGCTTGTTTTCTTGCATATAAGCCATCATCTGCACGATTGCTTGAGTCACACGTGCATCAAATTGTGCCAAAGTTTCTGCATTGGGCGGGCTAAATTCAGTCGGTTGCAACCAAAATTTTTCCAGCTGATCAGGCACAGTTTCATATAAAAACTGCGTGCTTTGCCCTTCCCAGTCGCCAAAATGCATTTCTTGCAATTGTGCTAAGCAATGCACATCTAAATTGAGTTGCCTTGCAACAGACTGTGCAAAACGCTGACAACGCTGTAGCGGTGAGCTGAAAACAACATCCCAACTTTGCCCCGTCTCAATCGCATTGCGTAGTGTTTGCTGCATCTGCTGCCAGCCATTTTCAGTCAACGCATCATCGGTTGAGCCACGTAAAGTGTGGCTCAACTCAGTTTCACCATGACGCATCACATCTAAATGCAGCACATCAGTTGCAATGTCAGACTGACTTGACATTAGACCTTATCACCGATGACAGCAGCTTCTGCAAATGTGGCCATGTTATTATGCAAACTGCACGCCAGCTTAATTAGGCCAAGTGCTGCACCTGCACCACTGCCTTCACCCAAACGTAAATTCAGTTTTAATAACGGTTCAGCTTGTAATTCCTCTAATAAACGGCGGTGGCCATATTCGGCAGATTGATGGCCAAATAGCATCCATTCACGCACTTGTGGATTTAAACGTACTGCAACCAATGCCGAAACTGTACTAATAAAGCCATCAACGACAATAGGCAGACCTAATTGTGCACAACGAATATATGCACCTGTCATCGCAGCAATTTCTAAGCCACCCACTGCAGCCAAAGCTTTAAATGCATCCTGTTGTACATATTCTTGATGTAATGCCAAAGCTTGATCGATCACGTGTTTTTTATGCGCCAATTGCTCTGCACGAATTCCTGTGCCTACACCTGTGAGTTTTTCTGCAGATTCATTTAATAAAAAACACGCCACAGCAGATGCAGAACACGTATTCCCAATACCCATCTCACCCGCGACATAAATAGACGCCTGCGTAGCAAAGGCTTTTTCGGCACTCAGATAGCCCAATTGCATGGCCTGTTCGCACTGCTCTTCTGTCATGGCAGCTTGATGTGCAAAATTTGCCGTGCCTTGCATAATGCAGTGGCGCTCTACTCCTGCATAGTCGTAAGCCTCACCCACAGAACCACAATCAATCACCTGTAAATTGGCATTGTATTCTTTAGCAATCACGCTAATGCAGGCGCCACCAGATGTGAAGTTTTGTAGCATTTGGCGAGTAACGGCTTGTGGATAGGCTGAAATATTTTCTTCCATCACGCCATGATCACCTGCAAATATACAAATCCATGGTCGTTCTATAGATGGTTGTGCTGTATCTTGAAGCGTTGCCAATAACACTGCCGTGCGTTCTAATTCAGATAAAGAACCTGTAGGTTTGGTTAATTGAAGCTGCCTTGCTTCTGCTTGTTGTTTTGCATTTTCACTAGGCACTTTACATGCACTTAACCACCAACTCATTCTTTATCTCCTTTTAAAATCATGGGAAAACCTGCCACACAAAATACAACTTTATCTGCAATTTGGCCCAATTGCTGGTGCAAACGCCCTGTTTCATCAACAAACTTACGGCTGATTTGCCCCATCGGCACAACACCAAGTCCGGTTTCATTACTCACCAAAATAATGTCCGATTTTAAGGTCGGTAGCACATCTAATAACTTTTGACATTCGACTACTTGGCATTGCGTTTGCTCATCTTGCATGAGCAAATTACTCATCCATAAAGTCAAACAATCGACCAAAATAACTTGTCCAGCTTGATCTAATGTTTGCAAACAGGCCGCCAACTGCAAAGGCTCTTCAACTACCCGCCAAGTTGAAGGTCGCTGTGCTTGATGATGTGCAATACGCTCAGCCATTTCATCATCCCATGCTTGCGCAGTCGCTATATAAGTCACACTTTTATTTGCTTGCTGTGCAGTACGTTCAGCTAGACGGCTTTTACCCGAGCGTGCACCACCCAATATCAATTGAATCATAGAGAACCTAAGTGAAAATAGTGTTGAGCCATTAACTCAGCTTGTAATTGCTGGGCATGATAGGTACCAAATGTTAAGGCATCCACCTCAAATTCAAAGCTTTGCTTTGGCACTTCTGCTACTCGCGCTAAAACTTCATTGCTATTTAACTGATGCCCATACAGACCTAAAGTAATATGTGGACAATAATCTAAAGGTGCGATTTCATTAGAGCAGAGATTCAGCGCCTGCCGGATTTGTGTTAGGACCTGATCTGGATCTTCAATTTCTACAAATAATGCGCTTTCAAAGCTGTTGATATGGCTAGTTTTGAGTCGAAATTTCTGTAATTTCAATTGTTGTAATTGGTGCTGATGTTCTTGTAATTGTTGTACGCTAAAATTATCACTCGCACTGTGCTGAGCGTTCCAAAACCCACAAATATATAGCGTAATATGAAATTGGCGCGTATTGGGTTGTAATAATATATCGGCAAATTGCTGACGTAATTGTGATAAATACGCCAAAAGCGCTGGGGCATGTATTTCAAGATACCATAATGAAAACTCTGTGCGCCCTAAATGCCATTCAGGATAATCTTGTTGTAGCGTCGCAATGACAGGCATATTCGGCTGGAGAAACACAGACAATTCACAATAAAAATTGGTGACTTACTTTAACCATGTTTAGGCATGAAAACCATGCTTAAACACACTCAATTGGATTAGCAATATTCATCTTAAGCTGAATATTTCTCAGCTCACACTCAATCGTTCATAAATCGTCTGCATTTTTACTCTATTTGCCTAAAGCCGTAAATTTAGATGATCAATCTAAAAATCATGTTGCGCTAATTGGTTCTGTAAAACGCTATCAATCGCATGAAAGCTTTGCTGTACCAGCTTTGGATCTGCCTCGATCAAAGCAAACTGCTTTTGTAAAAATAGCCGCACATCTTCTTGGGAATATTGCAGTTGTTGTACGGCATACATCGCACCCAATACAACACCTTGTTCTAAAGCACTTGTGGGCAAACCATACTCAAGATTCGTTTGCAATGAACCGAGTACACGCTCTTGCGCACTGAGCTTACGTAAAGGATCTCGTGCCACACGCGCACATGGGTCTTTAAATGCATTTTGGCAAGACCTTAAAAATGCCTGAGCCAGTTCTGCTAAATCATGATGATAATTTGGCATACTGCTATTTAGACCCGCTGTCACTTCTTTAAGCAGTGACTGGCAAAACAAACTGACTCGCTCATCTGCCATCGCAAGTCCAATGGTTTCATAGCCCAATACACTGCCATACCATGCAGTCATCGCATGCACACCATTCCATAAACGATTTTTAATGCGCTGAATGTCTTGTATGTCGTCCACTAAAATCATTTGACGCATTTTACGTAGCAAAGGACTGTTATTTTCGACATATAAAGGCATATTGAGTTCTGCATGAAATAGAATCAAATCCATATTTTGTAATGCATGGCTGGGTTGTAAATTACGGCGTAAGTGATCTATATAAGTCGTCGCTTGCTGTTCTTGCTCGAGCGTTAATTGCGTCGCATCATCCCAATGCTGTTGTGCGTCGTCCTCAGCGTCCACTTGCTGTTGCTGAAAAATGCCATGTTTAATTTTAAGCTGGCGATATAGGTTTTGATCACTTAGCTTAGACACCATACGATTCACCACCGTATCGCAGAAATAATGCTGGCACATAATCTTATTTGCAATCTCTGCATCGGTAATGTCTAGCAACGCCCGATGAACCAGTTGCATGAACAGCGCTTTCGCACCAATTTTATTTAAAATAATTAAAAACGTCAGCGGAAGCTCTTGTTGTTCAAATGCAACATGACGCGCCATAAGCCCCTGTGCAATGGTTTTGGCTTCTTGAGCTAAGGCAGATTCAGGCAAACATACTGCCACCATAGTCGATTCCGTATACATCTCTTGCATCTGCTCAAGATTGCCAGCATCAATCACTTGTATATTATCAATTCGCTCATCATAAGACATTTCACCATAACGAATACTATATGCACCAAAGGCATTTACCGCAGATTGATACAGTGGATTACGTGTGGTCGCATAAATACGCTTTGGCCGCGTATAGCCATCCCAATGTGAAAAAACTTGCGCAAGATAGCCCCCACCAATCGCCCCAAATCCATGGATGCCTACGCTTAATAAATTAATGGTTTGCGGGAAAGCCGTTTGTAATTCTGGCATCAACAAATGATCGACATATTGGTCTAAATCATCAAAAAACGCATACATATCATCATAATAAAAATCTGCATTACGCATCATTTCAGCATTCGGTGTCTTAATGTCTTTTAATAAGATGGTAATGCCGTTTGCATGACGCGCTGAACGAATACCATTGGCAGAGTCTTCAAACATTAGACTTGCATTTGCTTCGACATTTAACTGCTCAGCCGCCTTCAAAAATATTTCTGGATGTGGCTTACCTTGCTGTACTTCATCTCCACAAACCAACACATCAAAAAATTTATATACGCCTGCATTAATCAAATATTCTTCTGCAATTGCACGGCGACTAGATGTGGCTACCGCCATACGTAGGCCAGATTTACGTAAGCGTTCTAAAACTTGAACCAACCCTAATTTAATGGGTACACCGTTCGTACGAACATACTCCAATTCCAATTGATCAGCTCTTTGACGAATGTCTGCATAAGGAATTGATTCCCCATATTCTTGATGAGCCAATTCTTCTGCACTTTTGGCACTCAGCCCTAAACAAGCCATTAAATAAGCATCTGAAAATGCCTCGCCATGCAGTTCTTGAGATGCCTGTTTCAATGTTTGAAACCGAAGCCGCTCAGTATCAAACATTGTTCCATCCATATCAAAAATGGCAGCAAAAATATTTTTTCCATGAAATTTAAACATTTATTCCCCTAATTTATAAATTAATGCACCTACCTATGCTAGCTGAGCTCGCACCAAGAAAGGCTAAAATATAAATATGGAAACAAATTTGATTATTTTTTGATCCAAAATATTTAAAGCTTACTATTTTTTGTTGTTTTTTCTTTAGCGCTCTAATGTGCTTATGTAATCTCAACAAGCGATAAATGGAGAATAAGCACAAAATAACATCGGAGCCGTACAGTCAAAATAATTCTATCTTCTACAGTTTTTCCAGCTTAAGCACATAAAAAGAGATCAATATTCAGCAGTATAAATAACGAATCAACGCGAAAAAAATAGGCTAAAACAAATCTTCACTTAACATGAATCAGCCAATCAGACAAATCTCAATAGCTTGCTACTTGATCGTGATTGGCTTAAAACATAAATATTGATGTAACTATGCAGACTTAAGTTCCAGCATAAAAATTGATAAATTTAACTAGTCAATTTAACGGGCCAATTCAGCTTTTTTTCGGGACTGATTTGCTTGAATGCAAAAAATACCATGAGTGCAAACATCGTCAGCATTAAAAAATAATATGGGTAAGACGTGTGCCATTGGTATAAGCCAGTGCTTAGAATTGGCCCGATTACAAAACTTAAAGCTTGTGTAGCCGTACACCAACTAGCCACTTTAGCCTGCTGATGTTTAGGTGCAATTTGCGCAGCACCTGTAGTAAAAGCAGGGATTAAACACGCTACCGACACACCATAAAGCACATAAGCCAGTTGGAACACTCTCAAATGTTCTGTGCTGACAGATATCCAGAGAGCGATACTCATTGCAACCAAGCCCACCCAAAGTAAGGTATATACAGACCATTTAAGTTTCTTAGAAATCAGCACTTGCATAACGACCAGCGAAATTCCAACCAGTAAAGAACACTGTGAAAAATATGTCGCACCTTGTAAAACACTGGTTTTAAAATGATCTTGAATATAAAAGCCAGCAGTTAAATTAACCGTAACGATAGCCAAGTACAAACTAAACCCGAGTACCAGCCATGCCATTGAGCGCTTTAAACTAAAGTTTTGCCCATCTTGCTGTATTTCATCTGTATCTGTGCTCTTTTTATGTTGAGCATGCTCTTGTTGAGCCAAAGTACTAGATTCAAGGCTGATTGAGTTTTCTGAACTGGCATCCTTTGGCTTTTGCTGATCAAACAACACAACAATCACCACACTAATAATGCTCAAAATCGCAATAGCAGCCCAAAGTGGTGTCATTATGCCCCATGCCAATAGTAATGTGGTTAAAAATGGCCCAAATACCACACCTACGCTATTGAGCGCACCAAATTTTGACATGGTTTTTGAACGTAGCTGTTCTTCTTCATAACTGGTCATAACATGGGTTTGTAGCGCAATTTGTGGCATTGCCATAAATACCCCTGTACTGGCGCGCGCCAACATGAGTAAGGTAAATAGCAACATTACGGATATTTGCGCCGTAAGCCCATACATGAGCACACCACTAAACAGTCCCCACGTGACTGCCATGCCAATAAAACCAATGCTCAGCAATTGATAAATTGAAAACTTGGTTTGATTTTTACTGATATAAATTGCAGCACACGCCATGAGGAGCGCACCTATCGACACCATGGCACCCGCTTGAAGCTCCGACAGCTGTAACTTACGAACCAGTGGTGCAAGTAAGGGTAAAATCATGGAAAAACTTGCGCCATTGGCAAGGCTTGCGGCAATAAAAATCTTATTATTTTGCTTCATTGTTTTATAACTCATACGGCTGACATGTTTATAAAGCAAAAAAGGTAGCTTGCGCTACCTTTTTACGATGCACTGCATAAAGCGGAAAGATTGTGTGAGTTTTAATATTTCAAACTATAACTCAAACCATAGGTTCGCCCTTGTGCAGGCAAGCTCGAAATTGGGCCATATACCGTAGATACAGACTGACTATATACAGATTTATAGTCATTGTTCCATACGTTATATACACCTAAGCCTAAGTTACCTGGCCCAGCTTTGGTATTAAAAATCACATCCATCGTGCTAAAACCTTTAATTTCTGCTGGTGCACGTGAACCATATTTTTCAGCATCTTTTTTCGCTTTATCTGTACCCCCTACTGCAAGTGCTTGCACACGTAAGCTCATGTCATGATCAAATTGCCATTCAGAAAAAACTGTCCCTTTTAAAGGAGCTACACGGATAGCGTCCAGTTCTTGCCAAGCACCTGTGGTATTTTTAAACTGGCCACGTGTATAAGCCAGAGTTCCCCCTACTGTCCAATCAGGCTGTAACTGATAACTCATATTGCCTTCTAGGCCATAAACGCGCTCATCCGTATCAACGACATCAATGGTAAAATTTGGCTGTCCAAATTTAATCGATTTATTAGAGTCATTATAAAAAGCCGACAGCCCTGCATTTAACCCTGTTGCAGACTGTTTACGCCATCCCACTTCATAACTATTGACTTTAATTGGCTGAATACTTTTGTTGCTTACCTCAAAACCAGCAGGCACATCACGGAGCATACGCTGTACATCGGGTAAATTAGCCCCTTGTGAAAAATTAGCAAACAGCTGTTGCTCGTCTGTTAAATGATAGACCGCACCCAAATTAAATAAGGTTGCATCGTGGTCAATTTTACCGCCATTGAGGGTTTTGGCCTGATAGCCTGGCACATCATTGGCGACCACTTGTTCAGAATACGGCGTAGAAGCTGCAACTTTACTTTCTACATATTCTTGACGCACGCCTGCTTGCACACCAATTCGGTCTGTTACATCCATTTGAGCTTGTACGAAAGCACCAATTTTACTGGTTTCAACATCTGGCCCAAAACCATATTTGCCCTGTGCTTTAAAGTTTAGGCCATTACTTTGCTGGAAAGTATTGAGGTCATAACGGCGAAAAGTTGCACTGTCTTTTTCATTTTCATAGTCCACACCATAAGTAAGGCCTAATGTTTTATTTGCGACATCAAAGTCTTTTTGTAAGGCAACACGTGCCCCCAATACCTCCATTTCACTTTCCGACTGACTCACCAAATAGGTTTTGAGTGAAGGATGATCAAAACCATTTACAGACGGATAAAAGCGTGCAACTTCATTACGATAATAAGCTTCTAGATTTAAATGGTGACCCAAAAAGTCTTGATTTTCGTATTGCGTATTAAAACCATAACGCTCTGTTAGAGGTTGTTCATCCAGCTGTAAGCCTTTGACTGCATGTAATGACGGTGTCTTTCTTTCCATTAAAACAGCTAAATTTGGTCCATAATCTGGCCCATATTCACTGTCTTGTTCATCATGAAAATAATTTGCACCAAAACTTAAATTTTGCCCATCAGCAATTTTCCAAGACACGCGACCATTTAAATCTAGCGTATCTGTGTCTTGGCGATCGGTCTGTGCAACTTCAGGGCCAATTCGCTTACCATGACTGTCTTGAAATTCACCACGCTTGGCATAGCTTGCACCTAAAGTCCCTTTCACATCGCCCTGATTAAAATTCATCACTTGTGAAACTTCATAAGCCATGGCATCAGACTTAATATTATTGCCTGAAGTCACTCCTAATTTGGTTTCAAAACTTAAGGGTTCATCACCACCACGGCGCGTAATAATATTAATAATACCGCCAGTTGCACCCGAACCATAAATACTACTGGCTCCTGAAACCACTTCAATACGCTCAATCATGGCAGGGCTAATGCTGTTTAACTGACGTGATAAATCTCGATAACCCGTTTGTGGTACGCCATCAATCATATATTGCACGACACGGCCACGCATGGTCATCCCATAGTTAGATGTTGTACCTGAACCTGCTGTTAAAGATGGAATTAATACGCCCAATATGTCTGAGGTGCTTTTACCCGCATTCGATTGTTTTTCAATTTCTTGACGTGGAATGCTATAAACCGTTCCTGCAATATCAGCAATATTTTTGGCTGAACGTGTTGCAGTTACCACGATGGTTTCCATTTTAGTGGTTGAGGGCTCAGTTGAGGTATTTTCCGTACTGTTGATGTCGGCAGCATATAGCTGTGTACATACAGCAAGGCTCAAGCAGGTCAATTGCATTGGAACAAAAAAGCGTTTCATGGGTTTTCCTCACTGTGTGACACAGTATTTTTTTGACGAAGTTTGTGTTTTTTTATTTGTGAAATTATGAGTTGGCTCAGTAGCACGCTAAGCACAGATCCAAGAGCCAATATCAAGTAGAAATGACCGTAGCCAAGTGCTTTGGCCAAAAAGCCTGAAAAAGCTCCGCCAATGAAATACACCAGCAATTCGAAGCACACTAAAATGGTGAAATCTGTGCCTGCTTGGGCTTTAGATGCGCTTTGCATGAAGTAGGCATACAGCGCTGTCATGGCGATATAACGAATGGCCAGCATCAGCACAACGCAAAGCGCCAAGAATAAATGCCACTGCTGGAACCAACCTAAAACAATGGCAAAGCCCATAACGGCATAAAGCGCCGTACGACACCATGCAGCCCAAATGAGTAATTGGGTTGAGGGGATTTTTTTTAGTAGGAAGGCAGCACTGACAGCCGCCAACAAGCCCACACCCGCCCCAATCACAGACATCAATACGCCAATTTGTAAGAGTGACCATTGTTGGTCGATGAGCATCGGATTAAACATGGCCATTGCTGGTGCTTCTACCACGCGATAACACAAGATTAAGGCCAAAGCCCACAATATTTCTGGGCGTTTAAAAGCACGTTTTAAACTAGGACGGGTGTCAACGAATGCTTCTGCAGTTGTCGATATTGTAGATTTTTCTTGTATAAAAAATATCGCTAGCATGGTCAGTGCCGTCAACACAGCCAAACTGGTCAATGCATATTGCCAGCCATAGTATTGATACAGCCAAAGCGTAGCAGCCCCACCAATCATGCTCCCCAATGCAACACCAATACTTTGTGCCATACTGCCAAAACGGTAATCGGCATCTTTAAAGCTTTCTACGGTATAACCATCAATGGCAATGTCTTGCGTAGCAGCAAAGCTGGAGATCCATAGCCCAACGATGACAAATACCCCTAAACCATAGGAAAATTGCGTCATGGCCAAGGCCAATACACCCAAAACTAAGGCAATTTGGGTCACAAACAACCATGTTTTTCGTTTGCCTAATTTTTGAATATAAAAGCGATCTATATATGGCGCCCAAAAAAACTTAAAGGCCCACGGCAGATACAGCAAAGACAGCATGCCAATCCAACGTAAATCGACACCTTGGTGCCTCAAGATTGCAGGCAACGCCACATTATAAAAATACAGGGGTAGCGCATGAGCCAAATACAACACAATCACAATACCCAAGCTCAATGCTGTAAGCCCCTGACCTGTTGCTTGTTGTTTTGCATTTAACATAGCCACCTCTGAACAGCCCATTGCAACGCATCTGTACGGTCTAAAGTGACGTAATACGGTACACGCCATGCTGCATGTAAAGACGGTGCATTTAAACGTTGCTGATCTGCTGGATCTTGTGCAATGCGTACCAATCCCAAACAGTATTGGAAAAAATCTTGCTTATAGCGCTTGTACCATGTGGCTTGTAGCTGTCTATATTGCTCTGGAAACTCAGTCACAGGCTCAGTTTGCATGACCAAAACAAAATGTTGTTGCTTTAGAAAAAAGCGCTCTACCTGACTCAGCCATAGCTCAAACTCTTCGGTAGAAACATGCGCTGAAAAGCGCATGTCCATAATTTGGATATGTGTGGAGGCATAGCTCATAACATGGCCTCAGTCTGCGCTACAGGCTGTATCTTCTTTTGAGCTTGCTGAGATGCAGTCAAATAACCGCCAAATTTTTGATAGAACTTATCTTTGAAGCAGTAATACAGCATGGCGGTTTTTTCAGGCATTGGAATTAATCGCTGTGCCTCATAACAAAGCTCTTCTACTACAACTGCATAAGGTTTCACCGTATGGTCTGGCTCACCCACAATTTTTGTGGATGGTGCATGTTCAAAGATATAAAAACCCAACATTCGCATCACGGGTCTTAAATATCCCTGACCAAATGCAGACTTTTCACCAAATAACAAATGCCAGCCTAAATCTGTGTCATCCCCGTCGTAATAGCGCCCTAAGCGGTCGCGCTTACCTTCATAAATTTCGGTATAGCCCACATCCTGCCCATTCACACCAACAATCAATATTCGGTGATGATCATCCGCCAAGGCTTTTTCATAATAGACCTGTAGCTCAAGTTCAGATTTGTTCAGTTGCCACTGTGGAATGACATGCGGCTCATGCATCCATTTATGTACCAAAGCCATATCTTCTGGATATCGCATTTGTCGTAAATAGAATTGCGTCTCATTCTCATGGTATTCATAAAAATCAGGCAGTTGACGCGATAAAGTAGTCATTATTTTCGTCCTAAAAAATGTCTTAAATGTTATGAAATAGCTGGCTGTTGCTTTGCAGACACAGATGGTTGAGCTTTATTCGATGTAATCTGTGTTGCCCACTGCGCTAATGTTTGTGGGCTTACAGGATTTGCAATTGGGTCTAGAAAAACTGGAACTGGGCGTTTTGCCTCATCGTTATAACTGGTGGTAAATAAACGCACGCGATTGAGGCAAATTTTGTCGTATTCAGGTCTAAACATTGCAAATTTTTCAATACGTTCAACCCATTCAGGGTGCGCCTGATGAAATGCAGCAATCACATCAGATATGGTTTGCCAAAACTCAAGTTCGCTGTGCGAAGGAAAATCTTGCAAAAATACATTACAGATATAACGGTAATGCACCATAAACAGCCCTGTGAAGATAAAATGACTGAGTTCTAAGGCACTATGGCGCAGTAATATTTGTGCTTCAGCAGGTAAATTGGCCAGCTCGGCAAAATCTTCATCCACCAGATTCACATCATCAATAAAGTCTTTGAGTACCATTTTTTCAGGTACACCCTGACGGTGAATCAGCATGGTATTTTCACCATGTGGTGAAAAAGCCAAACCATATTTATAAAGACAAATTAGCAATGGATGAACACTGACTTCAGCAAAGCGCTTTAACCATTGCAATGGACTTAAACCTGAAGCGTCAATTAACACTTTTAAAATAGATTCACCATTGGCATCACGATGCAAAAGCGCAGCTTGAGACAGCGCAGACTGACCTACGCCAATGCACGGGTCTACACTTTCGCGCCACAAACAACCAAATAACTCTTTAAATTGATATGGCGCGCCTTCAATTTGGTCATAGCAAGGCTGCTGTATGGTCAATGTGGCAATTTCGCCCAAGAACTCTACACCAGAAGCTTTTAAATCAGGATCTTGTTGCTGAATTTGCTTTAACCATGCCGTGAGTGCTGGCGCAGCTAAATTACGTTTCGATGGTAAGCCACGATAAACCGCCGTATTTAAAATACTGACAGGGAGTTTGACGTAGTGACGTTGAGGCTGACTGATATTGCATAAAGTTCGAATGGATTGCATCGGAACATATTGGTCTTGCCCAATATCCAACTCAATTATGCGCTGTGACACGATTTCATGAGCATAAGTCGCCACCAACCATTGGTGCCATTGCCATGCATGTACTGGAATGGGGAAATAATCTGCTGTCGATAAACCACGCTGAAATAAGATCTCTTCAAAATGATTTCGTTCAGATGCACTCAACTCATATTCATATAAACGACTGGCTTGCCATTCTGCTGTTGCACGAAACTGTGCTAAATCACGGTGAACCGCCAACCACAGCACTTTAACTTGTGGTGAAAGCTCGGGGGCACTGGTCACATAGTCATCATAACCAAAGCCCATACGCCCCTTACTCATAATTAACCAAGGGTGACCGCGCAGCATACCTTCAATTTTATAGTGAGGCTCTGTGAGTACCGCTGTACTTGGCAGACGGTGCTCAAGCATCACATGCGCTTCTGCCAACCACGTATTGTTCATCTCTTTCATTAAATAGGCTTGAGTAAACGGCTTTACATTCGCTTGAATGGCAAAAGCCTGTATAAATGCATGTAAATTCCATGCTGGCTCAGTATTTAAATCAGGATCATCTGGTTGATTGATTGAAAACTCGCGAACTGAACCTGTTTCAATCTGCCAATGCCCAAGCAAATATTGCTCACCTTTAAACTGATAAACCTGTCCGTTTAACACCAAATGGTAGGTCCTTGGTGCTATTTTCGTGACGCTCATCATTTCTTCATATAAAAATTCAGCAATCGCCATTTCTATTAATTGCTGGCCTGCACGGCGCCACTCTTTTTGACCAATCTGTAACTTTGCAAATTTCATGATATATACTCAAATACATTATTTTTCTGTGTTTTTAGCCCTTTTAATTCAAAGCTTTGTGTCTGATCGTTCAACTTTTGAATGCAAAATTGCTCCTGCATCTGCACCGTTTGATGCGCTGTAGACACCAGACTTAACTCTGGGTTTTTTTCAGGCCGAAAGTGCTGAAAACACTGAGCTTGGTCGCTCATTTCATACAGCTCATATCCTACTAATTGATTGGCAATATGGGCCGCGCGACATGCACCTAAACCTAAGTCGGGTGTACCCACACCATGTGTATGCAACTCTTGGTTTTGTACGTAAATTTCGCCTAGAGCATCATGTGACAACCGGTAGTCACGATGCACTTTCCAACGCCCTTGTTCATCGGTATGAATTAAGGGTTTTAGGTATCTTAAAAATTCAAATTCTGGACTGACATAACCTGTTGCTGCTACAACACAATCAGCCTGTAAAACAAACTGTTGCTCTGTGACGGTATGTTGGAAATGCAATTGAATTTTGCCCTGCACATACTCTGCATACTTTAAATGTGATTGCGCATGTAAGTACGTCATTTGCTCTCGTGTACCAATACTGCGGTGATACAGTTTTTGGTAAATTTCACGAATCGTTTGTGCACTAATGCCCTTATACAACAATGCTTGTTGTTTCAATTGATCCGCTTTTTGCGCTGCACTGAGTTGATAAAAATGCTCGGTATAATCTGGACTAAAGTGCTCCAAACCAAGCGGTGCATATTCCATTGGGAAAAAACCATTAGACCGTGTAAGCCAGTGCAACTTATAAGGCAATGCTTGACGAGTAGATCCTGGCTGACGCTCTTGCGCATGCTGCTGATCAAACAAGTCCATAAAAACTTCGGCAGCAGATTGGCCTGAACCCAACACCACCACATTACCACTACGCTGCTGACCACTCTGGATGAGGTAAGAAGCTGAGTGTAAACATTGTTCAGGATACTGTTGTTGCAAGCTCTGTAAGCACAAAGGTAAATGAGGTACATTCCCTGAACCAATCACCAAATGACGGCATAGAAAATGTTGTAATACACCATCTTGCTCGACCACAACTTCAAAACCATGCTCTTTGGCATAAATAGCTTTGACAATCGATTGATATTGAATATTGCTGAGCTGATCTGCGACCCATTGGCAATAATGGTTATATTCACGTCGTGGAATTTGCGAACGTTCAAGAAAATAAAACTTATATAAACGTTGTTGTGCTTTTAAATAATTTAAAAAACTATAAGGACTGGTCGGATCAACCATCGACACCAAATCGGCCATAAATGGCACTTGCAAAACGGTATCTGGTAACTGCATCCCCGCATGCCAATCAAACTGCGCTTTTTGTTCAAAAAAGCGATATTTCAAATTGGTTTTATCTTGTAATAAGCTGGCCAAACTTAAATTAAAGGGCCCTAATCCAATTCCTATAAAATCAAGCATAGCGCGCATCCTTTTGTTTAAGTTGCAAAGGATTGTTCAATTGAACATACACCGACTGTTGTTCTACAGGTGCAATGAGCTCATCAAGCTCATGTAAACGCGTTAAAAGATTCGCTTTATACGGTAGAGTCTCTTGGTAGAGCAAAGCATGTAATAGGCTACTTTCAGGATATTGCGCAAATAAAACCAATAATCGCTGCTGTAATTCACCTAATAGCTGTTGTTCCTTAATCCACCCCGTTGCACCAATGGCATTAATCAAACCAAATAATGTATTACCAAAGAAATAATAACTAAAACGTTCATCTACAAATTCTTGCGAGCCTACAGCGTGGGCCTTATCGGCTAAATCTGGAAATAGCGATAGTACTTCCGTTGCCCGCTCTTGAATGTAATAAAAACCTTGATTGTCGCGAAGCCACAAATATTTAGGTAAGCCATGTTCCAGTTCAAGTAACACATTTTGCTGATGCGACTCAAATGCCATGCCATATTGGTGATACACATGCATCAACGGCTTTAAAGAAATATCAAGAAACTTTTGGAACCAATACAGCGCAATTTGGCCTCGATCTTGTGCTGGATTTTGCTGATGCAAATAGGCAAATAACGTGTCAAAACGATTTTGTGCTTGGCTTGGATGATCCTGACATAAGGATGCAATACAGCTTACTTGTTGCGTCTTATCAAAGGGCTGATCTCTAAAAATGCAGATCGTTTCATTGATGATTTCATCTTGCTGTTTTAGTGCAATCCAAGCTGGATCATTCAATGCTTTTAAAGTTGGGCATTGCGCTAATATTTTCTGCCCTAAAGTACTGTGCCATAGTTGATGTGTCATTTCGCCCCGGTAGCATTCTTTGGCTAAATTCACGCGGATCGAGTTGGTAATCATGACAGATAACGATGGCTTCAACATCCAAGGCGCATCAAAACTTGCCAAAGTTCGTACTGAAGTTGTCGGTGAAAATGCCCAAGCACGCTCACCTAAATCGATGATTTGATCTTGCGCCTTTAATTGCTTAAACCACGGCTTACACTGCAAATAGCGTGCTTGCCAAGGATGTAAGGGCAATAATTTATAATGTGGATATTTTTCTAAGCACGCATCATCTGTATCACGTAAATGTTTAGATAAGTGCTGTTTCAATTCACGCGAAATAGGCGTATTGAGGGAATTTCCTTCTGCAATATAGTCTGGTGCGACCAACCAATAATGCATTGGGGTCTGTGACTTGGCTTCTGGTGAAAAGTTCGTCCAGTCTTCATGCACAAAACCTACTCTGCTCTTGGGTGCAGGATGCATGCTATGGCCTAAAATTAAGGCTTGCTCAGTTTCTATAAAACTTTGTTCGAGCTGAATAAAATCGTCAAATTCATGCTGGCGAAGGCTTAAAAACTGTGTGAGCGCATCCCGACTTTCAATCCAACGCTCCAACAATGATGCAGGATCTAAACGTGTTGTTTGATATGTACGAGCTTCTTCTTGCTCATCACTCGCAGGTGATGTCATTACGAGCTCTTCTAACAGTAAGGCCACCATAGCCACACAGCTCATATTTTTAAACTGGCCTTTACTTCTTACTTTGGGCAACGTTGCTATACGATGACGTCCTACTGTACTCACGTAGGAAAGCGGCACCAACAGCTGAGACTGTATTGCATCCAAAGGCAATACTAATAACGTCAAGCCTTGGCTAAACGTTAGTTGAGATGAATTTTGTTGATACTTCTCGAGTAAAGTCGATTTACCCGTTTCTTGTGAGTATGCATTGACAAGATGCTGCATCGCCAAGCGACTAGCAAGCGCTTTCATCTGACCATATCCTCTGATTTAAAACTCAATTTGAGCCTTTCATATATTTATGTTTCTTTTATGCACAAATTTTGTGACTACGCTGGCCAACGCTGAAAACATACTAATGATAATCATTATTATTGACATTTGCACTTTTGTGAACTTTTGCTAACAAATACGATTTTTGGGTGTAATAATCTGTTTTTTCTTTACTTATTTTTTAATATGAATATTTCTGCTGAAAAGTATTAAAAATATTGGCATGGGACTAAATGATAATATTCTCATTTGCAATTGTTTTTATCATTTTTACACTTGTAAAACCAATCAATAATCAACCACAAAAAAAATCCAATCCAAATGTAATAATTATATTTTTATTGAAATAAAATAAGGCACATATAAAAAAGCACAATATTGTTCATATTGTGCTCGGCATATCATAAGTATGAGAATAAAGCTGTTATTGATCTAAAACATCGACAAAGTCTGCACCCAACACTTTGGCTAAATCTTGCGGTTTTAAGCCAATGTCTAAACCACGCTTCCCGCCACTCACATAAATTTTAGCTAATGTTTCAGCACTTGCATCAATCACTGTTTTTAGTCTTTTCTTTTGCCCAACAGGACTAATCCCCCCGACCAAATAACCCGTGAGTCGTTCAGCATCTTTAGGGTCTGCCATTTTAAGCTTTTTACAGCCAAAAGCCGAAGCCACTTTTTTTAAGTTCAGTTGATGATTCACAGGTAACACAGCCACAAAATAGTTTTTTTCATCGGTAACCATAAGCGTTTTAAACACTTCTTCTACCTGTAAACCAAGCTTTTCTGCAGCTTCTAAACCAAAGCTTTTCGCATCTGGATCATGTTCATATTCATGAATAGAAAATTCAATTTTTTGTGCTTTTAGTAATTTACTTGCTGGAGTCATAGATATTCTGATGCTTTAAACAGGCCCTTATTATATGCCGATACATCTTCCATACAATGACTGATCCGAATCTAAACCTATTCAAAAAACATAAAACCCATACTTGTGTATGGGTTTTAGCGAAGTTTTAAGAGCGTATTAATTATTTAGGATAGGCTTAAGCCAAACTTTTTAAAGATTCGATCACGGCGTTTTGGGTGAATATTGGCCTTGGTCAAACCCCCTTCATAATGATCATAGACACGTTTATCCATCATCTTAAACCACAAAGAAGGAATCAATGCGGGTATAAGCATAGTTGCATAACCACTTGGTAGCTCAGGCGCTTCATCAAAATGACGTAAGGCTTGGAACGGTCGTGTTGGATAAGCATGATGATCTGAATGACGTTGCAATTGGTACAAAAATAAATTCGTCACAATATTATTATTATTCCAACTATGTTCAGGCATAGTTCGAGCATAAGAGCCGTCTTCTTTTTGTGTGCGTTTCAAACCATAATGTTCAATATAGTTAATCACTTCAAATAGGCTAACACCATAAAATGCTTGTGTAGCCAAATACGGCGCAACTTTTTTACCAAATAAAGACAACATTGTGCCATGAAAGCCCGCACTCATTGCCCAGCCATGAAATAACTCATTTTCTTTACTAAAGAAAGATAAGCCTTTACGTTTTAAACGATTTCTTTCAATTTCAACAGCCGACTTTATGCCACCAAAAACAGTTCGTGGCCAAAATTCATAAAAGGTTTCACCCATTTTAGATGAAGCAGGATCTTCAGGCGTCGCGGCACGTTTATGGTGCCCATACGGATGCTCAATACGAAAGTGGTTATACGCCAAAGGCATCAATGTTGCATGTGACCAGTAATGATCTTTTTTGTTAGGACGGTGGCAAAGTTCATGTGCTGTATTTACAGCTACACCATTAATTGCTCCCATCGAAATACCAAGTAGGACTTGATCCAACAAAGAAACATTTTTACGTGTAACCACATAGCCAGCAAACACATTGGCAGCCATTTGTAATGGAATAAATACTTTTACAATACGGTCATAATATGGGTCTTGCACCAACTGCTTAATGTCATCATCACTTGGATTGTTATCATCTGAGCCAACCAAAGCATCAATCATTGGAATAATCACATGCAGTAATAAAGGTCCTCCCAGTGCAAACACTTTTTTGGTTGCTTTAGGACCAAAATGATAACCTGCCACAATCCCCATCCCAATGACAGGTAAACCTGGGCTAAGTAACCAACCAAATCTTTTTTTGTCGAGTTGACGTCCTGTACGAAGTATTGTGTTCTCTGACGTGAGTTGTAGAGGCGCATTCATCTGGCAAATTTCCTTATTTCTTTTACTGTCTTTATCTTTGTAGAAATAAGGCCGTAACAAAAGTCTTGAGCGTCCAAAAAACCTATGCCAAAGTCTTTGGCTTAATTTGATAAATAATGACCTACAGACACTCTTTCTGTTATGTTTGGATGATAAAGCAAAAAGAAATAGGAAAGAAAAACAAAGCACATGGACGCTTTAAGTAAAATTTTCGATGATATACATTTAAATCATTCTGAATATATCTATTTGAAAGCCCAAAATAATTGGGCCTTCCAGCATCAAGAGCATGGCGCAATGGTGGCCTATATTATGATGCACGGCCAATGTGTATTACATATTGCAGACAAGCAAATTATGCTCGAATCAGGTGATTTACTTTTAGTCCCATCAGGTCTTCCTCACTTATGTACCGCATCCAAAAATGCAGTATTTCAAGATGCTACCGATATTCATCCACTTTTTGATGAAAAGCACCAAAAGACCATTCACCTTAAATCTGAACAACACCCTAAACATGAAGAAAGTTTAATTTTAGCCATTCGTGGTCGTGTAGACAGTATTATGGCCAAGCCTTTATTTAATGCACTGCCCCACTATTTACATATTCATCATATTTTAAGTAGCACAGCCCCAGAATGGTTGCAGATTGGCTTACAATTTCTTGCCGTTGAGGCCAATCAAATTCGACCTGGTCGTGACAAAATTCTCGATCATTTGGTGAGTATTTTATTTATTGAATGTGTGCGTGATCACATTGCACAGTTAAGTGATTCACAAAATTGGTTAAATGCCCTCACACATGTTGAACTTTCTAATGCTTTGGCTGCCATACATGGGCAACCTGAATTTGCTTGGACAGTAGAAAGTTTGGCTGAACAATGCTGTATGTCACGCTCTAAATTTGCCAATTTATTCACTCAAATTATTGGCGAAACACCTTTGGCTTATTTACAGCAACATCGACTCCGCTTGGCATCACAACATTTACGCCATGGGGATTTATCGATTCAACAAATTGCACATCGTGTCGGCTATTCATCCGAAACTGCTTTTAGCCAAAGTTTTAAACGCTCTTATGAACTCACGCCAAGTCAGTATAGAGTAAAGCACACAAGGTTATAATGAACTAGTTGACTGAATAATATTATAAATTTCTTTAGCTTCGATTTCTTTTCGTGCTTGAAATTTCCCATAATTAGAAAAATGCAAATGCTTATAAACCACAGTATTTTCATCATAAAAGACTTGCAAATGATGACTATGGATTGATTTAGGATCACTTAACCAATTAAATTTTTTACTTTTTCTCATTAACATAAATACTGAGTTAGAAATAAAAACTGCTTTTTTCTTATTCGAAAATATTGCACAGTTAATATAATCTAAATGTTGCTCATTCAAATCATCAATTGTTAGCATATTTCTACCAACAGTCGGTACATGCAACAATTCAATAAATGAAATTTCATTTGCAAGTTCACATGTTAATCCAATTTTGGCAAATGATTGATGATACTTTTTCCCATCACCTTTATAATTTTTATGCAAGAATGGATGATGCATATTATATTTTCGCCAAAACTCGACTCCATTCTGGTGATATTGAAGAAGAAATGGGAATACATCCTGTTTCTCAATATCCGCTGAATAGTTTGCATCTAAACCTATAAACAAATATTTAGCATCAATAGGACAACAGCCTTGATAAGGCTGATCTTTAAATAATTTTTGTAGCCTAAGACTCGGATGTAATTGGTACATTATAAACTCTTATGTTTCTGACTATCCTAATTTGTATAGTTTCTCACTCTTAATCAAGCAGTTTCTAACATCGATAAAATTGCAGCAACAGGGTCTTCACTGTTACCAGACAAAAGCTGTTTATGCATCGTAATATGTTGCATTGCTTGAATTTGTGCTGTTTCTATATCCATCAAGCGTTCAATTTCAGTTGCTAGTTTTGCTGCTGTTGCATCTTTTTGAATCAATTCCTGAATGACTTTTTTACCCGCAATAATATTCGGCAGTGAATAATACGGTATTTTAACCAATAGCTTGGCGATCCAATACGTGAGAGTATTTAACTGATAGAAAGTGACCATTGGTCGGTGTAGCAACATTGCTTCTAAGGTCGCTGTCCCCGAGGCTAAAGCGACAATATTTGATGCATTCATCACCTGACGACCAATTTTAGATTCAGTATCTGTATTTTCCAACAAATGAATTTTTGCTTTAAGAGGCGCTGGATATTTTTCTAGTAAGGCTTCAATTTGCTGTTTACGTGCATCATTAATCGCTGGAATTAAAAACTCATAATCTGGGTGTTTGTGCATTAAAATTTGTGCAGCATCAAGTACCAACGGTCCTAAGCGCTCAATTTCACCACGACGACTCCCAGGTAAAAGTGCAATATGCTTTTGATTTTGCGCTAAGCCCAACTCTGCCTTAGCTTCAGCAATCGGGTTTTGTAAAGGCAATTGGCTAGCAAGTGGATGTCCCACAAATGCGGCTGGCACATCCCATTTTTTATAAAATGCTTTTTCAAATGGAAATAAGCACAGCACCAAATCAATGCTGGCTTTAATACCATGCACACGCCCTTGTCGCCATGCCCACACTGAAGGGCTAACGTACTGCACAGTTTTAATCGGTAGTTGCTTTTGCTTTAGGCTCTTGGATAAACGCAAATTAAAATCTGGTGCGTCAATCCCAATAAAAACATCAACAGGATTTTTTCTCCATGTTTCGACTAAACCGTCGCGAACTGCAAATAACTTTTTAATATCTTTTAAAACTTCAACAATCCCCATCACCGATAAAATATCCATCGGATAATAACTTTTAAAGCCTTCTGCAATCATTTGCGGGCCACCAATGCCTTCAAACTCTGCATCGATCCCTTGCTCACGAAAACGGCGGATTAGTTTAGCGCCCAAGGTATCGCCAGACACTTCCCCAACAACGATGCCAATTTTAAGTTTCCGATTTTGCAAGATTTAATCCTTTGTCTATCTAAATCATTATTGTGCTTGATTCTAACATAAACATTTCTTTATAAATGAAGTTGCACAGCGCAATACGCGATCTCATTGAGCACAAAGGAAATCTTTTGTCTAAAATAACTACATGGTTACATCAGGAGCTGATTCAGCCTGCACGCCAAATCTGGCAACTTACACTCAAGTATTTTGCGCTCTTCGTCATTGCTTCTGCTCTGCTTCAAGCAATCACGTTTTTAATCATACCAAGCGTGTGGTTGCCTACAAAAATTGAACATCTCGCGCTTAAAAAGCCTGAAAATCAAATCAATCTCGGGAAAACACAAAATATCGTGTTGCAACAAGGCTATAAAAAATACCTTGCACGTTGTACATGGCAAATACCAGAAATCAAACAACTTTGTGAATCGGCAGCACATCATCAGCAACTCAACATACAATCCGTGCAATTTATTTATCTCAGCACAACATTTCAGCTGTCTAAAGGCTCAAAGGAACAAGTCTTTCTTCAAGCGATGAGTTTAGTTACTGACCACACCGCTACGGCGCGGCACATCCATACTACAACGCAACAGCAGCAACAGTGGCTTCAAGCACAGTATCAATCCACGCACATCATCCGCATACTTCTCATCATAAATATGCTGTATATGGCTATGGTTTGTTGGTTCAAAATAAGACATCGGTCTCACTCAGTTCCAAAATAAATGCTTTACCAATGACCTTTTGCTTTACACGTATAGCTTTATCTTTTTTTTGCATAAGCAAATCAGTAATCAAGACAACAGCTTATATTTAAAAGTCATAAGATAAGCACGTTTTTTGATTATGGCATATAAACATGTTTGGTCCTTTAGAATTTATTATGGCTGGTGTTTTAGTTGGTTTCTGTGTCGGTATTACTGGCGTAGGCGGTGGCTCACTGATGACTCCAATTTTAATCAGCCTATTTCGAATAGAACCTCACATTGCCATTGGTACAGACTTACTTTATGCCGCAATTTCAAAATTTTGTGGCTCTTTAGTACATGCCAAAAAACTTAATATTGTATGGCCAATCGTCATTTGGCTTGCTGTTGGTAGTATTCCAGCATCTTTTGCAACACACTGGGTACTCGACACCTACTTAAGTCAATCAAGTAGCTATAAAGCTGTACTCACAACAGTACTTGGCTTTATGCTGACTTTGACTGGCCTATCTATTATGTTTCGTGGCCATATTGAACGTTTCTTTAATAAATTCCGTCAGGCCAATACCCAAGACGATATGACCTCCGATTTAGAAAATGTCAATTTTCAAGCCAAAAATAAGCGTCTTTATATTGTCATTATGGGGATTGTGCTCGGTATCTTCGTTACACTTTCATCTGTAGGTGCTGGTGCATTTGGTATTATGGCCTTAGTGCTCATGTTTCCAAATTTACCCATGATTCGCATTATTGGCTCAGACGTTGTTCATGCAGTTTTACTGACTTTTGTTGCAGGTATGGGACACATGACATCAGGTAACGTCGATTTCCATCTATTAGGTTGGTTACTGTGTGGCTCAATCCCAGCGATTATAGTAGGTACGCTTATTAGTTCACGTTTACCAGAAAAACTGATTCGTAAGATCTTGGGCATTACCCTGTTTGCACTGGGTGTAAATTTTATGATCAATCCAGTTAAAGCGAAACCTGTAGCAAAACCTGAAACAGCGATGATGATTCAAAGTACATCGCATGCAGAAATTAAAACTGTGAATGTTTAAATTTCTCATACGATTCATCACTTTTTTTTAACCAACCTATTGATCTTTTTTATAACAATGAAGCTGTACATTCATGTTATATTCAGTTCATGAAACAACCTTTTTGTATGAACAACCAGTGACGGCAATGAATACTTTACAGTCAAATTCTATTACCCAAAACGATATCGATGACGTGAATGTAAAAAGCATTCAGACTCTCGTAACACCAGCACAATTAAAATCAGAACTGCCACTGACTGAAACAGCATATCAGACCGTGTTACAAGGCCGTGAAACTGTTCGTAATATTTTAGATGGTCAAGACAAACGCTTATTTGTGGTGATTGGCCCTTGCTCTATTCACGATACTAAAGCGGCACATGAATATGCAGATCGCCTTAAAGTATTAAGTGAAAAAGTTAAAGATACGCTTTATATCGTGATGCGCGTGTATTTTGAAAAACCACGTACAACAGTCGGTTGGAAAGGCTTAATCAACGATCCAGATATGAATGACTCATTTAATATTGAGAAAGGTTTACGCTTAGGCCGTCAATTACTTCTCGAATTAAATGAAAAAGGTTTACCTTGTGCTACAGAAGCTCTCGATCCAAACTCACCACAATATTACCAAGACTTAATTTCTTGGTCTGCAATTGGTGCACGTACCACTGAGAGCCAAACTCACCGTGAAATGTCATCTGGCCTTTCATCACCTGTAGGCTTTAAAAACGGTACAGATGGTGGCCTCACTGTGGCAACCAATGCAATGCAATCCGTAAAACATGGTCATAGTTTCCTTGGCTTAAATGAAGATGGTCAAGTGTCTGTCATCAATACCAAAGGTAACCCTTATGCACATGTAGTATTGCGTGGTGGTAATGGTAAACCAAACTATGATGCAGGTTCAGTTGCGGAAGCAGAAGCTGCTTTAGCTAAAGCGAAAGTAAGTGGCAAAATCATGATTGATGCCAGCCATGCCAACTCAAATAAAGACCCGTACTTACAGCCTTTAGTACTTAAAAATATTACTGAACAAATTCAAGACGGTAATAAATCAATCGTAGGTATTATGGTTGAAAGTCATTTAAAAGGTGGTCGCCAAGATATTCCAACTAATTTATGCGATCTTGAGTACGGTAAATCCGTTACAGATGGTTGTATTGATTGGGATACCACCGAAAAAGTCTTATTGGAAATGGATGCAGCCCTTAAAGAGTTGCTCCCAAACCGCTAAGTCATCCAAAACGCCATCGTCAAGATGGCGTTTTTACTCTATAGTAAAAAGAGATTAGAACTTTAAATACAGCGTATGAATGATATTGAAAATAGTTTGACTCAAATTGATCACTTCCAGTTTGTTCATGAACATTTATTTAGCTCAGGACAACCTTCAGAAGCAGAACTCAAACACATTAAAGAATATGGTGTAACCACTGTAATCAACCTTGCACTGAGTGATGCGCCAAACCATCTACCACAAGAAGATCATTTGTGTTTAGATCTGGGACTCAACTACATTCAAATTCCAATTTCACTAGATACGCCTTCTGACGCACAATGTTTATTGGTACTGGATATGATTGATCATTTGGTACAAGAACAAATGGTGTGGGTACATTGCACAGATAATTTTAGCGCCAGTTGCCTGATGTATTTATATCGCCAATTTTATATGAATATTGATATGCCAACTGCGCAAGAATATTTGCATCAAATTTGGGAACCCAATGCAACATGGACAGGACTGATTCATGCTGTGACTGTGCAACTCCAAGGTCGAAAATCAACCCAAGAGTTACAATATTCAATGATCCATCCAGATCATTTTGCGTGAGAAATTAACACCGTTGCGGTTGATAAAATCCCTTCTTGACGACCAGTGAAACCTAACTGTTCAGTGGTCGTTGCCTTTACACTGATTTGTGTTACATCTACATTTAATACATCTGCAATACTTTGACGCATAGTCAAATTATGCTTGGCTAATTTTGGGCGTTCGCAAGCGACCGTAATATCCGCATTATTCAGTACATAACCACGATCTAATATCAATTGATAGACATGTTTCAGTAATACACGACTATCCGCACCTTTAAAGTTTGGATCTGTGTCTGGAAAATGCTGACCAATATCTCCAAGTGCCAATGCACCTAACAATGCATCACACAAGGCATGAAGCACAACATCACCATCTGAGTGTGCCTTTAAACCATGTGTATGTGGAATTTGAACGCCTGCCAATGTAACAAAGCTACCTTCTTCAAAGGCATGTACATCTAGGCCCTGACCGATACGAATTTGTGCAACCACCTTATGTTTCCTTAGAAATAAACGATTGGAATCTTGTATTCACGCTTTCTATTTCGCTATAGTTAGGTCAAGCGCAACGTAATGAAAGTATAAGCGATCATGCTGTTGAAAACTGATAAAAAAATCATCAAAAACTTTAGATTAGCCATCATCCTTGGCTATTTTTGCACGCCTATGGCATTTGCTGAAGCAATTCAATGCATGCCAGCTACAGCATCGCTCAAAAAAGTGTGCTCTGAAGCATTTAGCACACAACGTGAAAAACTTGATAATTTATATCTAACGGCCAGTTTAGTCACTGATGCGCCTTTAAGTATCATTCAAGATACGCAGTACATTTGGCAAAATCGATTACAACAATGTAAAAGTATCAATTGTTATAAGCAACAATTTGAGCTACGCGCTGATGATCTCAATATTTTTGTTTCACTCAATCAAAGCCTAACACAGCATTATTTAAAATTTGAACACGGAACATTTGCACAACCATTCACCCAGCTTAAAGTTCATCAACTCAGTAAAGATCGTATTAAAATTGAAGGCTTGTCTTATCGTAATCCCAATAATCGTGCTGAAACACAAATCATCCCCTTTCTAGCCTATACTACACCAGATCAAAAAAACGATATTTTAGACAATGAACATGACTGTAAATATCAGTTCAGCTACAGCAAAGCAATCCTTTCCGTGCAGAGCAAACAAAAAGGATGTGAACGATTCGTAGGGATTTATCGCCTCTATGATTAATGTAAAGGCAACTTCTGCACCTAAAAAATGATTAAGGATATAAAGTGATCTCATCACATTACCATCGCTATAAAAATATAGATGGTTTTGCAATCAAGATCCCTCTATATCCCCTTCATTTCAATTAAAAGGTCTCATCGCGCATTTAAATAGGATGACTATGCGCCACTTGCTGACTAATCATGGCTGCCGTTGCCGCTGAAAGCGTCCAACCCAAATGCCCATGCCCAGTGTTATAAAACACCCTTTCACGCTTGCCTCGATTAACGATTGGCATCATATTGGGCATCATCGGTCTTAACCCCGCCCACGGCACAGAAAACTCTGTCGAGAGTTCAAAATTTCGATTTACCCAATCGACCAAAGGCTGAATTCGATCAGAACGTATATCTCGATTATAACCATTAAATTCTGCTGTGCCCGCTACTCTTAAGCGATCTGCGCCCAATCGAGAAGTCACAATTTTTGCACTTTCATCAAGTAAACTTACCCAAGGTGCATGTTTCTGGCTGGCTTCGTCCCTCAGTTCAACGGTAATGGAATAACCCTTTACTGGATAAACGTTTACGCGGTCACCCAACATTTCTGCCAATTGATAGCTTCCAACACCACCACATACCACCAAGGCATCAAACTCTAATGTCGTTGGCTCAGCATCTGAGCCTTCCATATTTTCGTCACTCGCCTTTAAAGCTAAACTCACACCACTTTGATGGTGCTGAATGGATGTGACTTCATAACCAAATTTATAGTTCACACCATGCTTACGGGTAACCTCAGCCAGCCCAGTGGTAAATTTATGAATATCTCCTGTGGCATCGCCTGGGCAATAAAAACCCGCATAATAATCCCCAGTTAAGGCTGGCTCAATCTGCTTGATTTCATCATTACTTACGGCATAACGTTCTAAACCACCTTGGCACAGCATGTCATTCACGCCAATCGCCACATCATAATCTGCTTGATTATGATAAAAATGTAGAATCCCTCGCTTTTCCAAGTTGAAATCAATGTTTTCTTTTTCTGCAATTTCAAACAAACGTTGCCGAGCCAAAAGTGCCAACCTTACCGTCTCTTGGGTATTTTCTTTATAGTGTTTAATATTCCCCAAAAACTCCATCAGCCATGCATATTTATGAATACTAAAACTTGGATTAAGCAATAATGGTGCAGACTTTTGTGACATCCATTTTATGCCTTTAAGCACTGTAGCTTTTTGATTCCAAACCTCTGCATTGCAAGCTGAAAGCTGTCCTCCATTAGCAAAAGAAGTTTCCATTGCTGGATATAAGTGCTTATCTATCACTGTAACATGATAGCCAAGTAAGGCTAACTCATAGGCTGTTGTTACCCCAGTAATACCTGCTCCAACGACTGCAATATGACACATAACGCCTCCTTAAAATGTATGTTCTACACTTTAAATTGGGTGCCTCATCTGTCTTCCGTCATGATGATGACGACCTGAGAGCTTCAGCTTATACAGCCACATGCCATACAAACCTTCCTCCTTCGGTGAGCGCTTTTTTATTGTTCGCTTCTCTCCAGATATTGAATTGCTGCAGTCCTTTTGCCTGAGAGTTTCCTGAGGCCTTGCTCCTTCGGCGAACGTCTATATTACGTTTCTCTCCTACAGCAATTTGTAATCTTAATATGAGCAATTTATGTACCAACGAAAAGTATTAAAAGCACATAATTTGTTCATTATTTGTATAGAAGGCCAGTTTAATATGCTAAGCCCTTGATTATTTAATCAAATAATCGATAAATTAACGACTCAACCTAATATACTTTTATATTCGATGATCTCAAACGACCAATTTTCTGATTTTGCCAGCACCATTCGAAGCCATACATTGGAGCAACTTTATCTACAAGATCATCTCAAAATTGGGCAATCAGGTCATTTAAGTAGCTATTACGCCCCATTTGAAGCAATCAATTCAATGGCTCAAGTGATCTTTGTAGGGATTTGCCCAGGTAAAGCCCAGTGGCAACATGCAATTGAGGTCGCAAAAACAGGTTTAGAAAGCAATATTCCCCCTGCAACGTTGTTGCAAAAGATAAAAGCAGAAAGCGCATTTCGTGGCCCAATGCGCCGCAATATTGTACAAATGCTAGATTATGTAGGGCTACAACATAAACTTGGGATTGAAACTTCACAGCAACTATTTGAAAAAAATCAACACTTGCTACATAGTACTTCTGCACTTAGACACTGCATTTTAAATAAAGGGCAAAACTATAATGGTTCTACGCCTAATATGCTAAGAAATGAATTTTTACAGCAACATATTCATAGTTTTTTGATCCCTGAGATTCAACAACTTTCCTCTAGTGCTGTATATATACCCATGGGTTTAAGTGTTGCGCAGGTTTTACATTACCTTTCTAGCTTAGGCTATTTAAATGAAGGGCAAATTTTAGATGGATTCCCTCATCCTTCAGGTGCAAATAGTGAACGTATCCAATATTTTTTAGGACAAAAAACACCGGCTCAGCTCTCAAAAACCACTAATGCATATAAAATAGATCAAGAAAAAATAAATTTATCCAATAAAATAAGAAACTTAGAGTTTAAATAATATAATAACTCTCAAAAAATACTGCTTTGATATGGCAATGTTGAACACAATTCTCTCCAAAGTGCCATAAAAATCAACATATTTACGACGATATAATTTAATAAAATTTAATAAATCATCAATTTAGTTATTTGATTAATACAATTATTATTGAAAAGTGTGATTTATTTTACTTTTTATAAAAAATATGTGATTATTTTTATAGATTCAAATAATCGCTCTATAAAAATTACATTGTTTTGGAACTCAAAATGAAAAATTTACTAGGATTAGCACTTGTAACAGCTTTACTCTCTGGGTGTATTGCAATTCCAACTAGCAAATCTAAAGATAACAACCCTGCTTCCCTGATTAAAGGTGATAGCAATGTTGATAACTCTAAAAATGACATTACTCGTGTAAATACTCGTGGGCAATTAACTTGTAATAGCAATGAAGTTTGTCCTGAACTAGATATTGATTGGAATAAAAATCAAGGTCAATACAATGTTTCATTCCATTTATATGATCGACAGCAGTATGATTTAAAAGAATTTACTTTTATTGTAGATGGTAAAACGCGCTCATTTAGCACCATTGGCGCAACAACTACACGTAATATTAATAATTCAGGCATTTATGAGTCTACAAATAATGCCGAAGTTCCGAGTAATTTGTTTAGTCAAATCAATCAAGCCAAGAATATCCAAGTAGTGATTAGTACCAACCAAGGTGATATCACACGCGATATGCTTAGCCCAAATAAACAATCTGATGCATTCCGTTTATTCCGTCGTGCTTACTAATAACCAATAGCGGCTTAAAACTCTCCACTTTGTGTCTTTTAATCAGACATTTGCGTATCTTCGGATACGCTTTTTTTTGCTCACTGTTATTTTTATATACCATCATTTCATCTTTAAAATTGAATCAAACAGACCTGGTTTATTCTGAGAGATTTTTTTGTAAATGAATTAAATGAACCTCTACAGCAGGAATACCCACATCAAGATCCGTAGGATAAACTTCTGTATTTCCACTCTGCTGATAGCCTGCTCGTTCATAAAATGCAATCAAAGAGTGACGAACATTTAATACATACATATTTATAGTGTGAACTTCACTATACCTCTGATGGATATGTTGCTCTATAAACGTTAAAAATTGACGGCCTAAACCCTGATTTTGATAGTCTGGTTGCACCGCAAATGTTCCTATTTCTAACTGTCTAACATCGTCTTGATCATGTGTTAAGCCAATACAACCTAAAAGCACATTGTGTTGTTTCGAAAGATCATCTGAAGATTTTTCACATACCCATAGTTCAAAATGTGGATCAGTTAATAAACTTTCCAACTGTTGTGACTGTATACGCTGACCTTGAATAATATGCTGTTCATTGGTCCAACTCCGCCCAAGATTTTCACGATAGGCTTGATTAATTAAAACAACTAAATTCTGAATATCGTTCGATTCTGCACGACGAAATGTATTCATTATGGGCCTGCATATAATTATATTAGACAATGATTTTTAGTATTTTTATTGATACGACTGAGTAGCAATATATCGTGAATTGATTTTTAATCTATATTTAAATTAAAAAAACCAGACCGAAGTCTGGTTTTTTAGAAGCGCATATTTAAATAGGTTCAAATGGTGCGACTACATCAGCATTCTGTGCACGATTACGCATGAAATGATCCATAAGTACAATTGCAAGCATAGCTTCTGCAATCGGTGTTGCACGTACACCTACGCATGGGTCATGACGACCTTTGGTTAGAACATCTGTATCTTCACGATTGATCGTAATGGTTTTACCTGGCGTAGTAATTGACGCTGTTGGTTTTAAAGCAATAGAGACACGAATATCTTGACCACTTGAAATACCACCTAAAATACCACCTGCATGGTTCGCTAAGAAACCTTCAGTGGTTAATTCATCACGTGTTTCATGCCCAAACTGCTCAGCAACAGCAAAACCATCGCCAATTTCAACGCCTTTTACAGCATTAATAGACATCATGGCATGGGCAATATCAGCATCTAAGCGGTCAAATACAGGTTCACCCCAGCCCACTGGCACTTGAGTCGCAATGATCTCAAGCTTTGCGCCACAGCTAGTCCCTTGCTCGCGCAGTGATGTCACTAAAGCTTCGAAACGAGGTACTGCATCAGCGTCACCGCAGAAAAATGGATTATTTGGAACTTCATTCCAATCCAATTTTTCAGCTTTTTCAGTTCCAATTTGTGTTACATGGCCACGAATTTCAATGCCAAACTTTTCAAGCAAGAACTTTTTAGCAATTGCACCAGCAGCAACTCGCATTGCTGTTTCGCGTGCACTTGAACGGCCACCGCCGCGGTAGTCACGGAAACCATACTTTTGAGTATAGGTATAGTCTGCATGACCTGGGCGGAAAGTTTGCGCAATATTGCCATAATCCTTCGATTTTTGATCAGTATTGCGAATAAGCAAGCCTATTGAAGTGCCAGTGGTTTTACCCTCAAAAACCCCTGAAATAATTTCAACTTCATCTGGCTCTTTACGCTGTGTTGCAAATTTAGATGTCCCTGGTTTACGGCGGTCTAAATCTTTCTGCAAATCAGCTTCAGTTAATTCAATACCCGGTGGTACACCATCAACGATGGCCATAAGACCAACGCCATGAGATTCACCACAAGTCGTTACACGGAACAGTTGCCCTATACTATTACCTGCCATGTCAAACGACTCCTTATGCTTGAATAGATTGAATAAATAAATCTCGGAATGTACGGCATTGCTGTGCAGTTAAAGCAAAGATACCCGTACCGCCTTTTTGGAACTGCAACCAGTAGAAATCAACTGTGTTGAAGTTTTGGCGCATTGCCCATTCAGAGTTACCTACTTCAATTACGATCAAGCCATCTTCCGTGAGGTAATCTGCTGCCTGTGCCAACATTTTGCGTACCAAGTCTAAACCATCTTGGCCAGCAGCTAATGCAAGTTCTGGCTCATGATGGAATTCATCTGGCAAGTCAGCCATATCTTCAGCATCCACATAAGGTGGATTTGATACGATTAAATCATATTGATTTTCTGCAGGAATTTTTGCAAATAAATCAGATTCAAGCAAAGCCACTTGGTATTGCTTGTTGTGATGCTCTGCATTAATTGATGCTACTTCTAAAGCTTCTTTAGAAATATCCGTAGCATCTACTTCTGCATCTGGATAAGCATAAGCTAAAGCAATAGCAATACAGCCAGAACCCGTACACATATCTAAAATGCGCTGTGGCGTTTTTGGATTTGGATTTTCAGGTAAATTATTAACAGCTGCGCCCATTTGAGCATTTTCACCTAAGCAATATGGCGCAAAACGGTTTTCAATAAGCTCAGCAATAGGTGAACGTGGAATAAGTACACGCTCATCAACATAGAATGGCTTGCCATAGAAATATGCCAAATTTAACAAGTATGAAGTTGGCACTTTTTCATTAATACGACGTTCAAGTAAAGCTAAAAACTCAGCGGCTTCGCTTGGCAAAACTTTCGCATCTAAAATTTCAGCATCCGCATTCCAGTCTAATGACAGTGTTTGCAAAACCAGTGCAGAACTTTCAGCAAAATAGTCTTCTGTACCTTGACCTAAATGTGCATCGTATTGACGTAATGCTGTTACACCAAAACGAATGTAATCTCGAATGGTGGATAAATTTTCAGCAGCTTCCTGCAAATGTTCAGGGCTAATAGTCGGTCGATCCACTTAAGGCGTCTCCAAGGTCATATTTTTAAAACGCCCTATGATACCTTAGTTTTCATGGTTTTTTTGGGAAAATCATTTCATATTTTTATTGTGCAATCGTACTTCCATCATATCAGCATGTGACATTGTCATTTGAACCGCACAACTTGAATTTGAAATCAAAAACTCTTTCGCTTTTTTATTTTTAATATTACATGCGTTATCGCGACGCTGTAACCATACCTCTTGAGACTGCGTTACCAACGCTTGCTCGCTATCTGCAGTTGTTTTTAATGTTATTTTTAAAAGCTTTTTCATTCTTTTATTTTGCGCTTTATATTCTTTAATTTGACAGGTATTAATAAGATTGGATTGACTTTGAGCCTTTCTCATACATGCCTCAAAATCGCCGGTATAACCTAATGCGAATGCATTCACGGACCAACCAGCACATGCAATTAACAAACCTTGTGTTAAGCGCTTTTTCATGACTCCGTCCCCATACAAAAATAAATAGTTATAAAATTATTCTGCCTTTATATCATCTTAGATTTATATTTAAAATGCTTTCAATAAAGAATGATTGAAAATTAAAAATTTAACTTCATTATATAGATTATGGTCACCACAATAGATGAAACATGAGCTACAAGCACAACAATCTTATGGCAATGCGTCAAAATTACTGGAATGACGCACATACACCTCGCGTTAATGCTGAAAAAGTATTTTTTCAACAACTCTTAAACGACTTAGGTATCTTTGAAAATGCTAATCTTGAAGATGCAAAATCATTATTCTTTAGTTTACCGAGTATTATTCTCATAAAAGGTTATGCCAAAGGCTTTATGGAGCCTTCTATACAGCAACTGATAAAACAACACATCGAATTGCACCGCACTGAGCTGCAACAAAAATTTGATGTCAAAATTAAATTTAGGCTCTAAAGTCTTTTATTCTCTTATTTTTAGAATTTTCAGTTGCATAACTACACTGTAAATTCAGCATGTTGAACTTTTTTAATACGTGCAGACCATGTAAGATTCGCTACAATGAATTTTTCTGCGAACTGTTGAACAGGATTAAGTTTAAATGTCAGATCAGAACGATAAGCTTAAACAATTGAAAACCTCCTCCATGGATCGACGCTTATCGATTGCGAAAGCCTCTTTACTGGCTGGTACGCGCTGGGCTGCCTCAAGTGCAAGCACAATGTTCTCAAGTGAAGAAGAAAAAGAACGTAAACGCAAAAAAGCCATGAAAGAACAAGCTGAGTATCTGGTCGCAGAAATTGGCAAACTTAAAGGCTCTATTGTTAAAATTGGCCAAATGATGGCTTTATATGGCGAGCATTTTTTACCTGAAGAAATTACTCAAGCTCTAAATACGCTTAATAACCAAACTGTGGCTTTGGCATGGCCAGCAATTAAAACTCAGCTTGAAGCACAGCTAGGTTCAAAATTAAATGATCTGACCATTGATCATGAACCATTAGGTACTGCGTCTTTGGCACAAGTTCATCGTGCAACCCGTAAATCCGATGGTTTGGAATTGGTGTTAAAAGTTCAATATCCTGGTGTTGCAGATGCAATTGATTCAGATATGAACTTATTTAAAAATATGCTGAAACTCACTCGTATGGTGCCTCAAACACGCGAATTCGATCAATGGTTCGAAGAAGTCCGTGAAATGATGCATCGTGAAGTGAATTATAAAATTGAAGCGGACACTACACGTCGTTTTGCAAGTCGTTTAAATCACGATCCGCGCTACATTGTTCCTCAGATTGTCGATGACTACTGCACACATCAAGTCTTATGTATGACTTTTGAGCGTGGCGTGCCTATCAACAGCCCTGTCATGCTGTCACTCCCACAAGAGCGTCGTAATGCATTAGGTGAAGCATCCCTTGAAATTGCCGTTCGTGAAATATTCGAATGGGGTGAAATGCAAACTGACCCAAATTTTGGTAACTATTTGGTTCGCTTAGGTGATGGCGCACAAGTACAAGATAAAATTGTGTTACTTGATTTTGGTGCTATCCGCCAATTTGATTCCAATCTATTAAAAGTTGCGCGTAATTTAATTGAAGCTGGTTATCATCATGATGCCGCTGAAATGGTTGAAGCGATGACTGGATATGAGTTTTTTGATGCAATGCCTCTGAGTATTAAACCAGATATGGCCAAAGTGTTTTTGCTGGCAACAGAAGCATTTAGTAGTCCCTTAAACAATCCTGATTTGCCAGCTGGTGTAATGGATGAGCATTTACGCTACGATTGGAAAAAAAGCCAATTGCATAGTCGTGTTATGCAACGAGCTTCTAAATCTATGGCATCACGTTACTTCAGTATTCCACCGAAAGAATTTATGTTTATCAGTCGTAAATTTATCGGTGCATATACTTTTATGACGGTTATTGAAGCAAAAACTAATGTACGTAACATGATCCAAAAGTATCAATAATGATTCAGGCTTGAATGATGCAATGTCATTCAAGCCAATTTATCAGTAAATGAAGTTTTCTAAATAATTTTTAAATAAATAAAAATCAATCTATTAAATATCAATTCAAGCCCATACTGACCGTTTATCTTAGTCAATAAACAATGTCAAAACTGACATAGTTTTTTTAAAACGCAAATGTCAGCATAAAAATAAGCATAAAATTTGCGCTTAGGAATAATCAGTATGACCAACATGGTAAATAAGGCTCAAGGATTTGGGTTATCGCTTATTACAAAAATTGCAGGAAGCGAAGTATTAGATCAGCTTAAACTTCGAAAGTTTCTTGAAAAGTCACTCTATCAAGGTTCAAAAGCTGGATTCAAAACCCTCAACCAAACACAAAAAATATTTAAACCCCAAGCTAAGATCAATAAACAACGCCTTCCCAATCAAGAAAAATCGCTGTTTGATTTAAGCTTGAGTGAAGAACAACAAATGCTCAGTGATGCTATGAGACAGTTTGCCAGCGAGGTCTTACGCCCACTCGCTCAACAAGTCAATCATGATGAACTCTTTCCACAACAGCTTTGGCAACACAGTACAGACCTAGGGTTAAATTTTTATGCTTTACCTGAAAGCCTTGGTGGTGTTGCGACTGAAAAAAATATTGTGACCAACCTACTGATTGCAGAGCACCTCGCACATGGCGACTTTAGTTTATGTGCTGGACTCCTCTCCAGCTTTAGCGTCATAAATGCACTGACTCAATGGGGATCTGCTGAAGTTCAGGCTAAATATCTCACCGCTTTTAGTGAAGACTCTGAACTTAAAGCCACTTTTGCTGTTCAAGAAAATACCCCCGCCTTTAATCCATTCCAACTTAAAACTCAAGCAACCGATCAGAATGGCCAATACAGTATTAGCGGTGAAAAAACTGCCGTTCTCTTAGGGCAATCTGCTGATATTTTGCTTGTGAGTGCAATGTTAAATGGCCAACCCGAAGTTTTTGTTGTGCCCCGCCACCCATCAATTCAAATGAAAAAATCACCTGCAATGGGCCTAAAACCTGCAGAGACAGTAACCTTATATTTTGAAAATAGTCCTGCTGAGCGTCTGTCTGACAATGACTTTAATTACACGGCCTTTTTAGATTTAGGCAATTTAATGTGGTGTGCACTTGCTATTGGTACATGCATAGCAGCTAAAGAGTACTGCATTGAATATGCCAATGACCGCTTGGCTTTTGGTGAGCCTATTTCTCATCGTCAAAGTGTCGCTTTTATGATTGCCGATATGGCCATTGAAATTGATGCTATGCGCATGCTGTTACTGAATGCAGCTAGCCTTGCAGAATCAGGGCAGCCTTTCCATCGTGAAGCATATTTAGCGCGTCTACTGTGTGCCGAAAAATCAATGAAAATAGGTACGGATAGTGTGCAAATTTTAGGGGGTCATGGTTTTACCAAAGAGCATCCTGTAGAGCGTTGGTATCGTGATTTACGTGCCGTAGCCATCATGCAATCTGGCCTACATGCATAAAAGATAAGACAAGGACACCGTTATGAATTTACAAAATCCTAAAAAATTTAAAATGCTCATTGATCAAGCACATGAAGTTGCTTTAAATGTGCTACGCCCAATTTCACGTAAATACGATAAAGCAGAACATGCCTATCCGAAAGAGCTCGACATGTTGTCATCTTTGGTCGATGGGATGAACCAAGGTGGTGATGGACTGAACGCTGGTGCCGCAGTGAATAAACGTGGCGATACACAAACAGGCAATAAAAATGGCGTAAATATGTCAACAGCACTGAGTGTTGTTGAAATGTGCTATGGCGATACAGGCTTATTACTCTCTATGCCCCGCCAAGGCTTAGGAAATTCTGCAATCGCAGCCGTGGCAAATGATGAGCAGCTAAAACGATTTGATGGGGTGTGGGCTGCCATGGCAATTACAGAGCCTGGCTGTGGTTCAGACTCAGCAGCAATTCGCACGACCGCAACCTTAGATGGCGATCATTACATCCTAAATGGCGAAAAAATCTTTGTGACCAGTGGAGAACGTGCAGATGCAGTTGTCGTGTGGGCGACCTTAGATAAAAAATTAGGACGTGCTGCAATTAAATCCTTTGTGGTTGAAAAAGGCACTCCGGGCATGAATATTGACCGACTAGAGCATAAGCTCGGCATAAAAGCTTCAGATACCGCAGCAATTAGCTTTATTGACTGTCGTGTCCCTGCCGCCAACCTATTAGGCAATGCCGAAATAGATGTAGCCAAAGGTTTTGCTGGTGTGATGGAAACTTTTGATAACACTCGCCCTTTAGTTGCAGCTATGGCTATTGGTTGTGCAAAAGCATCTTTGGAGCGTATTAAAGAAATATTTAAAGATTCAATTGATCCTACTTATGCAACGCCCTACCTACAAAGCTCAAACATCGCTGCGCAAATTTACCGCATGGAAGCTGAATGGGAAGCTGCTCGACTCCTAATGATTAAGGCCGCGTGGATGGCAGATAACAAAATTCCAAACTCACGTGAAGCATCTATTTCTAAAGCCAAAGCAGGCCGTATAGCCAATGAAATCACTTTAAAATGCGTCGAACTGGCAACGTGTGTGGGCTATAACGAAGATGAACTCCTCGAAAAATGGGCACGTGATTCAAAAATCCTTGATATTTTTGAAGGTACACAACAAATCCAACAACTCATTATTGCTCGCAGTGAGCTAGGAAAAACGTCAAGTGAACTGAAGTAGTAGAATATTCTTGCTATTTTTTCTTCAAAAAGACACAAGAGATGATTTTTTTGCTATAAAAAATCATCTCTTTTTTTATCTTATATTTATGTATCACATTCGCCCCATTCAACAAAAAGATAATCTACAAATTGCAACCCTGATTCGCAAAGTTTCACAAGAATTTGGATTAGCACCTGAATCTGGATTTGCTGTTGCCGACCCTATTTTAGATGATTTATATCAGGTCTATAGCCAAAAGAATGCACAATATTGGGTGGTGGTTAATGAAGATGATCAGGTTTTAGGTGGTGGTGGTATCTCACCGCTTCAGGGTGACCCCAATGTACTTGAAATACAAAAAATGTATTTCGATGTTTCTTTACGTGGTCTAGGCTTTGCCAAAAAGATTTTGGCAACCGCATTTGAATTCGCAAAATTACATCATTTTCAAATCTGTTATTTGGAAACGACTTCAAGCTTATGGCAAGCAGTCAAACTATATGAAAAATTGGGATTTTCACATCTAAAGGCTCCAATGGGCGCTACAGGACACAGCCATGCATGTGAAATTTGGATGGCAAAAGACATATTTTAATGCGCTATCGTCGCCTTATATACACGTGCTATAGCCGTTATTTCATCATCAGCTATGCTGATAAAAATCTGTAATGAATGCACTACGTTCGTTGGTTTTGTAAAAAGAGCAGATGAACTGACGGCTTTTACTGAGTAACATTTTGCAATCAGAATCATGCTGTTATGTGCTTGACCTAACATGGATGTAATTGATAATGATTACTAGCTTAATTTGTAATCCCCTAAAATAGGACTTTTATGTACGCCAATAGATTTTTCAATTTTTGCCAAACTTTTTCTGCTCAGCAAAACATGCTGAAGTCCGCGGTACTTTTTCTAAGCTTAAGCACACTTGCTGGTTGCTCTTCTCTTGGCGGTGGATCTGTAGAAAAACGGGCAAAAAAATTATCTGTAGGCATACAACGGGCTTATTCTGTCGCACCACCTACGGCTGATCGCGTATCACCAATGATTATTCAAAGTGCCGAACGCTATCAAATGGATCCATTATTAATGGCTGCCTTAATTCGCCAAGAATCATCTTATAGAACGAATGTAAGCTCACCTGCAGGTGCTGTTGGTCTGACGCAAATTATTCCACGTTATTGGCAAAACACCTGTATGGGTGATTTATTTGATGAAAATACCAACATTAACTGTGGAACTTACATACTATCCAAATACACTCTACAAGCTGGCGACAGCAAAAAGGCCTTGGCTTATTACAATGTTGGGCCTACAGGTTATAACAATAATCGTGCTATGAAAAAACAAGGTAAATGCTATGCCAAACAAGTTAAAGCTCATCGTAAATCGTTAAAAAATGCGCTTTAAATAGGCTTAAAAGTCACCTCATCTCGCTGTACCTAGTAACTCACATAAAAAAAGAGCAATGTGATGATCACATTGCTCTTTTTTCTCTGGCTAGCATCAGGTAACACATTTAGCTGGAGTAAATATTTAACGAAGAATCCTATACTGGATTTATCACATAAAAATAAACAACCAAAAATGCTAAAATCACAATTGACAATGTGAGGTAAGTACCTGAAGTATTAAAGCTTTTAATGAATTTTAGAATATTCATGACTCAAACCGCTAATACATCGAATTAATTATACGGTTTTACGCAACACATTCAGTGAATTGTATCTTTTTTTTAACCGCTTGTTACATTTAATTACAATTCAAATAGTGCACCAAGCCTTGAACTCTCTCACCAATAAGTTATTTATCACATGCTTTTTATAATCTATAAACAATTTCACATTTTAAAATTAATTCTATTTTTAAGTATTCACCCTCTATCTGACCAAAGTATAGCGATAAAAAAAACTCCGATATTCGGAGTTTTTTTATCGCTTTTCATTATTCGCTTAAAGCGAGAACTTTTACAATAATCGTTTGTGAATCTTCAAACTCTTCCACAATTTGTAATCGCTTCAGCTCTTTGCTTTTGACTTTGAACTTGTGATTTTGATATGAAATTTCTGCAGGAATTTGGTCAAAATACTGACTATCTGCCTCTAATTCCTCTTGAAAAAGTGGCGTGCCTAATTGGTAATCTAAGCTTTTTAAAACGACATACTTTACTGTTGTTTTCATCAATGTATCCTACTTTCTTAACACACTTTATTTTTATTTTTACCACTGTTTTAAGTGAAGTAAAACCTTTAATTTCAAAATTTGCCCATACTTTAATCATTTAAACCATAAACACCAAATTGAAATAAGTTTCAGTAAAAAGTTACTATACTTTCAAATATTTAAACATTATTGCTAAAATACATTAAAAACTTAAAGTTCAAAAATGCCTAAAACTCAATTAATACAATGTTGCCAAACCCTTGAGCACAATCATAAAACGATTGCCTTTATTGAAAGTGCGAGTTCAGGTTATCTCAGCAGTCAATTTTCTATCTATAAAAATTCTGGCGCAGATATTTTATTAGGTGGTTTAGTCAGTTATGACCCAAGTATCAAAGTGTCTATTTTAGACATATCCCCTCAGCTTATAGAACGTTATACCGCTGAATCGGCTGAAGTAACTCAAGCAATGGCACAGCAAGGAAAATTGCTCTTTACGCAAGCAGATGTAATTGTGGCATGTACAGGTTTGCTCAAGCCAGGTGGAAGCGCCACAGTAGACAAACCCGAAGGTACATTTTTCATTAGTATTTTATATCAAAAGCAGTGTTATAACTTTCAATATTATTTAACAGGACAACCACTTAGTCGCCTTGAACAATTGACGGAACTGGTCGCACAAGAAGTTGATACGCTCATTACACAGCCCTTCTAATAAGCTTATTCATCTAAATTAAAAAAATTCAATATACAAAAAAGCCTCCGAAGAGGCTTTTTGAAAACTAAAATTTAAAACTTATGCAGCGGAACGCTCTGTAATCGGCACTACTTTACGCAGTTCAGGGCCTGTATAGTCCGCACTTGGGCGAATAATACGGTTGTCTGCACGCTGTTCCATCACATGCGCTGCCCAGCCTGTTACACGACTCATTACAAAGATTGGCGTGAATAGTTTGGTTGCAATATCCATGAAGTGATATGCAGATGCATGGAAGAAGTCTGCATTACAGAACAATTTCTTCTCACGCCACATCACTTCTTCACAGCGTACTGATACAGGGTAAAGTACGGTGTCACCCACGTCCTTAGCTAGGCGTTCAGACCAAATTTTGATGATGCCGTTACGCGGGTCATTGTCTTTGTAGATTGCATGACCGAAGCCCATGATCTTTTCTTTACGTTCTAATTTGCCAAGCATTTCACGCTCAGCTTCTTCTGGAGACGTCCAGTTTTCAATCATTTCCATCGCTGCTTCATTTGCACCGCCATGTAATGGGCCACGTAGTGAACCAATCGCACCAGTAATACATGAATGCATATCTGACAATGTTGATGCACATACACGCGCAGTAAATGTAGAAGCATTAAACTCATGCTCTGCATACAGAATCAGTGATACGTTCATCACTTGTTCATGCAATTCATTTGGTTTTTCGCCACGCAGTAAATGCAGGAATTGTGCGCCGATTGAATCATCATCGGTATTTTCTTCTACACGTACGCCGTCATGGCTGAAACGGTACCAGTAGCAAATGATTGCAGGCAAGGTTGCAAGAATACGGTCTGCAACATCTTGCTGTTCAGCAAATGACTGTTCTGTTTCAAGGTTACCTAGCATTGAAACGCCTGTACGCATCACATCCATTGGGTGTGAGTCTGCAGGAATACGCTCTAATACTTCTTTTAATGCCTGTGGCAATTGTCGTAGTGACTTCAGTTTAGCTTTATACGCTGCAAGCTGTTCTGTTGTTGGTAATTCACCAAAGAAAATCAGGTACGCAACTTCTTCAAACTGACAGTTTTCTGCCAAATCTTGAACGTCATAACCACGATAGGTTAAGCCCGCACCACTTTTGCCTACAGTTGACAATGCAGTTTTACCAGCTACTTGTCCGCGCAATCCTGCGCCCGTGAGTACTTTTCCTTCAGCCATTTTTATTTTCCTTCGGTGAATAATTTATCTAATGTATTTTCAAATGTGTGATAGTCGAGGAACTCATAAAGTTCTTTACGCTGTTGCATTTTATCCAGCACGTTGACTTGCGTACCCTCATTACGGATGGCATGCATCACTTCTAATGCTGCTTTTTGCATTGCACGTGTCGGAGACAATGGATAAAGCACCATGCTAATCCCTTGCTCGCCTAATTCTTCTTTGGTGTAGTAAGGGGTATCACCAAACTCTGTAATATTGGCTAATACAGGCACACCTACTGCATCGCAGACAGTTTTGTACATGGTAATGTCGGTCATCGCTTCAGCAAAGATCGCATCAGCACCGGCTTCTACACATGCACATGCACGGTCGATTACCGCTTGCAAACCTTCTTTTTGCAAAGCATCTGTACGTGCCATCACCACAAAGTTAGAATCGGTTTTTGCATCGACTGCCGCTTTAATACGGTCGACCATTTCCTGTTGCGTCACAATTTCTTTGTTTGGACGGTGGCCACAGCGCTTTTGAGCCACTTGGTCTTCAATATGAACCGCGGCTGCACCGGCAGCAATCATTTGCTTTACACTGCGTGCAATATTAAATGCACCACCCCAACCTGTGTCGATATCCACCAAAAGCGGTGTGTCTACACGTTCTGTAATACGACGGACATCTTCTAAAACGTTATCCAGACTGGTCATACCTAAGTCAGGTAAACCATAAGAATAGTTCGCAACCCCAGCACCCGAAAGATAGATGGCTTTATAACCCACCTGTTTCGCCATCATTGCTGCATAAGCGTTGACTGTGCCGATAATTTGTAATGGTTTTTCCACTTCTAATGCTTGTCTAAATCTTAAACCTGCAGACGTTTGTTCTGTCATATTCCCTTCCACAGAGGTCTCTATATTTGTTGAGGCTTGAGTATAACCATAATTATTTGGTGTGCTATGACCAATTAGAATTTTTACTCTATAACTTTAGTCAAATATTTTTGAAAGATATAATATTATTTCGTGACTGTATATTGCTTAGTCAACACCGATGATTACACCCTCTTTGTACAAAGATTTGCTATAATTACAAGTGTTATTTTTAGTGGATCTATTTATTTCCAATATGCAAGATTTAGCTCAGTTAGAACCGCTCGCACGCGACTTACCACAAACTAAACGTGGTCATGAACGATGTGTCGCACTTTTAGAAAGTGGTGCTGAACTATTTCTACGACATGGATATGATGCCGTTTCACTTGATGATATTGTCAATCATGCAGGTGGCTCAAAAGCATCCATTTATAAATATTTTGGCAATAAAGAAGGCTTGTTTAAGTCAATTTGTGATTATCGGCGCGATCAATTTTTTAAAGATATTTGCGTCCCATTTAATCCTGAGCTGTCTAGCTTTCGCAATTATTTAGTTCAAACCTTTTTAAATTTTCAGCATCATTTGAACCAACCCGATAAAGCCGCATTTATGCGTTTAGTCCTTGAGCAAAGTCAGCGCAACCCTGATATTGCACAACATATCCATGAGCACGGCCCAAAACAAATTCAATTGGCGATTGCAACAGCACTGGAAACTGCTCATCAGAAAGGTTTACTGGTCTGTGAGCACCCGCTTTTTTCAGCACAATTTTATTTTGGTATCTTACGTAATTTAGAATGGAAAATTTTAATGGGTCTACCAAATGAAGAAACTGATCAAGAAAACATCAATTACATAAATTACTGTGTAGATCGCTTCTTAGATGGGCATCAAAAGTCCTAGTTTTTTTGCATTTTTGCAGGTTTTTGGTATAGAGTACTTGATTCTCCTTTTTTTCTTTAACCAACCAACAACTAATTGTTGTTTATTTTTTGATTCAGCAATTATTGTGGAGTAATCATGGCTCTGCGTCATTTTCTGACTTTACGCGATTTATCGACTTTAGAACTTAACCAAATTGTGCAACGTGGTATTGAGCTGAAACGCAAACAGCACAACAATGAAGTGTTCCAACCGTTTGTTGGCAAAGTAATGGGCATGATTTTTGAAAAATCAAGCACTCGTACGCGTGTATCGTTTGAAGCTGGTATGAGCCAGTTTGGTGGTAGTGCAATTTTCCTTTCATCACGTGATTCACAATTGGGTCGCGGTGAACCTGTAGAAGATTCAGCACGTGTTATTTCAAGCATGCTCGATATTGTCATGATTCGTACTTTCGGCCATGACATTGTTGAACGTTTTGCTTCTTACTCAAAAGTTCCAGTCATTAATGCTTTAACAGATGACCACCACCCTTGCCAACTTCTTGCCGATGTACAAACCTTTGTTGAACACCGTGGTTCAATCGAAGGTAAAATAGTTGCTTGGATTGGTGACGGCAACAACATGTGTAATTCATATATTGAAGCTGCACACATGTGGGGCTTTAAATTAAAAATTGCTTCACCAAAAGGCTATGAACCTCAAGAGCAATTTTTGTCTGAATTTGCGCACTGCGTAGAGCTTGTAAACTCAGCTGAAGATGCTGCTGTAAATGCAGATCTTATTGTGACTGATGTTTGGGCAAGTATGGGCCAAGAGGAAGAGCAAAAAGTACGTGAAAAAGCATTCGCTGACTATCAAGTGAACGAGCGCTTAATGGATTTAGCTCATCCAGATTGCCTATTCATGCATTGCTTGCCAGCTCACCGTGGCGAGGAAATCTCAGAAAATATGCTTGACAACAAAAATGCTGTAGTTTGGGATGAAGCTGAAAACCGCTTACATGCTCAAAAAGCATTGGTTGAATTCTTAATTAACGAAAACCTTAAAAAAGACTAAGGCTTTTGTAGAATAAAAAGCACCTTCGGGTGCTTTTTTTATGCATGCATGGCTATAATCAAATAATAACTTTTTATAAATTTTAAAAGTGACCTGCTCCATGGTATCAAAACTTGCTCTTTGCCTTACTACTGTTTTAACAGCAACTTTCTGTCAGGTTCATGCTTCCGAATTTGACGAATACCTACAATCGAAGAAAATTATTGACCAAAATTTTAAGATTCAACAACCTAAAGTGTTGGATGAACTTCTTGCTGTATTAAGTGCCGAAGACTCTAAAACACTTCCTCTTGAGATTGACCACAATACAATTATTGAGCAACTTCAACTCAGTGCTGAAAAGACCGAGTTAAAAGGCATGATTATTACACCCGACTTTGCACAATTTGAAGCAGACTTAGGCCGTAAAGAAGTGCAAAAACTGATTATGAAAAATTTAGTGCAGAACTGCTCAATTTTCTTTGAGCATGAATATCAGAAAAAAAATCCTTATTTGGTCGAGTTCGATTTAAGCTCAGAAAAAAACCACTACAAACTTGAATTAAAGCAAAAAGATTGTGGTATTTAAGCATCGCCAAATATCTTATTTGCTATATGGATAGGCTTCTGCAACAATTCCTGAATCTTTCAGAAGCCGACTTCTCCATTGCCAAAATCCAATACAAATACTCTCCTAGCTGGTCAAATCACAGCACTTACAACAGTCATTTAATACATTTAGCAATCTATTTTATAGACACTGACTGCTTGAAATACTCCAATTATAGAAGCATATATCTATTACATAATGAAATGGCTTTGTCTTAGATAAAGCTCCGCTAAACATTCATTCACAATGAACTTAAAAATGCTATCGAATCATGCCTTGTGGTTGCAAAATAATTAAAGCTGCGCCAATAAGCACAATCGCACCGCCAGCCAAATCCCAACGGCTTAAACTAACCTGATCGACATAACGTAGCCACAGCAACGCTGTAAAAATATAAATTCCACCATAAGCAGCATAAATACGCCCAGAAGCTGCTGGATGTAAAGTCAATAGCCATACGAATGCACCCAAAGCTAAAGCAGTTGGGATCCAAAGCCATTGGCTTTTGTTTTGATTCAAAATTAAATAAGGAAAATAACAACCTAATATTTCCATCACAGCAGTGACTAAAAACAAAAAGAATGTCGTTAATATTTTAGCAAATGGCAAATCCAAAACGTTAAGCCCTTCAATTATGTGGATAGTCAAAAAATAACCCGTGAGAACACGGGTTATTTTAAATCAGTTGTGAAATTATGCTGGTTCAGCGGTTTGATCTTCAAATACTTCAAGTTTCAAGCCAATCGCTTTTCCATTTTCTTTCTTCACAGAAACGGCAACGTTACCGCCATGCTCTGCTAACTCACCAAATAAAATCATTTCAGCAAGTGGTTTTTTCAAATGCTCTTGAATCAAACGTTGCATCGGTCGAGCGCCCATCAGGCGATCATAACCATTTTCAGCCATCCATTCACGGGCATCTTGATCCACTTCTAGCATCACTTTCTTATCATCTAACTGTGCTTGTAGTTCAGTTAAGAACTTATCAACCACATTTTCAATGACTGTTGTAGGTAATGCACGGAACTGAATCACACCATCCAAACGGTTACGGAACTCTGGTGAGAATGCTTTTTTCATTGCATCTTGGTTGTCATTACTGTTGTCTTGATCCATAAAGCCAATGCTGACGCGAGAAATACTTTCTGCACCAATATTCGTTGTCAGCACCAGCACTACATTACGGAAATCAGACTTACGTCCATTATTATCCGTTAACGCACCATGATCCATAATTTGAAGCAATAAGTTAAATACATCTGGATGTGCTTTTTCAATTTCATCCAGCAACAATACACAGTGTGGATTTTTATGAATCGCATCCGTCAGTAAACCGCCTTGGTCAAAACCAACATAACCTGGAGGCGCACCAATTAAGCGAGATACGGCGTGACGCTCCATGTATTCAGACATATCAAAACGTACGAGTTCTACACCTAGCAGTTTAGCCAATTGCTTGGTAACTTCCGTTTTACCCACGCCTGTTGGGCCAGCAAAAACAAAACTACCAACGGGTTTGTCTGGTGACTTCAAGCCTGCACGTGACAGTTTAATTGCTGAAGACAAGGCTTCAATCGCTTCATCTTGACCAAAGACCACACGTTTCAAATCACGCTCTAAATGTTCAAGAACTGATTTATCATCCTTAGATACCGTTTTTGGCGGAATACGGGCAATTTTAGACACAATATCTTCGATATTTTCAACCGTAATTGCGGTATCGTCTTGCTCTGCCTTCAATCGGCGCTGTGCACCAGCTTCATCAATTACATCGATGGCTTTATCTGGCAAGAAACGGTCATTAATAAATTTAGCAGATAATTCAACCGCCGAAACCAAAGCTTGATCTTCATACTTCACATGGTGAAATTCTTCAAATTTAGATTTCAAACCGCGTAAAATATCAATCGTTTCTGAAATTGAAGGCTCATTCACATCAATTTTTTGGAAACGACGAGATAGAGCATGATCCTTTTCAAATACCTGACGGTATTCTTGGAAAGTTGTTGAACCGATGCAACGTAAAGTACCATTTGCAAGTGCTGGCTTAATCAAATTAGATGCGTCCATCGTGCTACCCATGCTTGAGCCCGCACCAATGATCATGTGAATTTCATCAATAAATAACACTGCTTCTGGTTTTTTCTTTAGCGCATTTAACAATTGTTTTAAGCGCTTCTCAAAATCACCACGATACTTGGTTCCTGCAACCAATGCACCAATGTCCAAACTAAATACTTCAGCATGCTCAAGTGGCTTAGGCGCTTTACCATTTACAATGAGCCAAGCTAAACCTTCTGCAATAGACGTTTTACCTACGCCGGGATCACCCACCAACAGCGGGTTGTTTTTACGGCGACGACATAGAATTTGAGCTGCGCGTTCAATTTCTTTTTCACGGCCAATTAAAGGGTCAGTTTTGCCCTTTTGCGCTTCTAGATTTAAATTGGTGGTGTAAAGCTCTAATGGGCCAGCATTGGCAGAAGCTGCAGATTCGCCATCCAGCTCTTCTACTTCTTCTTCAGCTTGTACTTCTTCTTTACGTGTTCCATGAGAAAGGTATTGAGTCAGAGTCAAACGATTAATTTGATGGCGTTTAAGTAAATACACCGCAAAAGAATCACGCTCAGAATACATCGCCACCAAAATATCCGCACCTTCTACAGTACGGTCACCACCGCTAGATTGCACATGAAAAATGGCACGTTGCAAAATACGGTCAAAGCTTTCCGTAGGATGCGGTGCTTGATCCTGATTTTCACCCAATTTTGGGGTGTGTTGTTCGACGTATTCTTCTAACTCTTTGCGAAGCACAATAATGTCTGCGCCGCATGCTTTTAATGCATTTACAGCAGAGTCATTATCAAGTAAAGCCAATAATAAATGTTCTACCGTCAAAAACTCATGTCTCTTTTGACGAGCCATGCTGACAGCCAAACGTAATGATACTTCTAATTGACGACTGAGCATGCAACCCCCTTAATCTTTGGACTCAATCTGACAAAGTAATGGATGACCTTGAGACCGAGCGTAATTATTGACTTGGTTCGCTTTAGTCTCCGCGATGTCTCGCGGATAAACACCTGCAACACCTTTTCCTTCATAATGTACAGTTAGCATTACTTGAGTAGCTTGGTCAAGATTCATTGCAAAGTATTGTTGTAAAATTTCAATAACAAAGTCCATTGGGGTGTAATCATCGTTCATTAAAACGACAGCATACATCGGTGGACGTTTAAATTGAGGCGGCGCAGTCATTACCGCAGTATTTGAATCACCTTCTTCATGCGAATCGTCGTTGCTCAAGCGTGGGCTGAGATGCCAATCGACCAATCCAGATTGATGAAAAGAGGCTTTGATACTCGACAGGCTAATTTGACGCTTATTTGTTCGCATAATTTTTTTATTACACACTTTAGTTTACGTTTGCTTCAGTTTGTGGGATCTCGGAAAGGAATGCAGCTTGATTATCTACTGCAGGGCCTTTTGTCCAACTAAAACGACGGGTGACTTGTTTACCTGAACCATTTAAACGTACCTCAATAAAACTTGGGGTAAAGCCTTTAGGCATAGTCCATCGACCCGTTAAACGTTCATTGTTTTCAAAATTGAAGTTTTTGTCTTCCATAGGTACAGTCAGAACTTCTGTACCTTGAATTAAGCGCATTTCCACACTACCTGAAACATTGGCTTTATTTGGACTCACCTGCATTAAATCCAGTTGATATTCAAAAGCATTTTCAGGTAAAGGTTTGATAGCCAAGTGTTGGACTGCCAAGGCAATACCACCGCGTTGGCGTAATACCTCACGATATAACACACCAAGATTTTCTGCTTGCTCTTGTGCATCACGTGATTTAATTACAGATAATCCTAAATCATTTGAATTGCTTACTGCTATATCGCGCTCTTGCACAGCAGTATTGAGTGATTTGTGGAGCACAGCCAATTCAGCTTTTTGCTTTTGCACAACTTCAACCAATTGCTCCGCATCCGCATCATAGCCCACCACCGTCAGGCCTTGACGATGGCCAACGGAATAACCCAATAAACCACTGCTCAGCGCAATGATTGCAGCACCTGCAACCAAAGGCATATTACTTTGCAAAAATGGTTTGTTGTTACTTGAAGTCGGTTCTGACGTGATATTAGAGTCTGTATTCGGCATCGTCGTCTCTTATTTGATTTATTCAAAACACACATTTAAATCGAAATCTAAATGTGTGTGAAGTTTTAATGCGTTTCTTATGGTAATAAACCAATGCCTTGTAACCCTGCATTTTCTGCAAAATTAAACATTAAGTTCATGTTTTGTACTGCTTGACCAGCAGCACCTTTTACTAAGTTATCTTGTACTGCAAGAATTACTAGTTTCTTAGGCTGTGGTTTATACAATGCAATACGTAATTGGTTAGCGCCACGTACTGTACGTGTTTCTGGTGAACTGCCCACTGGCATCACATCTACAAACTGTTCATTTGCATAGAACTGTTCATATAAGTTTTGCAAATCTGCAGTTGCGCCAGCATCCGTTAAATCGATATAAATTGTGCTGAGCATGCCACGAATCATTGGCACCAAATGAGGTACAAATAAAATTTCGTTAAATACACCTTTTTGACCTGAAATATTTTCGAGTGCTTCTACAATTTCAGGGTGATGACGATGACCCGCTACACCGTATGCTTTAAAGTTATCTGCATTTTCAGAATAGATCATGCCAAGACTTGCTTTACGACCTGCACCTGAAACCCCAGATTTTGCATCAATAATAATACTTTCAGGTTTCACTAATCCTTCAGCCTTGAGCACAGGTGCTAAACCCAATTGCACTGTAGTTGGATAGCAACCTGGGTTACCAATCACTGAAGCTTGTTGAATTTTTTCACGATTCAGCTCAGACAGGCCGTAAACAGAATCTTTTAGAATTTCTGGGCAAGCGTGCTCTAAACCATACCATTTTTCAAACTGTTCAAGATCTTGCAAACGGAAGTCAGCAGCCAAATCAATCACTTTGGTATTTGCTGCAACTAATTCAGCAGCATGTTTCATCGCTACACCATGTGGTGTTGCAAAAAATACAACATCACATGCTTTTAATGCATTGATATCAAGGTCTGAATATTTGAGTTCAGTATGGCCACGTAAGCTTGGAAACATGTCATCGACACGGCGACCATTTTCAGTACGTGAAGTTAAAACTTTTACTTCCGCGTTTGGATGACGCAGTAAAATACGGAGTAATTCAACGCCTGTATAACCTGTACCGCCGACAATACCAACTGAAATCACGCTCATTACCTCAAATCTAAACTATCCATTTATAAGGTCGTAGTATGACAGGAAGTTAATATTTTCTGAACAGTTTTGCCGAGCTGTTGGCTGAATTTTATCATTTTACCTGAACTTAAAAAGCCAAGCTAAAGGTGAATTCAATTTTTGACAGCATTGTTAAAACTTAAGTACCCATTCGCCCATTAAATAACGATAGCTATAGTCGACGCCATAATATGAAGCACTGTTACTATAACCCGCATTTAAGCGCACAAATTGGTTTTGATGGATTGGGCTCTGTATGTTCAGTTCAAGCAGTTTTGTTGATTGGCTCGGTGCATCAGCCACTTTTTCTCGGCCATAACCAACGGTCATACCCGTCGTCCAACCACTGAATCGTTTACGCCACCCCAGTGCCAGCATACTTTCTTCATAATCTTTAGGATTAAAATACAAGCCTGCAACATCATCAGCATCACTTCGATACATACGGTATCGCGCCTGCAAAGTTAAGCCATGTTCTAAGGATGGCTGATAGATTAATTTTAAGCGACCATGGTCACGGCGATTATCATCAGAGAAAAGCTGTGTTGCAGCCAAACCAACCACGGTAACATGTGGCCCTATTTGTTGATCAACCGCTCCACCCAAATAAGTAAAATGAATACCTTGCTCTAAAGCTGGTCGTGTTTCGACCCAATCTCGATTGGCAAATACTTCTACTGCGGTACTTTTAGTTAATGGTTGACGATAGCTACCATCAAAGGTGGCTAAGGTATGGTCATTTTGTTCAAACACCCCAGCTTCGAGCGTCCATCCATTTGCAGTCGCTGCTTCTACATTCTTAGCAAGAATTGAAACTTTATAAGCATCACTTTGCCAATCATCAATTTTATAATTATAGGCACTAAAACGTACCCCCAAATAATCATTTGCATTGGTGTATTGAGGAAAAACTTCAGCTGATAATTTTTTCGTTTCAAAACCTTCACTATCATGGCTAATGAAAAACTCAGTACCCGCAGCCCAATCTGAGGGTTGGGTTGCTGAAGACTCACCTGCCTGCACATCGGTTGAAAGTAAGCACAAAAAGCATAATGAGAAACCAAAATTTATATTATTAGATTTCATTTAGTACCCCATTTTTTACGTGTTTTCAAAATTTCGTCCAAGTAGCCTAAAATGCTTGCTGGTTGCAACAAAAAACTATAACCCAAAACATATACAAAGAAACCGGTCAGGTTTTTACGTATTTTAAGATCCATAGCTTTAAACATACGTTTTTCAATACTGTAATTGAGAAAACCCAACAAAAAAGCCATAGGTAAGAGTGCCAAAGTCATTGGACCAACTATCCAAAAATGACCAAAACACGCCAGAATAATTCCAGGAATAAAACCAAAGGTAAACGCAATATCCAACCACGGGAAAAGCACATTCCAATGAATAAAGAAGGTGGATAATCGTGGCTTAATTAAAATACCTGGATGCTTAATAAAAGCCTCCATCATGCCACGTGCCCAACGCTGACGTTGTTTAACAAACACGTTGAGTTCCGTCGGCGCATTGGTAAATACACAGGCATCCTCCGAATGTCCAATACGGTAACCTGCTCTGAGCAATGCCCAAGTAAGTACAATGTCCTCACCTACACACTCAGGCCAGCCACCCACTTCAACCAGTGCATTACGATCATAAATTGAAAATGCGCCTTGAGCCACCAGCGTACCTTGATATAAAGACTGTAAGCGTTTTGTCGCAGCAATTCCCAAAAAATAATCCCACTCTTGCGTTTTTGTCAGTAAATTATGACGTGAATTTCGTACCAAAATTTTACCTGCAACAGCGCGTGTATTCGGCGGATCTGCAACATAGCGCTCCACAATGCATTGCAAAGCAATACGGTGTAAGTAGGAATCTGCATCAACAGTAAGCACCAAATCATGTTTGGCTAATTTCAAACCCTCATTTAAGGCATGAGCCTTACCTGCATTTTGGGTTAAATCCAATAAAGTCAGCCATGAATACTGAGCTTCAGCCCGTTTGACCAGTTGCGCAGTACGATTTTTAGAACCGTCATTAATCACAATGACTTGCAGTCCACCTAGATAATTCTGTCGATCCACACTCTTAAGCGTGTCTAGAATAGAAGATTCTTCATTATATGCAGCAATCAAAATTGTAATATTTGGATAAACATCTAAGATTTTTCGTTTAGGCCTTTTATCCATCAACAAACTTAAAGCAGCAAAGGAATTCATAAATCCAGGAATAATCGCAATACCATAAATAAAGAATATCGCTGCAACTGACCCAATCAATTGGCTCAAATCACGGATCCAATTTTCAGCCATCCATAAAGAAAACCATGTCCACAGACAGGCTCCAATGAAAGCGATCACAAATTTAACGCGAACAGAAATATACAACCGTGTAGCGGGACTGCTACGATCTTGGCTAACCATATATAATTACTTTAAGCGTCTATTATTAACGCTGAGGGAGAGAAAAAAATACGTGATTGAAAATATATAAATTGAATAAATTTAAATACACCCGTACTCAAATTAATCCTAAAAATCACTTTTTTAAAAAAACGTGATTAAAATACACCCAACCTCAATAGCTACACATAATAATATTAATAATTCACAAAACAATACATAAAACGTGATTTGTTTATCATTTTACAAAATAATTTGCTTGTATTTAAAGCAAAAATAGATTTCAAATTAATCAAAATATTAGATCTCTTTCATAAATCAAAAAAAGATCTTTCTTTTGCCGATTATTTGTACCAAAGAATCTTAAATAATCGAGCATAATCTGCGTATGAAATATATCGATTCAAAGAAGCTTTCTGAAACAC
>NZ_JACAXE010000025.1:0-53074 GCF_013391565.1 Acinetobacter sp. SwsAc6
CTTCCCGAACTCAGAAGTGAAACCTCTTAGCGCTGATGGTAGTGTGGGGTTACCCATGTGAGAGTAAGTCATCGCCAGCTCATTATTCGAAACACCCCCTGACTAGTGCAGGGGGTGTTTTTTTATGTGTGAAAATCAAAAAATTTATGGAAACAAGAAATAAAATCATAACGATTAAAAGTAAACCAGGTTCTATATAAGGTTATTCCAGTGCTTATGAAATAATAATGATTTTTTTGATTACGGTTATAGTAATAATTGGTGTCTCAAGTGGTAGGTGTTGAGCTGGTAGAATTTGGCATTATGCAGACATTATTGAGTTTTAATATTTATGTTTTATTTAAATTAATATTTAATATCATGTATTTAATTATAATTTTTCTGAATTATATAAAAGTACATCCTGTGTTATTTTTGTATGTTTTTTAATAAAAGTATGCTATAAAAAATAAAACGGCATAAAAATTGCTTATAACACGCGGTATTTATATAGGAAAAAAAAGATGAAGTTATCGGTTGGATTAAAAGTTGCAAACTCCCTGTCGCTTACGCCTCAGTTGCAGCAAGCCATTCGTTTACTTCAACTTTCAAGTCTAGAACTAGAACAAGAGATCCAAGTTCAACTCGATAGTAATCCTTTACTTGAAAAAGTAGAAGAGCAATCAACGGTTGAAAGTTTAAGCACTTTGCAGGAATTGGAACAAGATCGGAAAGATTTAACCAATGAACTCAATGCTGATCACTTACCTGATGATTTACCCGTAGATACAGATTGGGATGATGTCTATACCCATCAATCTACGAGTTTAGGCACGCCTGAGTTTGAGGAGCGTGAAGACAATCGACAAGGGCATCAGGGCTTACAAGCACACATGCTTGAACAAGTGAATTTATTACATTTCTCGGTCGTTGATCGCTTAATTGCACATTGCATTATTGATGCTTTAGATGACAAAGGTTTTTTAGATTGTGATATTGCTGAGATTACGACGTCTGTGCAACATCTACTCGATAGTATGGATTACGACGAAGAAATTGAAGATGATGAAGTTGTTGTGGTGTTAAAACATATTCAGCGCTTAGATCCGATTGGGATTGGTTCACGTAATCTTGCGGAATGTCTTACGATACAGTTAGAAAGTTTGTCAGAAACAACGCTTTATCGTAGAGAAGCTTTGCTGTTAATGAAGCATTATGAGCTGTTGATTAGTAACGAATTACCAAAACTCATTAAACAAACTGGTTTAAATCAAGAGGAATTAAAAGATGCTGTATGTTTATTAAAAACACTTAAAGCCCATCCAGGTATAGAGTTTGAAAATAAAGATTCAGACTATCAGATTCCAGATGTAGTGGTTATGAAGAAGAATGATCACTGGTTTGTGCAGTTGAACCCCGATGTTATGCCAAAGTTAAGGGTTAATTCTTTTTATGCAAATATGATTAAACGTGCTGATCAAAGCGATGATAATCAATATTTACGTAATCAAATGTTGGAAGCTAAAAACTTTATTAAGAGTGTAGATGAGCGGCATAAAACTTTGTTGAAAGTCGCTACATGTATTGTGCAGCATCAGCGGGCTTTCTTTGAAATTGGTGCAGAAGGAATGAAACCGTTGGTGCTACGTGATATTGCAGAAGAGGTTGAGTTACATGAATCGACCGTTTCACGTGTGACTACCAATAAATATATGTTAACGCCACGTGGGTTATTTGAATTGAAATACTTTTTTTCAAGCCATGTGGGAACAACGTCTGGTGGTGAGGCATCATCTACAGCAATTCGGGCTAAAATTAAAAAAATGGTTGCTGAAGAAAATATACGTAAGCCTTTGTCTGATAATGCGATTGCAATTTTATTAAAGGAAGAAGGTATTGATGTTGCACGTCGTACTGTGGCGAAATATCGCGAGTCGTTACATATTCCCTCATCTTCTGAAAGAAAAGTCTTGATCTGATTTTTAAAATCTGACTATTCTAGAGGTTCATTATGACGAAATAATGAACCTTTTTTTATTTTAGGAGCAGTGAATGTGATTTGATTAATGAATGTAGATTGGTGGTATTGATCAAATGGCTTTGCTGTGACTTTCTTATCCTGTAAAGAAGGCGAGGGATAGAATTATGCAAATTACAATTCGCGGTCATCATCTCAGTATTACACCAGCCATTGAACAAGCTATTCGTTCGAAATTTGCTGAAATGACCAAACATTTAGATCAGGTCAACAGTATGCAAGTGAAGTTAACCAAAGATCATCAAGTTGATAAGCGCTCGAAAAAAGGAAGTTCAAATCATATTGCTGAAGCTATAATTCGTATACCTGGGGCTGAGTTATTTGCTCAAGCAAGTGGGGATGATATGTATTCTTCCATTAAAAAATTGACAGAAAAATTGAAAAGACAGTTACATAAGCATCGAAAAATGCAGTTAGATTACCTACCTTTGGCTATTTAGCCTATATAAACAACAAAAAGAGGTTCGAAAGAGCCTCTTTTTTTATATATATATTGTATGAGACTAATGAATTATTTTTTTTATTTATAGTAAAATGGCAGGTTTTACACCGTTAGTCCTATAAGAGGTCTTGTGATGAATAGTGAACAGCTCACTGATATTTTGAAAGCTGCGTTTCCTGAAGCTGAAGTTGCAGTAAGTGGGCAGGGCGGTAAATTTGATCTACGTGTTGTCGATGATCAATTCGAAGGTAAGCGCCCCGTTGCTCGTCAGCAATCTGTTTATGCACCATTGAACTCTTATATTGCCAGTGGTGAAGTTCATGCAGTAACAATTCGCGCAATGACCAAAGAAGAATGGCGTAAAGCAAGCTTATTCGGAGCTTAATAGATTAATGGATAAATTTTTAATTCAGGGCGGCGTTACGCTCGAAGGTAAAGTGCGAATTTCTGGTGCAAAAAATGCAGCACTTCCACTTTTGGCAGCGATGATTTTAGCTGAAACGCCAATTACGCTTAAAAATGTACCAAATTTAAAAGACGTAAACACTTTAGTGAAATTGATTGCAGGTCTAGGTATTACTATGACTTATGAAGGGGATACTGTTGTTGCAGATACCTCTACATTAAACAATCAATTTGCACCATATGAACTCGTAAAAACCATGCGTGCATCTATTTTGGTGCTTGGCCCATTATTGGCGCGCTACGGTAGTGCACAAGTATCTTTGCCTGGTGGTTGTGCAATTGGCTCCCGTCCAGTTGATCAACACTTAAAAGCCTTAGAAGCTTTAGGTGCTGAAATTGTGGTTGATGCAGGTTATGTTCATGCCAAAGTGGATGGTCGCTTAAAAGGTGGCGAAGTTATCTTTGATATGGTGACTGTGGGTGGCACTGAAAATATTTTAATGGCAGCGGTATTGGCGGATGGCGTAACAACGATTCGTAATGCAGCGCGTGAACCTGAAATTACCGACCTTGCGCAAATGTTGATTGCTATGGGTGCAAAAATTGAAGGTTTAGATACCGATACCTTAGTGGTTACTGGTGTTGAAAGCTTGCATGGTTGTGAGTACTCTGTGGTTGCAGACCGTATTGAAACTGGGTCATATTTAGCAGCTGCAGCCATTACGGGCGGTCGTGTTAAAACGACACATACTGATCCGAATCTAATGGAAGCGGTATTAGACAAGTTTGAAGAAATGGGTGCAGAAGTTACACGTGGTGACGACTGGATCGAACTTGATATGATGGGTAAGCGTCCAAAAGCTGTAAGCTTCCGTACCTTGCCTCATCCAGAATTTCCAACAGATATGCAAGCACAAATCATGGCGGTCAATGCGATCGGTCGTGGTTTTGCAACAATTTCTGAAACGATTTTTGAAAACCGTTTTATGCATGTACCTGAATTAGCACGTATGGGCGCAAATATTCAGGTCGAAGGTAATGATGCTGTTGTTACAGGTGTAGAAAAACTTTCTGCTGCACCAGTCATGGCAACAGATTTACGTGCTTCTTTCTCTTTAGTTTTAGCTGCACTAGCTGCTGATGGAGAAACCTTAATTGACCGTATTTATCATATTGATCGCGGTTATGAAGATGTAGAAGCAAAATTACAAGGTTTAGGCGCCCAAATTAAGCGAGTAAGTTAATGAGCGATATGAGAAACGATGATCCGAACTTTGACGTAATGGGCAATTTTGATCATGGTTTAACTTTAGCGTTAAGTAAGGGGCGTATCTTAAAAGAAACGTTACCTTTGCTTGAAACGGCAGGGATTAATCTTTTAGAAGATCCTGACAAGTCTCGTAAATTAATTTTCCCTACCACCCATAAGCATGTACGTATTTTAATTTTACGTGCTTCGGATGTACCTACTTATGTAGAAAATGGTGCAGCCGATATTGGTGTGGCGGGTAAAGATGTGCTCATGGAGCATGGTGCACAAAATGTCTATGAACCCCTCGATTTGAAAATTGCGGTTTGTAAACTCATGACTGCAGGCAAAGTTGGCATGGAGCGTCCACAAGGTCGTTTAAAAATTGCCACTAAGTACGTGAATTTAACACGTCAATACTATGCAAGCTTAGGTGAGCAAGTAGATGTCATCAAATTGTATGGTTCAATGGAACTTGCACCATTGGTTGGATTGGGTCATTACATTGTAGACGTTGTGGATACAGGGAATACCTTACGTGCAAATGGTCTGGAGCCACTTGAAGAAATTTGTAAAGTGTCTTCACGTTTAATCGTGAATAAGGCAAGTTTCAAACGTAAGCAACAATTGCTTAATCCAATTCTTGCACAGCTTGAAAAAGCCGTGGAAGCACGTGAAAAAGCAAAAAATGCTTAAGTGATCTGTAGCGATAAAAAGCAAAAACCGCCTATAAGGCGGTTTTTGCTTTTTAGTGGTGATGAAAGTAAAGCTGGATGCTTTGCCAATTTTGATAAAAGTTATTTTCAATTAAACCATGGGTAGCAAATTCAGTTTATTGCCGACAAAGCTCACTAAAACAGGTAAACTAAAGTTTTCCAATACATTACCTAGTGGGTAAATTGATGCGACGTTTATCGACTCAAGATCAGAACTTCAAGCAAGCTTTTGCTGACTTGTTAGCTTTTGAAACTGTGAATGATCCAGAACTTTTAAAAACCGTTGACCAAATTATTGCTGATGTTCGTCAGCATGGCGACGCTCATGTACTTAAGCTCACACAGCAGTTCGATCGACATCCAGCGCATCAATTTTCAGACTTAGAGCTCAGCCAAGCACAGCTCAAAGCGGCATTTGATAGTTTAAGCACAGAGGTGCGCGAAGCTTTAGAAATGGCAGCGAATCGTGTGCGTGAGTTCCATCAAGCACAAAAACAAGACGGTTGGACTTATGTAGATGCCTTGGGCAATACCTTGGGTCAAAAAGTGACACCGCTTGACCGTGTAGGCATTTATGTCCCTGGTGGTTTGGCTTCATATCCATCTTCAGTATTAATGAATGCAGTACCCGCACATGTTGCAGGCGTGCCTGAAATTATTATGGTAGTGCCAGCACCGAATGGTGAATTAAATCCATTGGTATTGGCGGCGGCTTATTTAGCAGGTGTATCTCGTGTCTTTACCATTGGTGGAGCACAAGCGGTTGTTGCTTTAGCGTATGGCACAGAAACCATTCCAATGGTCGACAAAATTACAGGACCGGGCAACCGCTTCGTAGCTGCAGCTAAACGTGCAGTGTTTGGTCAAGTTGGTATTGATATGATTGCAGGCCCTTCTGAAATTTTAGTCTATGCAGAAGGTGAAAATAATGCTGAATGGTTAGCGATGGACTTATTGTCTCAAGCTGAACATGACACTGTGGCACAAGCCGTATTTATTACACCAGATGAACAGCTACTCAATGATGTTGCGCACTGGATTGAAAAGCATTTAGAAGCTTTGCCAAAAGCAGAAATTGCACGCACTTCAATTGAAAATCGTGGCGCATTGGTTTTGGTTAAAGACCGTGCTGAAGGTGCTGAACTGATTAACCAAGTTGCACCTGAACACTTAATGTTGTGTTTGGATGAAGCTGAATTAATGTCAGAAAGTATTCGCCATGCGGGTGCAATTTTTATGGGCCGTTATACACCAGAAGCGATTGGTGATTACTGTGCAGGTCCGAACCACGTTTTACCAACATCGGGTACCGCTCGTTTTTCATCACCATTGGGTGTTTATGATTTCCAAAAACGTTCAAGCTTAATCATGTGTTCTGAAACTGGCGTAAAAACCTTGGCAAAAACTGCAGACGTTTTAGCGCAACAAGAAAATTTGGATGCACATGCACGTTCTGCACGTTACCGTTATCAGTAAGCCATTCAAGTCACAAAATGATTAAGAAATAATTTCCCTCTCCCTAAATGTGCTTTAAAGCAAAATTTAAGGGAGTTGAGGAGAGAGGGTAATAAACTTCTCTACCTCGTCCCTAAAAGAGAGGGGAATCAAGAGAAAAGAAAATGTCGAATATTACAACTGAACAAATGCGTTTTTGGAGCCCTGAAGTACGTGAATTAGAACCGTATGTCCCAGGGGAACAACCAAAAATTCAAAATTTATTAAAGCTCAATACCAACGAAAACCCATATCCGCCATCACCAAAAGTGGTTGAAGCAGTTCAAGCTGTATTGGCGAATTCAGCAGATGCACTTCGTTTATATCCAGATCCCGATGCTTTGGCGTTGAAACAAGCGATTGCTAAACAGCAAAATGTTGCTGTTGAAAATGTCTTTGTTGGTAATGGTTCAGATGAAGTTTTGGCACATATTTTTAAAGCTTTTTTTGTGCAAGAACTCCCAATTCTTTATCCAGACATTACCTATAGTTTTTATCCTGTGTATAGCCAATTTTTCGGAATTGCCCGCAACACCAAAATTTTGCCGTTAAATGATCAATTTGAAATTGAGATTGATGATTATAAACAGCCGAATGGCGGGATTATCATTACCAATCCTAATGCACCAACCAGTATTGCATTGGGCTTATCTGCAATTGAAGAAGTATTGCAAGCAAATCCAAATTCAGTGGTGGTCATCGATGAAGCATACGTCGACTTTGGTGCGGAATCTGCGGTAAGCCTTGTGGCAAAATACGATAACTTAGTGGTGTGCCAAACTACCTCTAAATCGCGTTCATTGGCAGGCTTGCGTGTAGGTTTTACGATTGCACAGCCACATTTGATTGCCGCACTTGAAGCAGTCAAAAACAGTTTTAACTCGTATCCGATTGACCGTTTTGCGATTGCTGCTGCCGTAGCTTCATTTGAAGATCAGGCTTATTTTGAAGCGCAATGTGCCAAAGTCATCGCGAGCCGTGAGAAACTGGTTGCAGATTTAACTGAGCTTGGTTTTGAGGTTTTGCCTTCTAGTGCTAACTTTATTTTTGCGACATTAGCACAGAAAGATGCAGGTGAACTCGCTGCTGCATTGCGTGAGCAAGGCATTATTGTGCGTTACTTCAATAAGCCTCGAATCAATCAATATCTACGGATAACGATTGGTACAGATGTTGAAAACCAACGTCTAGTTGATACTTTGAAAAATCAAATTTTGGCCTAAGTGATTTTGGTTATTTAACCCCTCTGTCGTTGGTAAAGAGGGGTAGAAAAAAGCGATTCTCAATGAGTCGCTTTTTTTATTTATTCAGGTTGAAACCATGTGTTGAGCAACTTGAGTATGGCATCAACTTTGTCAAAACATTCCTGATACTCTGCTTCACAGTTTGAAGCTATGGTTATGCCACCACCGGCCCATACTGAAACATCGTGTTGATGCTTTTGGATTGAACGAATTAAGATATTCCAAGAACCTGTACCATCATCATTAAAATAGCCCATCGAACCACAATAGGCACCACGCGGTGCACCTTCCAACTCTTCAATAATTTGCATAGCGCGAATTTTGGGTGCGCCAGTGATTGAGCCACCAGGGAGGGCAGACATTAATACGTCAAATGGATTTACATCAGTTTTTAAGCGGGCTTCAATTTCACTCACCATGTGATGCACTTGATTAAAGCTTTCAATATTAAACAGCTTTGGCGTTTTTACTGTTCCTATTTCTGCATACACGCTCAGGTCATTACGTAGTAAATCTACAATCATGACGTTTTCAGCCATGTCCTTTTTAGATGCTTTGAGTGTGTTTTTAGATTCGGCATCCAGTATTGGATCTGCATAACGAGGCATAGTGCCTTTAATCGGTTTAGTTATTAATTTACGCTCCGCTTCAAAATCAATAAATAATTCTGGCGAGCAACTTAAAAGCTCAAATTCGTCGACTCTTAAATAGCCTGCATAAGGTGCATCAGTTAAATTCCATAACTGCGAGGCTGTATCTAAAAGTAAGCCAGTCGCCTTTGCTGTAAATTCTTGAGTGAGATTAATCTGATAACAGTCGCCCGCTTTAATATAATTTTGTACTTGATGAAAAGCCTGCTGGTATTGTTCAAAACTCCAGCGAGCTTGTAGTGGCTGTTGTAACTTAAAACTAGGAAGATAAATTTCTTTATTTAATAGCTCTAATAAAACTTGGTAACGTTGCTTTGCCTTAGGATGATGGCTAATGAAAGTCCATCCTTCAGCACTATATTTTAAATAGCTACTAAAGCGACCAATAAATAAGGCTGGTTGTGTTTTAGAAGCAGTTTTAACTTGTTTTGAAGCCGCAAAATCATAACCAATAAAGCCTAATAATCCACCCTGAAAACCAGAAGTTGAGTTTCTATGATCGGCTTGAAAACAGAATTCAGGCAAAGATGGAATTGACTGTGCGCTGTACGTATCTAAATTTGTTTCCTTGTAATGAAATGTTTCATTATTTTGATGAATGAAGTATTCCTCTGCGAAGAGACCAATGGTCGGTTGTGCGTGATCATTCAGATAAACAACATGGGATAATTCAGCCAAAGCAGATAGTATCTGTGTAGCAGACGAGCTGTGTTTAAGAATGAGTCGTTGATAAACAATCGGATTTTGCATAAACCTAAATGTGCATGAGGCTAAACGTGGCCATAGTGTATCTCAATGTGTTTATGAAGTATGAGTAAATACCGTTTATCGGCGAACTCTAAATTGCGACCAACGACAGTTGAACAAAAAGTGACACAGATATACTTTAATCAAGCGAGCAAACTACTCAAGGAAAGATGTAATCGCTGTCACAAAACGAATAAACAGCAGTAAGCATCGAGTGGTTGACAATCATAAAAAAATACTCTTGGGAGAGTAACAATGAAAAAATTCACTAAACTTGTTTTAGTATCTTCAATGGCAATCAGCGCAAATGCTATGGCAATGCAAGCAATGGATGATGCGGCGCTTAGCACAACTACAGGTCAAGACGGTATCAATATTGGTATTGGTATTTCAAAAATTGAAATTGAGAAACTATTTATTCATGACAATGATGGTCTTAGTTCACAAGATTCTAAAGGTCAAGATATTGCTAAAGGCTCTGCAGGTTATGGTGGTACGAGTACTGCAGGTGCAATTGTAATTAAGGGTAATGGTAAGTCTGGTGATGTTAATGAAAAGTTCGGTGTAGTAGTTACGGCTAATTATAATAGTCTATTAGCTAGTCACAACTTGGCAGATATTACAATTGATAGTGATGCTGGAACAGACGGTGCATTCTTAAATATTGGTGCTGCTGTTTCTGGTTTAAATATTAGTATTGGCGAAATTGGTGTTACAGCATCGGGTACGCAAGGAAGTGCGGTAAATGATGATGGTAAGACAAGTGCTTCATTAATTCGTCGTGGCGGTACAGCAAGCAACTATAATGCAATCTTAAGCGGACTATCACTTGTAACAGGTAAGATGGATGCTAATATTCAGATTGGCTCGGCGCCTCAAGGTGCTATGATTAAATTAAGTACAACTATGCAGGGTGGTTTGGAGATTAAGAATCTAGGCATTCTTGATAACTCAACTAATGGTGCTACTTATGCATATGATACGTCTTCAGGTTCTGCTGTTCCGGTTAAAACAAATAATCCAGGTGAAATTTTTATTGAAAGTATCAAAGTTGCAGATGCTAACTCTAAAGATTTAGCAATAAATGCAAGTGTTCGAGTATTTGATACATCGAGTAATTCTACTGATAAAAATAAAGGCTTTATCCAAATTGATAGTGCAAGTGGCCCTATTGATAACTATGTAAAAGGAATTCATTTGGGAGCACGTAATGGAGGCTCTATTGGTGATGTCGAAATTCAAGGACTACAAACATATAATACTTTAGGCGGAAAAGGTTCTACGATTACTATTAGTGGCCGTTAATCTGTTTTAGTGTTGAAAAGCGCGTGATATTCACGCGCTTTTTTTTACAAATAAAAGATGAAATACATCAAAAATATAAAAAAATAGCTGTTTTTTTTTGCAAAAAAAGGTATCTTGCAATTAGACAAGGAAGTAGAGCGTTAGCTCTAAAATAATGATAAAAGGCACATCAACTGCCGATAACTAAAAAGTTAGAAGATATGTTAGAGATAGCACTAGGCTCGGCATTGATGTATTACTTTGCCAAAGAGTCATTTGATATAAAACAAAAGCCAGCCGGAGCAGTGTATTACACTGAAACTCTCGATTCACGAAATGATTCATTTACCCGTATGCACCGTGAAACGGTAAAAATTAAACCTGCAGTTGAAGACCAATTTCGTGGCATTGTCCGTCAAGCCTACGACTATAGCTGTGGTTCGGCTGCTTTAACGACTTTATTAAATGGCTATGTTGGTGCCAAATTAACTGAACAACAAACCATGAATGGTTTATTGAAATTTGGTGAAACAGAAAAAATTGTAGAACGTCGTAGTTTCTCATTGCTTGATATGAAACGCTTTGTAGGAGCATTAGGCCTAGAAAGTGGTGGTTATCGCGGAGAGTTTACCGATTTGGTGAAACAAGGCGAACCTGCAATTGTGCCTATTTCTTATGCGGGATTTAAGCACTTTGTCGTGTTTAAGGGCTATAAAAACGGCCGTGTGTATGTGGCTGATCCAGCATTGGGCAACATTAGTTTTGACGAAACTCGATTTAAAGAAATTTGGGAAAACAACACACTTTTTTTAATTAATGTTGCACCTGATAAACGTCAAAGTATGTTGGCATTAAATGAAGCTGATATGCGACATGTTGATGATGCAACTGTCAATCGCTATGCATTTGTAGATTTACAATACCCTCAGTTTTATATGGATAAAATTGCAGATAAAGCATCGACAATTCGACTTGATAAAAATATGAATGAATCGTCGGAAAATTATGGGCAGTCGAACTATAACTTCTTGAGACTTTACTACAAGAATAAGTAAGGCCAGAACTTAAGTTATAAACAGATTAAAAAAATAAAAAGCGGTGGTATGGAAAATGAACAGTAAATGGATGAACAAAACCTTATTGGCAGTCAGCGTGCAAATGTTGATGGGGGTTGCTTATGCAAATGAACCCGCTTTGGGTGGGTATGATGCTGTTGAGGAGCAGGCAGTAGCAGCTGAGGATACAACACTGGGAGGGTATGATAGTGTTGATGAAACATCTACAGCATCAGCTGAGCCGGTTGAGCAAACCGAAGCACCACAAGAGCCAGCCCCAGTAGCACAAGAGCAAGCACCAGCAAAAAACTCAGATGCTTCTGCAGCGCTTCAAAAGCAAGAAGGTGATGCAACGCAAGAGGCAAACCTTCAAGAAGTATTTACGTCCAATGAGCGCCAATACTCCTTAATCAAAAAAGGCGAAATTTCTTCGTATTACGATATTGATTATACGTATTATCGTGATACACAGCTTGATATGGAAATGGCAGAAGGTCAACTGTATCAACTGCGCGTGCAAGAAAATGCAACGCACTCAATGACCAACACCTTTACTTTTCAATATGGTATTCGTGATAACTTAACTTTCACAGCTTCATTACCATTAGTGACCAAAACGGATCTTTTGAAAGACACGTCAACAGCTGGTTTAGGTGATATTGCCTTAGGTGCTCGTTGGGAACCATTTCCTTTAAAAGCTGGTCGTTTACCACTGATTCTATTTGGTAATTTATCGACCAAAACGGGTGATAGCCCGTACGAAGTAAATGCCACCAATGACCTAGCGACAGGTAAGGGCTATTACTCTGCTGGGGTGGGTGCAAGTACACGTAAATATATTGATCCAGTAGTGTTGTTTGCCTCTGTTTCTGCGAACTATGGTTTTAAAGAAACAGGCTTAAATCAACGTCGTGGTACACGAGTCATTACTGATTTTGAACCAGGTATTAGCGGTGGCTTTGCTTTTGGTTTTGCGTACTCATTTAACTACGATGTGTCTTTGACTATGTCGTATCAACAAAGCTTTAATACTGGATCAGAATTCACTTATAGCAGTGGAGAATCATATTCTCCAGCAGATCAAACCAGTTCAACACTGGCATTTTCTTTAGGCGTGCGTGTTTCCCCAGATACGATTGTGAATGGTACAGTTGGTTTGGGTTTAACAGAAGATGCGCCAGATGTTTCATTGGGTCTTTCATTCCCGCTTGATATTTTAGGTTTCGGCAAGAAGCTCCGCTAAGAGGGTGTCCGTATGAACTATGTTCGACTGCGTCCACTCGTTAGCGCGATAATTTTAACGGGATGTTCCAGTGCTGCATTTGCACAGCTTGGAACAAACTTATCGGTAGATGTGCGTTCACTGGCTTTGGGTAATGCTGTCACGGCAGATCCACCAGGAATTAGTGCAGTACATTTTAACCCAGCAGCACTGACTAAAATTGAAGGCCTACAGACTGACCTTCAGGGAATTGTTGCTAATTTTGATATTCAACGTGAGTTTTCAGTTCCAGCGGGTTACAACGTTTTTGGTTATTCAGATGACCCAATGGTTTGTAATGATGGACCAGAAGTAGCTGCCGATCTATGTACAGATTTTAAAGGCACAGTTAACGGGAATGTGGAATATGCAAGTTTGTATGTTCCAGGCCTTAAGAAAATGGTGGATTTGGGACCTGGAACACCTGTCGCTGCTCCAACTGCGGGTATTGCATATAACCCACCAGGTTCTAAAGCGACATTTGCTACAGCAATTTATGCACCTTTAATTGCAGGTTTTGGTGCTGAAAATGGCAACCCTGGTAATTATATGGGGCAGCAGGTTGCTCTAGAGCGTATTACCTATTTATCTCCAACGATGGCTTATCAAGTCAATGATGAATTATCGATTGGTGGTGGTATTGGAATGTCTTACCAAGCAATCGCATTGAAAACGGATTTGCGTTTTCCAAATGAATTGATTGGTATGCTTCGTATGATTGACGAAGTTGTTTGTACGCCTTTTAAAAATAATTCAGACATTATTACGGATATTTTGTTGCTCGGGATGTGTAATGCTCAAGAGGGCATGAATCCGTTTAATAAATTTGGTCAGATGCAGTTGGCTGTTGAGCAGTCATTGAGCCCAAGCTATAACTTGGGTGTACTTTGGGAACCAAGAGAAGACTTTAGTTTTGGTCTCGTGTATCAAAGTGCGGCCAAGATGCGTTTGAAAGGTAAGTATTACATTGAAAATGGTAATGCATCGCAAGAGTTAATTAAAGGTTTAATGTCTTCACCGACAGGGCAAATTTTAGCGGCGATTTTAGGCTTCCCATCGGCTGTCCCAGCTGTTGAATCTGGCTTGGTGTCTATAGATTTTGAATATCCTGCGCACATGCAAGCGGGTATTAAATACAAAATCATGCCTGATCTACAAGTCAATTTTGACGTTGGGTGGACTGATTATAGTGCTTGGGATAAGTTTGCTTTTGAGTTTGATCGTCAAATTTCAGCACTTAAAATTGCAAAATTATTGTCTTCAGATATTGGTGATACGTCCTTAGCTTTACCTCTAGTCTTTAAATCGCCTTGGAATTTTGGCATTGGACTTGAATACTCAGCAACAGATCGTTTAAAGCTTCGTGCAGGTTATGAACCACGGACCAGTTCGATTCCTGATGGGAAGCGTAATACGATGGTTCCAATTAACGGGGCACAATTATTCGGTTTAGGTGTGGGCTACCGTTTTGATGCTGATACAGACTTGGACTTGTCTATTGGTTTCTTACGCAGTCGCGATAGTATTCCTGCAAACACTAGTAGCTTGGCTAACCAAACTGGGGTAAATAATATTTTATTAAACCCTTATGCTGGTTTAAACGTGAAGACAGATACCAAAATTACTATTTTAGGATTGAACTATAGAACACGATGGTAGGACTAGTATTCAGGATGAATAAAAAGCACTTGTTGAACATGATGCTGATGTTAGGGTTAGCATCAGTATCGAATGTCTATGCAGAAGGTATATTTCATACCATTATTGGACCTGATGGGCGTCCAATTGTGGTACAGCGCCCAGATATTCCAATAAAGAAGAAGGTAAAGGTGCAGGAGAGCACAGCTTCAGTAGATACAGCGAGTGTAAAAACTGAATCACCTTCTTATTTAGATCCTGAACGTGAAGCTCATGTTCAGGATGTTGTTCGTGGCTTAGCTGGAAAGCGACCTTCGCAGATTGTGCAAGGTGTAGCGCAAGAACAACATCAACAACAGATGAAGAGTACGCAAAAAAATGCTCAGCAGGTGGTCGTGCGTGAAGAAAAGCAGATTGATCAAGCAAATCCGGCCATTTCAACACCAAAACCACAGCACGATGTTACTGAAAAACAGGTTGAAAAAACGTTAAATAAACAGCAAAGCACAGTTGTTTATACACCGGTTAATCAAGACCTCACAGTGGCGAAGCCGAATCAGAATACTGCTGTACAAGTAGCAAAGCAAACGACTGAAGTATTGCCAAAAGTTGCTAGTGAGAAACAAAGCAAAGCGATTGTAGAGCAACCTAAAAAGGTGACAAAAACCCCGCCAATGCCTGCAATTGTACAGGATCAAAAGCGCACAGAGTTATCGACCATTGATGGTGATACGTATGTGAATAATGAGTATTTAGAAGAAAAAGAATTTAATCTTGAGGGTAAAAAACGTTTTTATGCGATGCCAGAAGGCGTAATTGATCCTAAAACTGGTGCAACACGAATGCAGATGGTTGAGCGTGAAAAAGGTGTAGGACAGTCTGTTATTGATAATTTATTTAAGAAAAATCGTCCTGCAGAAGATAAGCCAATTGTACTTTCGACCAGTTACTATCGGGTATCAAAAGCAGATACGGTTGAAGGTCTTGGGCAACAATGCTTTGACCAGAAACAATTATTAAAAGCCAAAGTGTTAAAAGCTCAGCAAGATACCAATTTATGGCCACGTGCGCCACTCAATGCACAATTTGATTTTGAACTTGTTAAGTTAGACACGACGATTAAAAATATTGAAATACATTCGTATGCATCGAAGCAAAATAAGCCTGTATTTTATTGGCCTTTTGCCGTATTTTTAGACGCTAAAGGCTGTGTAATGGAAGGCGCAGGAGGTTATAAAAATAACGATGCTAATGCAAGTCATTTATACCGAGAAAAAATTGAAGGCGTAATTCAAGTTCCTTCAGGTACGACATATTTATTACTGACACCGCTCGCAACAGCCATTGATGTCGATGAGCGTGTATTAAGTAATCAAGGACAACTTAAATTAATTGCAATCCGTTAAGGATAGAAAAAGAGAATCAGGATGAAAAAAATATATGCTTTACCATTTGCAGTCACTGCTTTGGTTGCTGCATTAAGCGGTTGTGGTGGTGAAAGTGCAAAAGTTATTCCAGAAACTTACGATAGCAGTACAGTAAATGGTGCCTGTAAGAGTGCCAGTGAAAAATGTGTAGAATTTATATTAGATTATCCTGTGGATGGCATTAATTTTACCTGTTCAAGTGATAGCAAAAATAAATTTGTGACCTTGTTTGATGCCAGTGAAGGTGTGTCTTCTGGGGCATGCCGTGTCGGTGATACGGTGAATTTTTATCTACAAGGTGAAAAAGACAAGCGTATAGAGCTGGGGAGTATACAACTTGATAATTTGTCTAAAGTGGCAAGCTCGAGCACACCTCCACGCTTAACCTTAATTGATTTAGCCTATGGTATGACCAAGCAACAAGCGCAGGCTATTAGCCCAACTGATGCAACGGTAAAAGTGGCGATGCGTTTAGCCATGATAATACAAGCCTTGGGTATGAAAAATAATCAAGTAGCATCTGCAACTGAAATTCAGCCTGTATATATCAGCGACAGTAATCGTCAAGCAATTGAAAGTTTAGATAAAACAGTCACAACAGCCACTTTGGTTGGCTTTAGTGATACTGAGTTTGCAACTTGGTTGAATCAATGGCTAGGTCAAACACCAATTAGTGCAACTGAAGCATTTTCAGTGGTTGAAAATTTAATGAATATTTCAACCGCAGCTGTATATCAACCTGAATTTGCTTTATTTTCAACAGAGCAAAGTTTGATTAGTGCGGTAAGTGGCTCAAATGGTTTGGTTGGCTGTGATAAGGATGTTTGCGCACCATCTGATATGGCGAAGAGTAATATTTTTGGTCACTTTTTATTAATGACTGACCGTCAAGGCGTGACTTTCGGTAGCGGGTTACAATGGCGTGGTACGGTTGATCAGTCATTAACAACGATTGGTGGGACGAATGCGTTGCTCATGACCAAGGTCAAGCCTAAGCAGATGACAGCCACACCACAAGAGACATGGATTGACCCTTTAACTAAGGAAATTGACCATGCACGCAAACTGGGCTTTAAGTTTGATGTAGATGAAGCAGGTGCTCAACCGTTGGTGATTACGCAAGGTACGTTGCTGGCGAATAAAATGGTGGTGGGTTCAGGCGGGACTTTATACCAAACGCTTACCAATAAAAAAGAATCAGAAATTACGAGTGCAGACGCCGCTAATTATGGTTTATGGAATCAAACTGTGAATGGTAGCTTATATAAAGGGACATTGGATTTATATAAGTTGTATCCACTGTCTTATTTAGACAAAAATGTTTTTAGTACTCAAGCCAATACAGCAAAATCAACCTATGTATTCCCTTTATATGCGGACTTAACGTTTAAATTTAATAATACAACGGTTAAATCAGTCAAACTTGGCATTGTGATTGACCGTAATGGGGATATTCGTACCAACATTAAACCGAATGTACCTGCGAATATATTTGATACAGCTATTGGTACAGTAGATTTATCTACAGATGATAAGGTTGGTTGTAGTGGTCAAGATGTATTAGATAAATACACCATGCTTGATGATCAGAATACGCAGCAATATCGTATTGGTACGGTCACTCGTACGTTTACGAGAGGTTCAAAAGTTACACCTGAAACCATCTCACTGCGTATGATTTTGGCAGATAAAGCCTTGGGCACATTAAATGGCGCTTTAATTGGGATGAATACCACAATTCAAACGTCTACAGATAGCTCAACAAATATTGTGGTGGGTGGTGCATTATTGCAAATGGCGAATTTACTTTCTGCTTCTGCAGGTGTGAAACCTAGTGGTGTGGTAATGACTGACTCTGCAAATCAGAAGGTACGATGGGCCAACAGTTTTGCAAGTTTTAACGGCACCTACAGTAATAGTGTACCTGCAGACACAGAATCTAAAGAGATTGCCAAACTTGCCGGTGGTGAAATTACTTTCGATCTTGCACCGTGTTATACGGTAAAGGCTAAATAAAAAGGTCTAGACTTGAATAAAATAAAAGCCCATCTTCGGATGGGCTTTTGCATTTGGGTAACACACGTATTCATTTTTAATGAAGCTATGCAATCACACAGGGCATTAACCTGTATGGTCGAGTCGTGTACCTAAAGTTTCTAAATGGGTCTCAAATTGTCCCGTTTTACGGTCCGCAAAATAATGTCTAAGCGTGCGTTCTACACTTGGAAATGCAAGATCATTCCATGGGATTTCATCTTCACTAAATAAGCGAGACTCGATGGTTTCTTCACCTGCACCAAACTCACCATTTACAAGCTCTGCCTTAAATAAGACATAGATTTGTCCAATACGTGGAATATTGTACATGCAGTAAAGTTGCTGAATGTTGACTTCGGCCTCTGCTTCTTCACGTGTTTCACGTGCAGCGCCTTGTTCCATGGTTTCAAACAGTTCCATATAGCCTGCAGGCAGTGTCCAAAGTCCATAACGTGGCTCAATAGCACGTCGACACAATAAGACTTTATCTTCCCAAAGTGCAAGTGCGCCGCAAATCACTTTAGGATTGACATAATGGATGGTATTGCATTGTGTACATACACGACGCACTTGGTGATCGCCAAGAGGAATTTTTTCTGTTGTTTTATGTCCACAGTTACTACAAAAATTCATATTCATCGTCAATGATAAAGTGAGTGATCAGCATAACTGAAAAATAAATGTTTAGCATCATTTCTAAACACAAGCACTAAAATTCGGCTATGATGAAAATATTGAAAAAATAAGGATAAAGACGAATGGATGATCGTTTATTGACACATGTGCTGCAGCAAAGTTTACGCTTTTCTCGCCGTACCCAACCTGCACAAGCGGCGGTGTTAATTGCGATTACCAATGAGTCTAGCCCCAAAGTTTTATTAACCCGCCGATCGGCCTATTTAAATAATCATGCTGGGGAAGTATCTTTCCCTGGAGGTAAGCGCGATCCAAACGATACGAGTAATATTGTGGTGGCCTTACGTGAGGCTCAAGAAGAAACCGCGCTGAATCCATTTGATGTGCAATTGTTGGGGGAGTTGCCTATGCAAAAAGCCCGTAATGGCATGTTGGTGAAGCCGGTCGTGGGCCTTATTCCGCCTCAAGTGGAGTTGATTGCACAACCCACAGAAATTGATCGTATTTTTTTTGCCTCCTTACAAAAGTTAATGGACGCACCGCCCATTCCTTATGAAGTGCGTTATGCCCATCAGTCCTTATATTTTCCAAGTATGCGAGTGGAAAATGAAATTGTTTGGGGGCTAACAGCACGTATGTTGGTATCACTCTTTCAATATGGTCTTAATTATCAAAAAGAATGGCCATTTCTTGTCAATTCCCCTGTATTTAAAATGAAATAAAATGAGTGCACTATGTTCTATAAATTTGAAGGGCATTGCCCACAAGCGAGTATTCGTCCTTGGAATGGTTGGGCCGCAGATAATGCCACCGTCATTGGACAGGTTGAATTGGGTCAGCAAGTGAGTATTTGGTTTGGTGCAGTGATTCGTGCCGACAATGCTAAAATTAAGCTGGGCGATTTTACCAATGTGCAAGAAAATGCGGTGCTACATACCGATGCTGGTATTGAAATGCATATAGGGGAATATGTCACCATTGGACATCAAGCCATGTTGCATGGGTGTACGGTCGGTGATAACAGCTTAATTGGTATTAATGCTGTGGTGCTCAATCACGCTGTGATTGGTAAAAATTGTATTATTGGTGCTAATGCTTTAATACCTGAAGGCAAGGTGATTCCAGATAATTCTGTGGTGATGGGTTCACCTGGCAAAGTAGTAAAAACTTTAGATGATGTGACAGTTGCAAAATTAAAAATGAGTGCTTTACATTATGCATCGCACTTTTCGAAATTTAAAAATTTAGAAGTGGTGCATTTGGATTAAGGCAACCATAGGCTGCACTCAGTTTGGGTGAATGCATTATCTTTCTACGGTCAAATATCATACTCACAGAGATTTCCTCGCGCACTACGCATGAGTGGAGTATGATATTGGTCATTTTTCAGATTGACTTAAATAAGGTTGTGCATGAAAGTGCTGGCACTGGAAACTGCGAACGAGCAGTGTTCCGTATGTATTGCAGAAGATAATCAAGAACTCTACTTCCAATTAGATGCGCGTGCAAAAGCACAGACGCAAACGATTTTGCCTCTTATTGAGCAAGGTTTTAAAGAATTAGGTATTCAAGCAACTGATTTAACTGCAATTGCGTTTAGTCGTGGTCCGGGCTCTTTTAGCGGTGTTCGTATTAATGTTGCTGTAACGCAGGCCTTGGCATGGGCCAATGATTTACCTGTCGTGCCAGTATCGACTTTACAAGCGATGGCACAAGCGGCCTATCGTATTGCGGGTTTAACCGCGGTGACTGCAGTGCTCGATGCACGTATGCAAGAAGTCTATATTGCAAGCTTTGAATTAGATGCTGATGGCATTATGCAAGCCATTGATGAAGAAAAATTATTAAGCTATAGCGAAGCTGAACAAGCTGTAAAATTTACAGTTATTGGCTCGGGTTCAGCTTTAGTTAAGCCAGAACAAGTACAGTACAACGCAGTTACTGCAACAGCGCAAGATATTGCGACGATTGCAAATGCACAAGCACTGAAAAAAAATTGGGTAAGTGCGGAATATGCACTACCTGTATATTTACGCGATAATGCCTGGAAAAAAATTCCAGAACAAGGCAAACCATAATTAGGAATAGGTATGGATCTTTTACTGCTGCTCAAAGCGGCAATCATGGGTATTGTTGAAGGTATTACAGAATTTTTGCCTATTTCCAGTACTGGCCACTTAATTCTTGCATCTGAATTAATGGATTTTTGGACCAAAGAGAAAAGCGATGTTTTTGTCATTGCGATTCAAATGGGGGCAATTGCTGCAGTCATCTATGAATATTGGTCGCGTCTTTGGGGGGCAGCAACTGGTATGTTCACAGGTGAACCCAAAGGGCGCCATTTAGGTTTTAGTCTGATTTTAGCCTCGATTCCTATTGTGTTAGTGGGCTTAACTTTTGGACAAACCGTTAAAGATCTACTGTTTAATGATATTGCTGTGGCAATTGGCTTGATCATTGGTGGTTTTATTATTATTTGGATTGAAAAACATCCACCTAAAGTAAATGCACAAGAAGTTGAAAACATTAGTTTTAAAGAAGCCATTTATATTGGTTTAATTCAAGTGTTGTCCTTAATCCCAGGTACATCGCGTTCAGGTGCAACCATTATTGGTGCAATGTTCTTAGGTGTTTCACGTAAAGCAGCCACTGAGTTTTCTTTCTTCTTAGGTATTCCAGTGATTATTGGTGCGGGTCTTTTAGATTTGTATCAAAGCTATCATGTGTTTACTACTACAGAAGATTGGGCAGTTTTAGCTACAGGTCTATTGGTTTCATTTATTTCGGCCTTGGTTTTGATTCGCGTATTGGTGGCTTATGTTGCAAAACGTGATTTCATGGTCTTTGCATGGTACCGAATTGCCTCTGGTTTATTAATTTTATTGTTCGTAATGACAGGCTGGAAATTATGGTAAGCGTTATTCGCTTATACACAGAAGCCGAGTTTGAAGTGAAAGCACAGCAGTTCTCTGCTGTGCTTTCTTCACGTGGTGTAGATGTAAATATTGAGCTTACAGAAAAGCTCAATGCGCGATTCTTTAGACAGCATCCAGATTTAGCTTTATGTGTAGATGCTGATGGTCTTTGGTTATGCGCCAATGGCATGAAAATGCAACCTGATTGGAAAGCAGAAGCTGGACGTTTGAAACGCGCTTCACTCAAGTCTGAAATGATTGCGCGAGCATGTAATCTGTCTGAAAAACAGCGTTTGATTGATGCGACAGCAGGTTTAGGGCATGACAGTTTATTAATGGCGCACTTGGGTGCACACATCACTTTGGTTGAGCGCCATCCTATTTTATTTACCTTGTTGGAAGATTCACAGCAACGTGCGTTGTTGGATCCATTCTTAAAGACGACGGCAGAAAGAATTCGTTTGGTATTTTCTGATTCGGCTGATTTTCTGCAACAGCAAGCCTCAGCACAGCAATTGTATGATGTGGTGTATTTAGATCCGATGTTCCCACAGCGCGATCAAAACCAGCAAGCTGTTAAAAAGCAAGCGCAAGTCAAAAAGCAAATGCAATTACTGCACATGCTTTTGCCTGAAGATGGTGAGATGGATTTAGGTGATAATCTTTTGGCATTGGCACAAAAAGTTGCAAAGCGCGTGGTGGTGAAGCGTCCGCGTTTGGCTGTATTTTTGGCGAATCAAGTCCCGAATCATCAATGGCAAGGCGATGCCTGTCGTTTTGATGCCTATTTCCAGCTAGAGCATGAGACTAAAGTTTCATAATTGCTGTAAAAAACACCAAAGATTTGCTATATATTTGAAAAATAGCATTGATTAAAACCATATCAGGCATAAACTTACAAAGCAAATTAGCGAGCCACAGCTGCCTCTGAATTTCTATGATTGACTTCAAACCCTCCATTAACTTTTGGCATGATTTTAAAAGCAACCAAACTGCAGGTATGTGGCTGTTTCTCGGTTCGAGACGCTCCCTGCAGATTGTACGCCCATCAATTATGCAATTGGTGTTTTGGGGAATTTTGGGAGGCTGTGCCAACAGCTTATTTAGTTGGTTGAGCAACGGACAGGCTGGGGTATTTAACCCGCAAGGTCTGATTAGTTATGCGCTTTGGCCATTTATTGCTTTAATTGTTGGGATCTTCTTATCGCAGCGGATCAACAATCCGCGTTTAATGCTCGTGCCTGCATTATTGTGGCTGGTACTGGATACACACATTATGATGTTCCAGTGCCTGATCCAATTTCTAGGTGATCAAGACTACCTGCCTTATATTTTATATGACTACATTCCAACCTTATTTATAGGCCTGTTTGTATGGCAAAGTTTGGCTGTGGTATGGGTATTTTCACGTGAATTGAAATGGCCGTGGTGGGAGCGTGCGCTGATTATGCTCGCGACCTTATTTACCTTGGTGGTTTGGCAAATGTCGGTGAAAGACCAGCCCATTTGGAAGGTTGAAGAATTACCGCCTGCATTTGCCGAAGATGCTTTTTATGCACAAAGTCGCTTACTGAATAAATCCTTAGACGCCGTTCAATATGGTGAATTTGCACAGTCGCATTGGTACTTTTTAGGTGTGGCGGGTGCGAGTTATCAAGATGTTTTTATGTATGAAATCGAACGGATTAAAGAACAGTTTGATACACGATTTGGTACTTTTGGGCGTTCGGTTGAGTTAATTAACCATCCTGCGACCCGTACAGAAATTCCGATTGCCTCGAAAACCAGTATGGGACTTGCATTACGCCGTATTGGTCAGCAAATGAACCGTGAAAGTGATGTGTTATTTTTATATATGACTTCACATGGTTTACCCAATGTATTTGAAATGGAAAATGCACCCTTAGATTTGGCTCAAGTTGATCCAAAATGGTTGCGTGAAACTTTGGATGCATCAGGTATACGTTGGCGTGTGATTGTGATTTCATCGTGCTACTCAGGCAGTTTTGTACCAGCACTGCAAGATGAAAACACATTGATTATTACGGCTTCAGCAGCCGATCGTCAGTCGTTTGGCTGTTCGAGTGAATCTGATTATACCTATTTTGGCCGTGCTTTCTTTGATCAAGCAATGCGCGAGCAAAATTCAATTCAGGGTGCATTTAATCAAGCCAAAGAGACTGTGGCAAAATGGGAAAATGCGCAAGGTTTTGAACCTTCTGAGCCCCAATGGTCAATTGGTAAAAATATGCAATTTATGTTGCCACAATTAGAGCAACGCTTATTTCCACCCGTAACTACAGCACCTGCTCAGCAAGAACAAATCGAAGCAAAGCTTTAATCCTGCAATCTAAAGCACAAAGGACGAAACATGAACCTTATACAATCGAATCAATGTTTCCAAGGTGAGCAGCGAATTTATAGCATTGCATCCAATGCTCTAAAAACAACAAGCCGTTTTGGTATTTTTCTTCCTGCACAGGCTTTGGCGGGGCAAGCATGTCCTGCATTATTTTATTTGGCAGGTTTGACCTGCACAGAAGAAACTTTTGCAATTAAAGCACATGCACAGCGTGTGGCTGCGCAATTAGGCATGATTTTAATTAGTCCAGATACCTCACCACGTGGCGATGAGGTTGCAAAGGGTGATCATTGGGATATTGGTCAGGGCGCTGGATTTTATATTAATGCAACTCAAGCACCGTGGGCAGCACATTTTCAAATGGAAAGCTTTGTAGCAGATGAGCTTTATGCTTTGATTACGCAAGAATTTCCAGTTGAGCGCAATCAAATAGGCATCTTTGGTCACAGTATGGGTGGGCATGGTGCTTTGACTTTGGCCCTTAAATATCCTGAGAAATTTAAATCAGTCTCTGCATTTGCACCAATTTGTGCACCGAGTCAGTGTCCTTGGGGAGAAAAAGCATTTTCGGCTTACTTGGGTACAGACAAAGCGACTTGGCTTGCACATGATGCAACTGCACTGATTGAAGCTAAAGGTGCTGTATTTAATGAGATTTTAATTGACCAAGGCCTACAAGATCAGTTTTATAGTCAGTTAAATCCTGCCTTATTTAATCAGGCATGTGCAAAGGTAGGGCAAGCCTTAACTTTGCGCGAACATGCGGGCTATGATCATGGTTATTATTTTATTCAAAGTTTTATCGATGATCATTTAAGCTTTCATGCACAGCAATTGAATGCATAATTTTTAGCTTGATTGAATTCAAGAGGCTAAAGGCAAGGTTTTCGACCTTGCCTTTTTTATTTTGCGCCATTGATTGTGCTTAACAGAATGGGATTAGGGCTTAAGTAATTTCAGAGGTGTGGATACCTTACTATGTTGCCATTCAGCATGCAGTGGTTCTTGTGCCATTCGAATGAGATGGTCTAGCACGACCTGTTCTAATCTGACCATGTCTACAGAAGTGTCTAATTCTTGAATAACGACCTGCAAGTGGGTTTCTTTGCAGAGTAACTGAATACGTGCTTGAGGCATCAAAATCTCAAAGCCAGTAGGATATTCAGTGACTTCAAACTTATGTTTCCAATGGTTAAATAAGCGTTTGCCAATACGCTGTGCTTGCAGGGTATCAATCGCAGTTTGTGAGAGATTCGACATGATGCTTCCAATATTTATAAATAGGAATAATTATCATTTATAATAAGGTGTTTTTTGATTTTTCATGCGCATATTTTGGCAACAGAACGTTTTATTTATGCAACGATCTGTGCATGGTCGTAGCTAAGCAGGCAGGTGTAGCTTTTGCTATAATAGGCACAATGAGATTTATATAAGCCAGGTTCTTCCATGTCCAAGCCATTTTTAATTGCGCCTTCTATTTTATCTGCAGACTTTGCTCGCTTAGGTGAGGAAGTTGAAAATGTACTTGCTGCAGGTGCAGATGTTGTTCATTTTGATGTGATGGATAATCACTATGTACCTAACCTTACGTTTGGTGCTGGTGTATGTAAAGCACTGAAAAACTATGGCATTAAAGCACCAATCGACGTGCATTTAATGGTGTCGCCAGTAGATCGTATGATTGGTGATTTCTTAGAAGCTGGTGCGGACATTATTACTTTTCACCCAGAAGCCAGCGATCATATTGACCGTTCTTTACAGTTAATTAAGTCTGGTGGTGCAAAAGCTGGCTTAGTATTTAACCCTGCAACACCATTGCATTATCTAGATTATGTGCTGGACAAAGTTGACCAAGTTCTTTTGATGAGTGTGAACCCAGGCTTTGGTGGTCAAAAATTCATTCCAATGACTTTGGAAAAATTACGCCAAGCACGCAAAATTATTGATGCATCTGGCCGTGATATTCGTTTAGAAGTTGACGGTGGAGTTACACCAGCAAATATTCGTGACATTGCTGAAGCTGGTGCGGATATGTTTGTAGCGGGTTCTGCTATTTTTGGTAAGCCAGATTATAAAGCTGTGATTGATGAAATGCGTGCAGAGTTGGCACAAGTCGGTTCAGTACAAGTATAAGTTTTTCCACTTAATACACAGTAAACTGTGGATAACTTTATGGATATCTGTGTAGATAACTAGGTGGATAACTGGGTGGATAAATCGTTTAATTAATAAGCATTTTAAGCTCAATAGTTTAGTAATTAGACGAAAAATGTATAAAAAGGACTCAATAGAGTCCTTTTTATATGCTTGAAGTCTTTAAGAATATGGGCTTTTATTAATCTTTTGTTTAAAAAATAACTTTATTGTTTTAATGCGTCTGAATTTTACGAAATTGAAATGGTTAAATTAAATTTAAAAAACTGTGTATAACTCATAAAGAACAGATTTTGCTTTATGTGCATTATTCGGGATAGAATGATGTAAATTGAAATAAAACTTTGTATAGACATAAGCTTTATTCGTCATTGGGGATGAGCAAGGTGCTTCATTTTTTGTATCGACATCGTGTATTTGTCATGTTGATGGCTTTTGTCATCAGCTGGAGCAGTGCCGTGTCTGCAATGCAAATCCCAATGCAATATTTTATGTCGATGCAAAACCTGAGTGTTAATACCAGTACGCTTCATGCAGAAAAAACTCAGGCACATGTTGACGCTGAAACAACTTCAGTCAGCGTCGATCATAGCTCTTCGCATTCTGTACATGAGGTGCAATTGGCTACGAAGCATTTGCCTGAGCATGGCGCATCGACCATGTTAATGTCGGACTGCCATCAGCAATCGAATCCGTCCTCTCATTCTGATACCACTAAAGCAATGCCATTGGCGCATTGTGATTTATCGAATACCACGCTTAAACATAAAGATGGCTGCCAAGTTTGTGCGCAGTGGCATTGCCAAATGATGTTGGTTGCAGTGGAATTAACGCCGAATGAATGGATAGAACCACGCTCAGTGGAATTTAAATCTGCGCTCGTTAGTCCTTATGCTGCACAGCATTTACAGGGCTATTGGCAAGAAATTTTACGTCCTCCCAAAGCTTAATCTGAATTTAAAACGCATTTTCGCAATTTAAACAAAGGTTAAGTTATGTCTACAGTATTTAAATACCTTGTGCTTGGGTCTTGCCTCAGCATCTCCGCAGGGGCGTTCGCTGCGGTCAAAGAATATCAACTCAATATTGATGAACAGTTGATTAATGTGACAGGTAAGCCTGTCAAACGCATTACGGTCAATGGCCAGTTTCCTGCACCTCAACTCGAATTTGAAGAGGGTGATGAGGCGGTCATTCGGGTAAAAAATCATTTAAAAACACAGGATTCTTCAATTCATTGGCATGGGCTTTTACTGCCTGGACTGATGGATGGTGTTCCTGGGTTTAATGGCTTTGCTGGAATTCGTCCCAATCAAGAATTTGTCTACAAATTTAAAGTCCGCCAAAGTGGTACCTATTGGTATCACGCCCATTCTAAGGGGCAAGAGCAAGATGGTTTGTATGGACCTTTGGTGATTTATCCAAAAGGCAAAAAGCCTTTGGCTAGTCATGAACAAGCAGAGCGCGATTATGTGGTCATGTTGTCTGATTTTCATGAAAAAACCAGCGCAGAATTACAAAAAAACCTAAAAATTTCAGCGGAATATTATCAAAATCAGCGTGAAACACTGCCCGACGTTTGGAAGCAAGTTAAACGAGATGGTCTAAAAGCGACATGGTCTGATCGCAAAATGTGGAATCAGATGCGTATGCTCAAAACAGATTTGTCTGATGTTACGGGCTATACCTTTTTGGTCAATGGAAAGACAGCTCAGCAAAACTGGACGGGCGTGTTTAAGCCGAATGAGAAAGTTCGGTTACGCTTTATTAATGCTTCAGCCATGTCATTTTTTGATGTACGTATACCCAATTTAAGCATGACCGTGGTGAGTGCTGATGGTCAAGCTGTGAAACCAGTAAATGTAGACGAATTCCGTATTGGGGCGGCAGAAACTTATGATGTGATTGTGCAGCCTAAGGCGGCACATTATCAAATAGAAGCAGAGTCGATTGACCGTTCAGGCTTTGCAGTAGGAACATTGCATAATGAGTTGAGCCCTCTGATGCAGGGCATACAACGACCGCGAGCGCGCCCACGTGCCTTACTCAGTATGGCCGACATGGGACATGGGTCTTCTACAGATCATAACACGATGGATCATTCCAAAATGAACCATGATGCGATGCCTGAAATGGATCATTCCAAAATGAACCATGAAGCGATGTCTGAAATGGACCATTCAAAAATGAACCATGATGCGATGTCTGCAATGGATCATTCCAAAATGAACCATGAAGCGATGTCTGCAATGGATCATTCCAAAATGAACCACGAAGCAATGTCTGAAATGGACCATTCCAAAATGAACTATGAAGCGATGTCTGAAATGGATCATTCCAAAATGAACCATGAAGCGATGTCTGAAATGGATCATTCATACATGAAGCATGCTTCGTCTGAAACAGCGTCAAGCACAGCACCTGTATATGGATGGGCAAATGCCTCTACACCAAAAGGGGACAAGGCACTACAGTACAGTGACCTCAAAGCATTAAATCCGCAGACGGATACCCGTGAAGCAAGCAGTGAATTGGTGATCCATCTTGGAGGCATGATGGAGCGCTATATTTGGACTATTAACGGTAAAAAGTTTAGTGATGCTGAACCTTTAAAAGTGAAATATGGCGAGCGTATTCGCATTAAATTTGTCAATGACAGCATGATGGCGCATCCAATGCATTTACATGGCATGTTTATGCAATTGGAAAATGGCCAATCTGCCTCAGATATGCCGAATAAGCATACGATTATTGTGCCACCTGCTCAAACAGTCACAGCATTGCTGACTGCGGATGAGTTGGGAGAGTGGGCGATTCACTGCCATCTGCTATATCACATGAGTGCAGGGATGATGAGTAAATTGATCGTTGCGAATGTCAGTGATGCAGACGTATCGACTTCACCACACGCCACTCAAACCACAACAACACCAGCTCAAGGAGATGCACATGCACACCATTAATTCGCGTTTCTTACACTTTGCTGGCGTATTACTCATGGCTTTGAGCAGTGGTGTTGCAATGGCTCAGACACAAACACAGTCCAAAAAAGAACCATCTGAAGTGGCTTCAATGTCCATGGATCATAGTCACATGATGCATCAGGACATGGCTATGCATTCAATGTCACAGGCAGACATGATGCACCCACAGATGTCACATGCACAGCACGATGTTGCTGAACATCAATCTCAGCCTAGCGAAGCTCAATTGGTACAGAAAGATCAACAACCACAATCTAAAAGTAGTTCAAAGCATCTAACAGAGGGAGAAAAAACGCATGCGCACCATTAATGATATTTCTTTCTCTGTGCTTGCACAGTCAGTACTTGCGACTACTTTAGTCCTGACCAGTGGGTTTAGTCAGGCGAAGTCGTCTGCTCAAGTAACAATGCCAATGATGTCGGATCATCCGCATTCGCATCACGAGATGATGGATATGGAGTCTCCATCTGCATCTGAACCAAACACAGCTACGAGCGCTGACATGGCAATGCCAGAACATTCTCAACAGCCTGCTCAAATGTCACATCAGCACGCTATGTTAGATTCATTGCAACATAGCGCTGAACAAGTGCCACACGAAGGCCACGATCACCGTAAAGAACATGGTGCTCAAGTCTATGCAGTAACAACCATTGATAGCCAATGGCGCATGAATAATGATGATCAGGGGATATGGAAAACAGAGCTAGAAAGCCGAATTGGGACCGATGAAAATAAGGTGTTTTTTAAACTTCATGCGGATCGACCTGAATCGGAAGAGCTAAGTTTAGAGGCAAAGCTGTTGTATAGCCGCATGATCTCAGATTTTTGGGATGCCCAAGTCGGTGTGCAGTACCGCGCTGAAAAGGTGCAACTGAATGCACAGTATGCGGACACGGAAGAACAACTAGATGCGGTTATGGGTCTACATGGGCTGGCGCCGTATTTCTTTGAAACCAATGCTTATTTATACATGGGCGCAGACCAATATGTCGCATTGAGTTTAGAAACTGAGCGTGATTTGCTTTTAAGCCAAAAGCTCATTTTAAAGCCCTATTTAGATTTAAGCATTGTCTTGAGTGATGAATCTAAATATGCGCAAAAAACGGGCTTAAGTCGTGCAACAGCAGGCTTAGAAGCACGTTATGAAATCAGTAAAAAGGTGATGCCTTATGTCGACATTGCCTATGAATATAGCCAAGGCCATACTGAAAACTTATGGCAGTCGAAAGAGCCAACCGATCAAGCATGGTCGTATGGAGCCGGTATTCGCTTCAAATTTTAAGAATTTGACCGACGACTACTCGACTTAAATCTGCATAGGCCTTTGAAGAGATCAATTCAAAGGCCTACTTTTTGTAGGTTTATTTTAGGTCATAAAATGTAAAAAATGCTCTAAAATGATTCAATAAAAGTTATGATTGCACCATTAGAAGGAGGAACGACCTCCCTCATTTTTACCTAATGTAACTATGAGAAAAATCGTCAGGACGACCTGACTCTATAGAAGGAGCAGGCATCGTGGCTTGGATAGTTCTCGTTTTTGCAGGTGTTTTTGAAATTATTTGGGCATATACAATGAAAATGTCCGAAGGTTTTACAAAACTGAGTCCCAGCATTATTACATTAGTTTTCATGGTTTTAAGTTTTGGCTTATTGGCTTATTGGCCTATGCCATGCGAACTTTGCCTTTGGGAACCGCCTATACCATTTGGACTGGCATTGGTGCCATTGGCTCATTTGCCGTAGGTATTTTTGTACTAGGTGAGCCAGCAACGGCTATGCGAATGTTGGCAGCTGTACTGATTATTTCTGGCTTAGTGCTGATGAAGATTTCATCCTCTTAATATTTATTCTAAGTGTCATCTCAAATCGAGCTGGCACTTTTTTGTGTCGATTTTTTAGTTTTAATTTTTCAACAGGGCAAGGGTAGTATGGCTTGGGTTTTATTAATTGTAGCGGGCGTGTTGGAAGTGGTTTGGGCTTATTGTATGAAAGTGTCCGATGGATTTACTAAGCTTACACCCAGCATATTGACCATCATTTTTATGATAGCGAGCTTTGCGCTACTGTCTTATTCTATGAAATCTTTGCCCTTAGGTACGGCCTATACCGTTTGGACAGGTATTGGTGCGGTGGGCTCATTTGCTGTGGGCATTCTGTTTTTAGGTGAGCCAGCCTCAGCCATGCGAATGTTGGCAGCGGTACTGATTATTTCAGGTTTGGTATTAATGAAGCTTTCGTCAGCTTAAAGCAAACAACTCACTATATGATCTTAAATTTGAATACATAGTGTCCATATTTTTTTAATTTTTTTAAAAAATAATTTATAAAATAATACTTTAGATGAGTATGATGTCTTTAAATAAATCATACTCAATTCATCTAAATGAATATTACACAAATGCTGATGCCCCTATTCGCCCAAATGTGGTGGGTGATTCTACTTATTTTTATTGCAGCTGCATTCAAGGTATTTAAGCCTATTTTAAAAGGGAAATTCGGCGAGTTTGCAGTCAGTACGCATGTCAAACTGTATTTGGACAAAGAGCAATATACTTTATTAAATGATTGTACCTTGCCAGATGCACAAAATCAGACCACACAAATAGATCATATTTTATTAAGTCCTCACGGCATTTTTGTGGTGGAAACTAAAAACTACAAAGGCTGGCTTTTTGGTAGCGAACGTCAAAAAATGTGGACACAAAAGATTTATAAAAACAGCTATAAATTTCAAAATTCATTGCACCAGAATTATAAGCATCAAAAGGTTTTGGAACAGATTTTATCCGATATTTTAGAGCCCCATTTGATTCATTCTATTGTGGTTTTTATGCCGGATTGTGAGTTTAAAACCACCATGCCTGACAATGTATTTCGCGGTGCAACTTGGATAGATTATGTAAAAACCTTTAAAGAACCCTGTATATCAGCCATGAAACTTAAACGTATTCAGCGACGCTTAGAACAGGAAATTTTAGAAAAATCTTGGAAAACACAACGTCAACATGTCAAAAATTTACAACAGGCCAAAGCGGATATGGATAGAGAGTTCGCTCAAGTGAATGTTTATTGGGGGAATTACAGCGTATAACACGTTTTGTGATCTGAGGTTCTTTTGTTATGATGCGAGGCAATAACAACACACAGAAAAATACAACAAATGACCACATCTCATTTAGCAAATTTATTTTTACAAGCATCAGAAGACCCTGAATTAACGCCACAATTTTTACAGCAATTATTAATGGCAGATATTTATGCGCTTGGTACTGAGCAAACTAATGGACGCATTCAATTTCGCATGTTGGAAACAGAGCATGGGGAACAAGCGATCCCTTTCTTTTTAGACGCAGACACCATTTATACGGATTTAGGGGATGAACCTTTTATTCATTTGCCGACACGAAAATTATTTGAAATGACACAGGGAGCAATTTTAGTTCTGAATCCGACTTCAGACGTGTCGAAAGAGTTTTCACCTCAGGAAATCGATTTTTTACTACAAACAATGCATGTGGCGCTGTAAAAGATGGGTAGCTCAACGCCAATAAAGCCCTTCATTTGAAGGGCTTTTGATTATTGGTGCTGTTGTAGCTTTTGCACAATATCGATAAGTGGTTTAACTTTTTTAACGTCATCCCAAAGCACTTTGGCTTCAGGATAATGTTTGGACATCATGCCAAGCCATTGTTTATAGCGTCCCACCATATTGATTTCTTTCTTATAGGGGCCACTCAAAAAACGGATTTGGAGCTGAATCAGTTCTTCCCATGTAATGAGTGCTTCGTCAGTGTTTTTACGGATACATTGGGTAATATCTGGTGTCGTCACGGCTGCGCGTCCAATCATCAAATCTTCACAGCCAGACTCTCGCTGACACTGTTTAGCGTCTGCATTGGTCCAAATTTCGCCATTGGCAATCACATTAATTTTTAAGCTTTCACGAATAGGTTGCAGTAAATCCCAAAATGCAGGCGGGGTATAGCCATCTGCTTTGGTACGTGCATGAACAGTGACCCATGAAGCACCTGCATCTTCAATAGCATGCGCATTTTCTAAGGTAAAGTTACGGTCGAGATAACCAAGACGCATTTTGGCAGAAACAGGAATATGGGCTGGCACAGCATCACGAACGGCTTTGACCAGTTCATGCACGACTTCTGGTTCATCCAGTAATACAGAGCCACCACGGTGTCGATTCACTGTTTTAGCAGGGCAACCAAAGTTCATGTCGATCGCTGGTGCACCAAGCTCAACTGCTCGGACAGCATTGGCTGCGAGCATGTCGGGATTGTTACCTAAAAATTGTACATGCACGGGTGTGCCAGCAGCCGTTTTACCTTCGGTTAAGAGTTCAGGGCAATAGCTGTGATAGACATGGTCAGGCAATACGGAATCCGTCACACGAATGAACTCAGTTACACACCAGTCAAAGCTTCCGACGGATGTGAGTACATCACGCATAATGGGATCTGTTAAGCCTTCCATGGGCGCAAGAACAAGTTTCAATGTGACCTGCCTATGTGTTGAAAATCGAAGGCTGTTATACGGTTTTTTAGGTCTGATGTCCAGCGGTGATAATTTTTAAAATTATAAGATACAGCTTTTTGCTTTGAGCTAAATTTTTTATCCGAAATTTTGAGTGAGGTTGTGAATTTGAAGATAAAAAAGCCAGCTCAACAATGCTGTTGAGCTGGCTGGATGTTAGTTTTATAGGTACCTAGACCACTGCACTTTTGAGCTTGATGCTTTTAAGCCATTACCTGTATTTGGCGTACCTGATCCATCACCATTTTTAGATGGGACAGTAATCTTTGTACCGCCTAATATATGGTTTGCAATAAGACCACCATCTACACCTTGGGTTCCAATATTTCCAGTAATAGCATTGGTATTATTTGTAATACCACAGGCTGCAGAAGTAGTTACACCTTTACGGCTAAGAACATCACCATAAATACGGGTACATGCGCCAATATGAATTTGATCATTTGCCATTAGTGCTACGCGGCCTAGGTCCAATTTATCAATTGACTTACCGTCGATAGTGACCTTTTTATTGGTCTGATCAGGGTTTTTGTCCATATTTAGCAAAAACTCACTGTCATTTTTACATAGATTAACCGGCACTAAATAGCGTTCAGACAATGTTGATGGTGTTGTCGCCGTAATGGAAAGATCTGTATTATTGACTGTTTTTAAACGGCGATTACAAATCAAGCCAACTTTTTCTGCACCTTCACGTATCACCTCATAAGGAGCATAGATACGCGGAGAGAAGGCGATAGACCAGATTTCACCTTCTGCTAAGAAACTGTTGGTATATGCATTACTTAAGCTGTCAGCTTGCCAGTTGGCCGCGCCAGCGAACTCTAGAGTACCTTCAAAATACATGATCCCAGGTGCGAGTGTGGCATTATCCAGTGAAGATGGGTTCATAATCGAACGTACACGCCATCTATTTAAAATTACACCATAGCCATAATCATCATCAAATCCGAGGGTTTTACCAATACTAATACGAGGTAGGTAACCAATGATTTCACTTGTACATTTTCCATTTGTTACATCAAGACAAATTGCCCCAGTATAAGTTTTTCCATCAAATGTATAATCACCAATTGAAAAGCCTTCTAAATTAATAGATTTCTTAGTTCCATCAGCATTTAAAACATATTGACTATTATTTTCATAAATATATGTTTGTGTATTAGTTTTGTTTTTTAACTGGTTAAGGTAAACACGATCGAATTTTCCATTTTTGGTGAATATATAGTTTGCATCTTGCTTATAAGCAGTCACATCAACTTTAGTTTCAAATGCTGTGCTGTCACTAATACCTTGTCGTATACCCTGTTCATTAATGGTCACCGTTGGAGCTGTCATTGCATTAAAATCTGCAGAGAGTTGGGACTGTCTCTTATAAGTAGAGTCGGATGTAGCAAACAAAGAGACATCGATATCTGTACCAACAACGTAAATATCTTTTGCACTTGCTCCAATACCAATCACTTGAACTTTTCCTGCAGATTTAATATTACCAGCTGTGCTACCAGTATGTACTTCAACATTGCCTTTTGCAGTAATGTCATCAGTTTTACCGCCAAGCCAGAGTTCTACAGCGCCTAATGTTGCTATATTTTTAGCACGAGCATTAACACCAGTTACTGTAACTTTACCACCGGCTTTAATATTACCTGCTGTAGTATCAGTATGTACTTCAACTTCACCTTTGGCAAAAATATCTTGAGATCGACTACCAGTCCATAATGAAACATCTTTGTTGGATTCAATTTTTCCAGCTGTAGCTCCTGTATTTAGGCTCACCCATCCATTAGCTTTAATATCTTTTACTGTCGATGCACTGACTGTGACATTACCCATGGTTTCAATATTATCTGCTTTAGACCAGCCACTAAGCTCTACATTGCCGATTGATTGAATATTTTTAGCTGTTGCACTTGTATATAGTGTTACAGTGCCAAGCGCTTTGATATCGCCAAAATTATCGCCTGTTAATAATGTTACTTTACCTTTAGATGTCACATTAATAATGGCATCACCGCAGTTTTGAGCGCCACAGTCAATGTAAACATCTCCAGTTGCATTGATATTTAATTCAGAGATATTTTTAGTTTTAAATAATAGATTAAGTGCAAGATTTCCTTCAACATTAAGTGTCACTTTTGCATTTGGTGATTCAGACTCTATTAATGTTGCACCTGTAAATACGGTGTTGCCACCGAAGTTAATAGCACTATTTTCGCTGGTGACAGAAACAGTACCATTGGTTAGTGTTAAGTTATAGATTACTTCAATGGTCGTTGCTGCTTGAGAACTCAGATTATTGGAGCTGATATTTGCTGTGACTATACATGTAGCGCCTTCAGTGGTACAGCCTGAAACATGAATATTCTTGGCGATAATTTCTTTTTTATTTGTATCAGATCTTAAGGTAATACTTCGCCCATTTAATGCTGGAATGTTGGTTGCGTTGATTTTGCCCTGATTTAATAAATATTCTTTAAATGCACTTACACCAGCCCAGCCCATCAATTGCGCATTGGTTTGTGCGTGAGCAGATACGCCTGCTTCGCGATTGGTTACTAGTGTTTTAGCAACAGATGCTGTAATCAGCATAACTGTGATGCCGATGAGCAATACAAGAAGTACGGTTGCCATGCCTTGCTGTTTTTTAAAAGTATGCATTGCTCATCCCTCACTTTCTAAGTTGAAGTTATATTGTTTAAACAGATTACATTTTGAATATTTTGGCCAACTCCAGTCATATACTGACGAGTTGCAGTAAGTGTAATTTGCTTAAGTCCAGAACCAGACGCTTTTTCAATACCAAATGGGGAGCATCCGCTGCCCGATGTAATTGCATATTGATATATTGGTGTAGCTGTACTATTTTTTATGGCGATAATAGGTTGGTCTTTTTCCCAAGTTCCAGCTGTAATAGCTTCTGTCGTGCCACATGCTGTTTTTTTCAAAAGGACAAGGCGGTGGATTTTTTGTCCATCTTCTGTTGTAACTACCTCGCCAATTCCTTTACATTCATAGGAAAGGGGTGTCGCATTAAGTTCTTTTACTGAACGCCAGAAAATTGCTGGATTACCTGAATATGTACCTGAAGCAATATCTGATTGTTGACCAGAGCCGAAGCCAGCATTCTGGACATATTTTTGAATAGTTAACATACCAGATTGTAACTGTGCATCGTATTCAGCATCTTGTGTTGAACTTACACTCACTTGAGTCAGTTGTTTAAATAGCATGAGCATGGTGACCATACACAGCATGGCAATTACTATTCCAACAAGTAGTTCGATAATCGTAAAACCATTTCTAAGCATGATTTATCTCCCTACCATATAGCAGTTATCACTTGCCGTTCCATTTGCACATGTTTGAGCTTCAGCAAGAGTTGTGCTTACAGCAAGTACAGGCCACTGTGTCTCTGTTGTACCCATATTTATTTTTTCAATTGCACATGCTGTATAGTAGGTTTTGCTGGCTAAAACAAAACTGTCTTTGTTTACAGCATTGCAAACGCTACCTGTGTCTGTATTGTTTAGTGCATTTTGCAATTTAGATTGCATCATATTAATAATAATAAAATTAGTATTTAGGTCTTTTTGAGTAGTGAGCATTTTGCTGATTGCAGCGCCACTACCAAGAATGACGATAGAAAAAAGCATAAGACCAACTAAGGCTTCGAGTAAGGTAAAGCCTTGCTCTTTATAAGATATAGATGTCAGCTGTTTCATCATTTTTTCCTACCTTAAATGCTGTTGCTAGGTCACTTGAGCACCCACTACCTGAAACAAGTATGAGTACACCAGCCGAATTAAAAGACATACACTGAAAGTTATATGTACCCTGTTTAATAAAAATATCTTTAGAAAGTGGAAATGTACGTAAAAGGGTATTACTGCTTGCTGATGGGCTGGAAGGAACATCACATACATCAGTCGAGTTGAACGCGGTACGTATAATATTTAATGTATTGGTTGTGCTATCTAAGCAAACACTGACGGATGAATTACTCATTAATTGATTATTGCTATTGCGTAGTGCAGAGGCTTTTGCTTGCGTCACAGCAGTTTTAAAGGTTGTGAGTGCACTATTGACTTGGCTACGGTCAACCCAAGTACGCGTAAGTGAAGAACCAAGCATTAACAAAATGGAAAAAAGTCCAATTGTGATCATCAGCTCAATGAGCGTGAAACCTGTTTGTGCAGTCGGATGTTGTATTTTCATATCATTTCATCCATTCAGTGACTGAGCCGCAACCAGAGATTGTTTTTACACTCTGGTTATTTAGAGTGAGAGTACAGCCAGAAACTTTCGTTTCATTGCCCGTTGCAGTGAGTGTGTATGTTGAACCATCTGTAGATACATATTTATATTCAAATGCATTTGAAGATGGTGCCCAACTTTTAAATACTGTGTTTGCTACTAAAGCACTGCTGGTTGTTAGTGAAGCCGTAGGATAATTAAGTGTACGTTGATAATTATTCTCTGCAGAAAGTGATAATGCGATGAGATTTGATTGCGCTTCTTTAATTTTTGAACGAGTGATGTAGTTTTGATAGCTTGGAATAGCAATGGATGCCAATATTGCAATAATTACCACCGCAATAATTAATTCTATTAAAGTAAATCCGTTCTTATTCATATTTACCTCATCACGGTAATTAATTTTTACTTGTCTATATTGAGAATGTTTTTAGTTTAATCATGAAACACTATTTGCACAATAGTGAGAAATACATCTCAAAAATGCAACGATAAAGTAAAGTAATTTAAAGTTATGTAAGTATTTGTAACTATGTTTTTGTATTTTAGTGTAATATTCAAGTTTATTTTGTTGTATTTGTATTGGTTTAAATTTTATTTGTATTTGAAATATAACAATAAATATTGTTTTTAAAATCCATAGAATGTGAATATTGTCGTTAAATATTTAGATTTATAGATTTTTTCTGTGTATTTGTGTGTGCGGGTATAAATATTTTACTTTTAATTTTAAATAGATTTTATTTTTAAATTTAATTAAACAATATAATTTACTTTTTGGTTGATTATGCCAATCAATTTGAGATTAATTTTTTCACTGAGAAATAGGCTTCGGGATTAATTTATTGTGTAAGTCTCGGTTTGTGGGTTTTTGTTGATTTATTTATCATTTTACAGGGTGTGATTATAATTTATAAACGATAAAAAAAGAGCATATTTGCATATACTCTTTTTTAAATAGATTAAATATAGACTCAGATCAGCAATTAAAATACTGGAAAATTATCTTTTACAGTTTGTAACGCATTAACGGCCTAAAATCATTTCTAAAACGATTTTAGATCCAATGAAGCCGATAGCAAGTAGAAAAAAGCCGATGATTGTAAAGCGAATGGCTTTTTGTCCACGCCAGCCAAATTGATAATGGCCAATTAAAAGTGAACCATAGACAAACCATGAAACGATACTAAAGGCAGTTTTATGGGCAAGATGCTGGCCAAAGAAATTATCAATCGTAAAAAAGCCAAAACCAAGAGCGAGGGTTAGCAATATAAAGCCAGCAATAAGCATGTCAAAAAGCAGAGATTCCATGGCTTGAAATGACGGTAATAGACTGACCCATACACGGCGTTTTTGTTTGTTTTTGAGTTCGCGGTCTTGAAACCAAAGCAATACGGCATGAATAGTTGCCATTAATAAAATTGCATAGGCTGAAAGTGACAAAATGATATGAATGTCTAAGCCTAGGGAGTTTTGATTAATGAGCAGATCATGTTTACTAAAGGCAAAACCGAAAATAAGTCCTGTTGCTGCTACAGGTATTCCAATGAGGCTGAGCGCAAGAACTGGGCGGTAGGTACTAAATAAAAGACTCAGTAGTAACATTAACCCAGAGGTAAAAGACAAAATGTTGAAAACATTATAGTTAATACCAGCCGGGGTCAGCATGTCATTGAATAGAACACCTGCATGTAAAAGAAGACCTAAACCTAAAATAAGGCCAATAAACCAATGGTTTGGGCTACGTTTAGACATTAAGTGTATGAACAAATACCAAAAAGAGGTGGTATAGGCGATTAATGCTAAGATCGTATAAACCAAGGGGAGACTGATCATGTCAAACCTTTTTCAGGATGATTAATATTCATTTATATAAATTCTGCAAGAACTAAAGTATCCTATAGCATTCTATGCATAAATTTTCTATTTTAAGAAACAATTTTTTGCTCATGGCTATTTTAAGCGGAATTTGCAATGTTTGATACCTTAACAGAACGACTCACGCAGAGTTTAAGAAATGTTACTGGCTCTGGGCAGCTAACCGAAGACAATATTAAAGATACGTTACGTGAAGTGCGTATGGCACTTCTTGAAGCCGATGTGGCGTTACCTGTAACTCGTGAGTTTATCGCGAAAGTTAAGGAAGAAGCATTGGGCCAAGAAGTGATGACTCAGTTATCGCCAGGCCAAGCTTTCGTCAAAATCGTACATGACGAATTAACAAAAATGATGGGCGAGGCGAATGAAAGCCTTGACCTTGCAGCTAAGCCTCCAGTTGTTGTCCTGCTTGCAGGTTTACAAGGTGCGGGTAAAACTACAACGGCTGCAAAATTAGCGCGCTTTTTACAAGAACGCCAAAAGAAAAAAGTTGCGATGGTGTCTGCCGACGTTTACCGTCCAGCTGCGATTAAACAGCTTCAGACTGTTGCAGGCGAAGTTGGCGCGATTTTCTTCGAATCGAGCGCAGACGAAAAACCGATTACTATTGCCAACCGTGCCATTGAACAAGCGAAAATTCAATTTGCGGATGTATTAATTGTCGATACAGCAGGTCGTCTTCATGTAGATAACGAAATGATGGACGAAATTAAAGAGCTTCATGCGGCCATTAAGCCAACTGAAACTTTATTCGTTGTCGATGCAATGACGGGTCAAGATGCTGCCAACACGGCCAAAGCTTTTAATGATGCTTTGCCTTTAACAGGTGTGATCTTAACCAAAACTGACGGTGATGCGCGCGGTGGTGCAGCACTTTCAGTTCGTGCAATTACGGGTAAGCCAATTAAATTCTTGGGCATGGGTGAAAAACTTGATGCCTTAGAGCCATTCCATCCTGAACGTATCGCACAGCGTATTTTGGGCATGGGTGACGTACTTTCTTTGGTCGAAGAAGTTGAACGTAAAATCGACAAAGAAAAAGCCGAAAAAATGGCGAAAAAATTGCAAAAGGGCGGTAGCTTCAACTTTGAAGATATGCTGATGCAGTTTGAGCAAATGAATAAAATGGGCGGCATGATGGGCTTCTTGGATAAATTACCAGGCATGAGTAATGCTGGTATTCAAGATGCAATTGCGCAAGCAAACCCAGAAAAGCAAGTGAAAAAAATGGAATCGATTATTCAATCGATGACGATTAAAGAGCGCCGTAATCCTGACTTGATGAATCCAAGCCGTAAAAAGCGTATTGCAGCAGGTTGTGGTATGGATGTTGTTGAAGTGAATAAGCTTATTAAACAACATGCACAGATGGCGAAAATGATGAAGAAATTTGCTAATCCATCGGGTATGGCAAAAATGTTGAAATCATTGAGCGGTATGCAAAAACAATTTGGTGGCGGCGGTATGGGTCCACTCTTTGGTAATAAAGATCCAAAATAAATTTGGAATTTTAAAAAGGCGCTTTATGCGCCTTTTTTTTATGATTTTTTTAATGCTATTGATCTGAAAAATAATTGTGCTAAATGGCGTGTTTACACTTGTCAAAGTGATTGGAATCACGCCACAATGGTGTTTAAGAAATAAACAAAAGTCTGAAATATTCAGGATGATCATTCATTCAACATAAGAATTAAAAGCGATGATTAAAACAACCAAAAAAAATATTTATATTGTGCATGGCTACCAAGCCTCACCCAATGATCATTGGTTTCCTTGGTTGAGTAAGCGCTTGAATGACGCAGGTCATATCTCAAAACGTGTTGTGTTGGCAGAATCTGAACAGCCCAATTTTGAGTATTGGCAAAAATTTTTGTCCTTACAGATGTCGCGGCTAGATGAAAATACGATTATTGTGGCACATAGCCTTGGGTGCTTAACGACGTTACATTATTTAAGTACTTATTTTGAAGTGCATAAATCCAAGATTAAAGCCGGTATTTTTGTGGCAGGTTTTATGTCACCTTTAAAGGCTATTCCTGAACTAAACGATTTTATTCAAAAAGCCAAACTGAATCGGTTGGTGCTGGTTAAAGGCATGCCTTTATCGGTATGTTTACTTTCAAGTAATGATCCTTATGTGCCACCGCCTTTAACCTTACAACTGTCGAATTTAATTCAAGCTCAGAATATTGAAGTCAAAAATGCAGGACACTTTATGGCACAAGATGGCTATATCAAGTTCGAGCAATTGTGGGAAACACTGCAACCCTTATTAGCTTAAGGTTTTCCATGTTTTGCTTTGTATTTTCTTTATGGCTCTGAACATAAAAGGCGAACAGAAAACTATTTTCTGTTCGCCTTTTATTTTGATCAGTGAGTTGTTTTACGGTGTGCTGTGTTGCAAATAGTGTTGCAGGCCTTTCAGGAGCAAATCATTTTCAATACGTGGGGCATAGGGGCTTAGATATTTGGCAAATAATGCTGCATCGCCACCCGTTAAAATGAGCTGGCTTGGATATTTTTCTAAGACTTTTTCAATGGTGCTGAGTAGGCTAAGTAAAATGCCATGATGAACAGCATCAATGGTGTTTTTACCTGGGGAAAGTTCATCAAAAGAGGCATCTGGAATCTTAATCCCTTTGGTATTTTGAATCAGTGAATCACGTTGTAAATACAGATTCGGTAAAATGTAGCCACCTAAGTGTTGATAACCCTGAGATAAATCAATGGTGAGCGCAGTACCACAACTAATAACACAATACTGTTGTTCTGGGTTGTCAATCACGGCCAGCATTTGCAACCAGCGGTCGATGCCTAATTTGCTGGTGTCTTCATAAGCACAGCGTAAGCCCTGAAATTCCGCATGTACCTTGGCAAAGGTTACGGGCACATTTAAAAACTTCAGAATTTTTTGAATACGGTCATTATTTTTTTTGTCCTGTACCGAGGAAATACCGACTTGTTGCAAGTTTAAGTTTTTAAAATGTTGAATCAAGCCCAGTAAGAGCTCTGCTGGTGATTGCAGGTGGAGCTCTGCTGCATGCTCTATAATTTGATCATTCTGCGTGATCCAGTATTTTAGGCGTGTGTTACCAATGTCGAGCCATAAACTTTTCATATTTGACATCTCTTAGGCTTTAGACTTTAAGCGCAAACGGCCTTGGAAAAAGTGCTGTACTTCGCCTTGCTGTTGGATTTCGATGGCACCATCATTTCGAATACCCAAAAAAGTACCAGTAGTTAGGCCTTGTAGGTGTTCAAATTCAACCATTTGATTTTTGAAAGCCGCATAATGATTAAAGCGGGCTGCCAAATTGGTACAACCATGACTGAACCATTCACCAGCTTGCTGAATTGCCAGATATAATTCTGCTGTGAGTTGGATGCGGTTAAATTCGCTTAGGCCTAATTCGGTGAGTGAACTGGTGGCTTGATCAATGCCTTGTTTGGGTAGAGGTAGAACATTCAGGCCAACACCGACCACAGCTTGATGTGCATTGAGAGGTTCAACCAAAATGCCGCCCCATTTACCTTGCGTGCTATATAGGTCATTGGGCCATTTTATCTGTAAATTCAGATGCTCGAGGCTCGGCATTTGTAGGATATTTAAGGCAATTTCCAAAGCCAAACGTCCATCAATAGGTGTTTGCGTATTGAGCAATGTGCTTAAATAGATATTTCCTTCAGGTGAAACCCATTGGTTTTGACGTTGGCCTCGACCTTGGGTTTGCCGAATACTGGTCACCAAGACTTGCTGAATGCCTTTGAGGGCAATTTCGCGTACATCATCATTGGTTGATGTTGTCACGGGTTTGAGTAATAAGACTTCTGGCAGTTGATTGGCTTCAGTCAATATGTGTTGCAGTTGTCGCGTCTCTAAATCCATTTGAATCTGAGAAATGTGGAATAGTGTTCATGGAGTTAATCATATATTTGCTGATTGGTGCAATCGCTGGTTTTGCTGCAGGGCTTTTTGGTGTGGGTGGCGGTTTAATTATTGTGCCTATTTTGTACATAGTTTTTAGTCAAATGAACTACGATCCAGCCGTTTTAATGCACATGGCTGTCGGTACATCTTTAGCCACAATCATTGTCACCTCTATGAGCTCGGTGTCTGCACATCATAAAAAGGGTGCCGTGTTATGGAAGGTATTTGCCAATTTGGCTCCAGGTTTGGTGTTGGGCTCATTTTTGGGGGCGGGTATTGCGCATTATTTATCGGGTCAAGGCCTGCAATTGTTCATTGGTGGCTTCGCGCTTTGGGTAGCTTTTAAAATGTTTCGTGGTGCACATGCCAAAATTGACCCAGCGCAACATTTACCGTCTACGCCTATGCAAATGCTTGCAGGTGGCGGGATTGGTATTGCTTCTGCAATCTTTGGTATTGGTGGTGGTAGCTTAACGGTGCCGTATTTGAACCGTTGTGGCGTGGTGATGCAAAAAGCTGTAGCGACGTCTGCCGCTTGTGGCTTGCCGATTGCAATTGCAGGTGCGCTCGGGTTTATGTGGTTTGGTCAGCAAGCCCAAGTAGATTTACCACATACCATTGGCTATGTGCATATTTATGCCTTTATTGGCATTAGTGTGATGAGTTTTATGACCGCAAAGCTCGGGGCAAAAGTCGCACATCGCTTGTCTCCAGCCATGTTAAAAAAATGTTTTGCAAGCCTGCTCAGTACAGTAGGCATTTATTTTATTTGCCAGGGAATTTTACATTTTTAAGCTGAATCCTAAGACAAAGTGGCTTGAAAGCGCCAAGGATGGCGTTATAGACTGCAATTGACTGTATAGACAAAATATTGTCCTACAATGTTATGGTAATGTCGTGTAAAAAGCAGTTAAATCAGACCAGATTGCAATAAAAAATCGCATCTCATGCATCAATAAAAACAAGATAGGAATAGTATGCAGCAACAAGAAGCGGAGAGCTTGTCGGAGCAAATTGCCAAGCATATCAGTGAGCAGATCATTCGCGGTGAGTTGGTAGAAGGAGAGCGGATCCAAGAATTACGCATCTCTGCAGAACTTGATGTGAGCCGTGGCTCTGTACGCGAAGCTTTGCTTATTTTAGAACGTACGCAGCTGATTGAAATTTTTCCCAGACGCGGTGCGATTGTGTCAGAAATGTCGGCCTTACAGGTGCGGGCGTTATTTGATATGGCTTCACTCCTGCTCGGGCAGATTGTTCAACGTGTTTCTGAAACATGGCGGAGTTACGAAGCAGAGCGCATTCAGCTATTATTAGAGCAATTGAGCATTGAAACTCGACAAGGCAATGCAGAAAAGTTTTATGATCTGATCTTTCAGGCAATGGCACGCCAGCATGAAATGGTCGGGAATGCATATCTGATGCGTTATTATCAGGAACTGCTCCCATCATTGCGACGGAGCTATTTTTTAACCCTGAATATTTCTCGCAGAGAACTACAAGAATCTTTTGAGCTGTTTAAGATGGTTTCGGATGCAATTTTGATTCGAAAGGCACAACAAGCCACTTTATTTATGGAAGATTTTTGTCGACACTTACGGAACCTTGTGTTGGAATCACTGACACGGATGAAACAAATCGAACTCGCGTGGGCTAGACGTTCACGGCGTTAATCAGGACATTATGCGTTTAAGCAGTTTAAAACTTTCTGGCTTCAAATCTTTTGCCGATAATACGACTTTACATTTTAAAGATAGTCGCACCGCTGTAGTTGGGCCAAACGGTTGTGGTAAATCCAATGTGATTGATGCCATTCGTTGGGTGATGGGGGAGTCGAGCGCGCGCCAGTTACGTGGCGGTAGCATGCAAGATGTTATCTTTACAGGTACAGCTAAGCGCAAACCTGTAGGTGTGGCCAGTGTTGAGTTACGTTTTGAAAATACCTATGGCAAATTAGGTGGTGCGTATAATGCCTATAATGAATTGGCTGTGCGTCGTCAGGTAAACCGTGATGGTAAATCTGAATACTTCCTCAATGGAACCAAATGTCGCCGTCGAGATATTACCGATATCTTTTTGGGCACAGGTCTAGGGCCACGTTCATACGCAATTATTGAACAAGGCATGATTAACCGTATGGTCGATGCCAAGCCTGAAGAAATGCGAGTGTTTTTGGAAGAGGCAGCAGGCGTTTCGCGTTACCAAGCACGCCGTCGTGAAACCAATGTGCATTTAGAGCACACCACACAAAATTTATCGCGTTTAGAAGATATTGCGACCGAGCTCAAATCACAGCTCAAAACATTGCAACGCCAGTCCGAAACGGCAGTGCAATATAAAACCCTCGAAAAGCAAATTCGTACCATTAAAATAGAAGTACTGTCTTTTCAGTGTGAGCAAAGCAGTCGTTTACAACAAGAATATACTGTTCAAATGAATGATTTGGGCGAACACTTTAAGTTGGTACGTTCTGAATTGAACACCCTTGAGCATGATTTAAGTTCGACCAGTGAATTGTTCCAGCGATTAATTCAGCAGTCCACGCCTTTACAAACAGAGTGGCAACAGGCTGAAAAAAAATCTGCTGAATTGAAAATGACTTTGGAGCAAAAGCAAAGTTTATTCTCACAAAACTCTGCCAACTTGGTGCAACTCGAACAGCAAAAGGCACAAACTAAAGAACGTCTACAATTGTTAGAACTGCAATTGGACACTTTGCATGAGCAACAAGATGATTTAAATGCTCAGCTCGCAGTGCAAGAAAGTCAGGGGCAAGAAAGAACACAAGGCTTGAGTGATTTAAAAGCGCAGCACAGTATGGTGCAGCAGCAGTTTGAGCAAGTTAAAACGCAAGTTGAAAAGCAACAACAAAATAAGCTCCAAATGCTGGCACAGCTAGAACAACTAGGTAAAAATATCAGTCGTTTAGAGCAACAAAAAGCAACCTTGCAACATCAAGCATCGCAAATTTTAAATCAAGCACAGCAAGATGAGCTCGAACAGCTTGAGCAGAATAAGCAAGATATTCGTGAGAAATATCAACTCACCGAGCAACAGGTGATGGTGTTTAGCAACGAGTTAGAACAGCTCAATACACAGCAACAACAGCAAAAAGCACAGGTGCAACAGTTAAAGTCAGACATACAGATTTTGTTATCTGAGCAAAAAAACTTAAATCAGTTGCTCACCAAAGCTACGCCTAAACAGCAAGCGGATACGGTGCAATTGATGCAGTCACTGCAATTGTCTGCCTTAGGTAAAACACATGCAGCTTTGATTGAAAAGTTTTTGGCCAAATGGCTCCATGCGCAGGTTTTAACAGCAACTGACGCTTTTCAAGATGGCCATGCACGTCAGTTAAAAGCGACGGCTGATCTGTCGCAGATTCAATTAGACAATTTGGCTTGTTTAGCCACATGGATTGATACGCCACACTATTCACTTTGGCAACAGGTGGCGGTGGCGGATGACCTAAACACAGCACTGCGCTATCAAAGCCAATTAACGACAGGTCAGTCCATCCTAAGTTTGGATGGTTATCATGTTGGGCCCGACTGGGTGATTGGCTTGGACTATGATGAAGACAGTCAAGCAGGCCAAGGTGCGCTCAGTCATCGTATTCGTTTGGAAGAAATTGACGCGCAATTGGTACAGCAACACGCATTGTTGACACAAGCAGAAGAGGCACTTCCACAGTCTTTAGCGCAAGTTCAACACGCACAGCAACAATTACAGGCTGCGCAAACAGAGCTCAAACAACTGCAACAGGCATTGCAACAAGCCGATGTTGCCATTGTAAAAGTACAAAGTACAGCACAAGCTTTTGCAGTTCAAAAGCAGCAATTGTCTGATCAGTTGATTCAGGTTGAGGCACAGCTGGAAGAAGACGCAATGCAAAAAGATGATTTAGACATCGACTTGCATGCCTTGAATATGAAGCTAGAACAGGCTTTACCTCAATATAAAACATTGCAATACCAGCTGGACGAGTTGAACCAGAATTTAGACGCGCGTCAGCAGTCAACACAGCAAGCACAACAAGAATTAGAGCTGATTCGTCGGCAAGTATTACAGGCCACACAGCAAATTGAATTGTTGGAAAAAGACAGCGTATTTTTAAAGGCGCAACGCTTACAAATTCATACGCAGATGGAGCATGCACAACAATTTGTTGATCCAATACAGCTCGAGTTACCAACTTTGCAATCGCAATACAGTGAACAGTCTGAATTGACTGCCAAACTGCAAAAAACTTGGACGGAGTGGCAACTTGAACTGAATAATGTGCAGAATAAACAACGTGAATTGACTGAGCAACGTCATAGTCATCAACAGCAAGATGAAAAGCTCAGAACAGAGCTCGAACAAAAGCGTTTAGCATGGCAATCGGCGCAGTCAGATCTGCAACATTACACTGAACAATTAAAAGAAATGAACAGTGAGATGCTGACTGGCTTAAATATTGATATTGTCAGTCATCAACAGCAGTTGGAAAAAGCACAAAAGCAATTTGAAAAACTCGGTGCAGTGAATTTGGCTGCTTCAGAAGAATATGAAGAAGTCTCAAAACGCTATGAAGAACTGAGTCATCAAATTGAAGACTTGGAAAAAACCGTTGAGCAATTACAAGTGGCCATGAAGAGCATTGACCAAGAAACCCGCAAGCTCTTTATGAATACCTTTGATCGGGTAAATGCTGAATTACAGGAATTATTTCCAAAAGTATTTAATGGTGGTGAAGCTAGCTTAAGTTTAGAAGATGGTTGGCAATCTGGGGTGAAGCTGATGGCTCGTCCACCAGGTAAGCGCAACAGTTCATTGGCCTTGCTTTCAGGTGGTGAAAAGGCGTTAACTGCTTTGGCACTGGTCTTTGCGATCTTCCGTTTGAATCCCGCACCATTTTGCGTATTGGATGAAGTTGATGCGCCTTTGGACGATGCCAATGTAGGAAGATTTTGTAATTTAGTAAAAGAACTTTCTGAACAAGTGCAATTCATTTACATTACACATAATAAACTGGCGATGACCATGGCAACTGATTTGCTCGGTGTGACCATGCCAGAACCGGGAACGTCTAAATTGGTCACTGTCGATTTAGAACAAGCAAAAGAATACGGTTTAGTTGCGGAGTCATAGTATGGAAATTACCACAATCCTTGGGATTGTTGTTGCAGTGGTTATTATGCTACTGGGCATTCGATTATTGCTGAAAAAGCCAGCAGAAGTATCACCTTCGTTGGAAACGGATTTACATATTCATCCTGACTCGCAGCAACCTGTGATTCCACGTCATGTTCGTGAGCAATTGCAAACGGAAGCAGAAGTGCGTAAAGAGCCAGTTTTAGCTGAAGCTGAACCTACTGAAGCCAAAGAAGCACAGCCAGAACCTGTTACAGAAAGCGCTACAAATGATGCGAATGTTGAAAAAGCTGAAAATGCCGACGTTCAAACGGTACGTGAAGTGACGGTGAGTACGGCGGTAATTGCTGAAGCGGTGAAGGCCGAGGAAAAACCTTCAGAGCTGAGCTTGAATCACATTGAAAAAGCTGAAATTTCTGAATTTGAAGATGAAAGTAATATTCTTGATGCACATTTGCATGAGCAAAAGTTGGTGGATGAAGAAAGTGCTTTGGCTACAGCAGAAACGTATATTGCTTTGAATGTCTATTCAGATAGTCGTGCATTATCAGGTGAAAAAACCCTGAAAGTGCTGATGAAATATGGTTTACGTTTTGGTGAAATGGCATGTTTCCATCGTTATAGTGAAGACGATAGCAAGTTATTGTTCTCAGTATTGCAAATTGGTAATGATGGTGCGGCGGCAGGTTTTGATTTAGAAACATTATCGACTGAGCAAGTGAAAGGTTTGGCCTTCTTCTTAGCATTACCACATAGCGATGTGCAAAACGCCTTTGATACCATGGACAGTATTTCGCGTCTGATTGCACGTGAAATTGCAGGTACGGTTTATGATCAAAACAATCAGGAATTTACACCGCAGCTACGTGAACATTGGCGTCATCAAGCCATTGATTATCGCTTAGGGCAAGCGGTAGAAGCTTAGGATTGCAACGGGTCACGCTGATTTTTATAATATAGATCAGTGATAGAATTTTTTGAGGGCGGAAATTTACCGCCCTTTTTTATGGTGAAGATATGACACAACCGCAACCGGTCATCGCGCAAATGCGCCAGTTGATTCAAATTTTGGCGCAGCACAATCATGCCTATTATGTAATGGATCAGCCGACCATTGAAGACAGTGAATACGATCAGCTTTTTCACCAGTTAAAAGCATTAGAAACCCAGCACCCTGAATATATTCAAGCAGACACGCCAACCAATAAAGTCGGTGGCAAAGCGCTGTCTAAATTTGAAAGCGTGACCCATGCAGTGCCTATGCTGTCACTGGGTAACGTGTTTAATCAAGAAGACTTATTTGCTTTTGCGCGCCGTATTGAAGAGCGTCTGCCGAATCAAAAAATTGAATATGATGTCGAGCTGAAATTTGATGGCTTAGCGATTTCGCTTTGGTATGAACATGGCGTGCTGGTACGTGGTGTGACGCGCGGTGACGGTGAAACAGGCGAAGACATTACCCAAAATGTTAAAACCATTCGCAACCTGCCTAAAGTGCTGACATCAGCTTCTGCAGAAATTCCAGCTTTATTAGAAGTACGCGGTGAGGTGCTGATGCCGAAAGCCGGCTTTGAAAAGCTGAATGCGGAAAATGAAGCCAAGGGTGAAAAAACCTTTGCCAATCCGCGTAATGCAGCAGCAGGCAGTTTACGTCAGCTTGATCCAAGTATTGCAGCTTCACGTCCATTGGCGTTCTATGCTTACGGGATTGCGCAGTGCGAGCCGAATCATGGGCAAAGCACCATGTCAGCCAGTCTTGAATGGCTGACACAGTTTGGCTTTGCGGTGGGCGAGCGTCATTTTGTTTGCGACAGCATACAGGCTGTGCAGCAGGCTTATGAACAGATTAATGCAGAGCGTCCTGAGCTGACTGTTGAAATTGACGGTATGGTGATTAAAGTCAATGATCTGAAACAGCAGCAGACTTTGGGCTTCTTAAGCCGTGAACCGCGCTGGGCAACAGCCTATAAATTTCCTGCTGTTGCAGCGTTAACTACCGTGGATAATATTGACTGGCAAGTGGGGCGTACAGGTGCTTTAACGCCTGTGGCACGGTTGAACCCTGTGGCAGTTGGCGGTGTAACGGTTTCAAATGTAACCTTGCATAATATTGGTGAAATTCACCGTTTGGATGTGCGCATTGGTGATACCGTGAGTGTTTACCGCAGCGGTGACGTGATTCCAAAAGTCGAAAAGGTTTGGCCTGAGTTTCGTCCTGTGGATGCTGTTGAAGTGCATCTGCCTGAAAGCTGTCCTGTGTGTGCATCGCCAGTGGTGATGCCTGAAGGTGAAGCTTTGGCGCGCTGTTCAGGCGGTCTATATTGCGCGGCGCAGCGTATCGAAGCGATCCGTCATTTCGTTTCACGTAAAGCCATGGATATTGAAGGCCTAGGCGATCGTTGGGCGGAATCATTGCTGCATTTGGATTTACTGAAAGATGTGGCTGATATTTACAGCCTGCATGAACACCGTGACAAGCTGCTGACCATTGAAAAAATGGGTGAGAAGTCAGTACAAAACCTGATTGATTCGATTGAAAACAGCAAGAAAACTACTTTAGGTTCATTCATCTATGCCTTGGGTATCCGCGGGGTAGGTGAAACCACGGCACGCATGTTGGCGAATACTTTCCAAACTTTTGATGCGATTCGAGTTGCTGATTTAGATGCTTTGAAAAAAACACCGGATGTAGGTGATATCACTGCTGAATGGATTGTCGACTTTTTCCAAGCACCGCATAACCTTGAAGTAGTTGAGCGTTTGCTGGCTGCAGGCATTCATTGGGATGCGCCAGTTGCACCAAGTCGTCAACCTTTAAATGGCGAGAGTTGGGTAGTAACGGGTACATTGAGCACGATGGGTCGTGATGAAGCGACGCAGTTGCTGCAAACACTCGGCGCTCGTGTCAGCGGCAGTGTTTCGAGTAAAACCAAATGTGTGGTTGCTGGTGAAAAAGCTGGTTCTAAACTGGAAAAAGCTGAAAAATTAGGTATTCCAGTCATCAATGAAGCTGAATTTATTGAGTTGATGAAAAGCCATGGGCAAATAGAATAATTTGCAAAGCTGAAAAAACCGCCCTAGGGCGGTTTTTTTATGATCTGTTAAGGGATGTATTTTTTCACAACACCGTCATCCAGCAGCTGCTGGAAATGCTCAACTAAGCTGTTTTCAATATTGCGATATTGAATGCCCAATTCGGCTTGGCTCTTAGACGCATTAAAGTAGATAGGATAACCCATATTGAGTTCAACAAAAGATTTGGAAAAACCAGCCAATGGGCCAAACAATTTAAATGCAGCTTTAGGCAACTGATTGCGCGGGAAGGGGAATTTAGGGCCGAAGTTTTGGCGCAGAATTTTACCCATTTCCAGCAGGCTGAGTGAGCCACCACTGATGATATAACGGCCTTTTGCATTTGGGTTAAAAGCTGCCTGCAAGTGAGCATCGGCAACATCACGAACATCGACAATGCCATTCCACATCGGCGGTACACCGGCGAGGGTCATGCCGTTGGCAAATTGCTCTAGCACTTCAACGCTGCCAGACTTGGTCATTGCTGTCAGTGAAGGGCCGAGCACAAGCGCTGGGTTGACACAAACCAGTTCCCAGCGGTTTTGCGCTTTTTGCATATCCCACGCTTTGCGCTCCGCCATGACTTTTGAGTATGGATAGGGTTGATGGGTTTCGGAGCTGGTGGTATTCCAGTGAGACTCATCAAATTGATTATTTGCCGTTTGCTTAATGTCGATCGCATCGCCATAAGTAGAGGCAATACTGGAGGTTACCACCACACGTTTTACAGATTCTGTTTGGTTTACGCTGTTTAGGACATTTTCTGTGCCTATTACCGCAGGCTCAATAATGTCTTTTACCGCATCTTTATAATTGGTCACCACAAAAGGTGAGGCCATGTGCAACACAATTTCACAGCCTTGCATGGCTTCATCAAAGGCATGCGGTGTAAGTAAATTGGCTTGAAACAGTTTGAGTGTGCCAGCGCTTTGGTTTGCGATATTTTCTAAGTGAGCAAAGCTTTTTTTCTTATTCAGATCACGTACGGTGGCGTGAACTGTATGTCCTTGTTCAAGCAGATTTTTAATGACCCAGCTGGCAATATAGCCAGTGGCGCCTGTAACGAGTATCGATGTTGTATTGGTATTCACATTCTTCAACTTTCATGGGCTTATTTTTTTATCATATTGAGAATATTTAGTTTTGTCTTTGATTGATTTGAAAAAATATATGTTGATGATTGGGTTTAATGCGCACTAAATTCAGCGGAAAATGCATGTGTATGCTGTAAAAGTGATTATTAATCGATTTTAAAAACACGAAAATGGGGTGAGTGTTGGATAGATGCAAATTCTTAGTATCGTGGGCGCAAAATCTCATAAATAAATGGACAAAGAGTCATATCTAACTTGTGAGCTTTAACTTAAAGCCTAGATCTTAGGTCTGGGCTTCTTCTGCTATTCACCAATTAAAATGTCTATGCGATAAACCATTTAAAATGTCCTGTTTTTAACTGCAAGAGTCAAGAACAGGATTTAAATATCTTTGTTCAATAACAGCTTTCTGAGCTTTACGACTCGGCATA
>NZ_JACAXE010000026.1:0-49793 GCF_013391565.1 Acinetobacter sp. SwsAc6
ACGGATGAATATATTTCAGAAATCACTCAACGCTTGAATCATCGGCCAAGAAAAAGACTCGGCTTTAAAAGTCCGAGTCAGGTATTATGGCAACAACATGGTGTTGCACTTCAAATGCTAATCTAAGCTTTTTCAATGTCATAGCCAAAACGACCTGAGGCCAGTTCATAAAAATAGCGCGAGTTGGCAGCTTGCTCATCGGCGAGCATACCGCCTTCGCCCGAGCAAATCCCTGTACCTGCCAGCTCAGCGCCCATTGCAAGTGCTGTTTTTGCTTCTTGTGATAAGGCGCCAAAACTCATATCGGACACAAAGAGTGGAATATCTAAAACCAAGGGCTTTTTGGCATTTGGACCAATCACCACTTTTGTTGCAACGGGTGCATCATCAAGTAGAGGCACTTTCCACAGCTGTGCAGTCACCAGTTGAATATCTTCCCATTTGGGCAGCTTATCAAAAGGGACTCCCATCGCAGCCGTCGGGCCATGATGCCCAAAGTTTTTTAGGCCATTACGCGCAAGCTCTAAAATAAATTTATTGTGTGGCTCTTCTGGTGCAGGTGCAGAATCTGCATATAAACCTTGGTATTGATCGCGTTTATATTGTTGCGGATTGCGTTTTTCCCAAGCTGTAATTTCCTCTAAATCAACAAAAACCTGATCGTTCTCTACCCATGCTTTAAATTTTTGTAGGTTTTTATTGAGGTAACGAGGGTTGATTCCAGTTTTATAAATATAGTGCGAGCCATGTAGGCCACAGACAATTTTATCACCTTGAATATGTGCATCCGCCATCAATGCACCACGGTGCTGGCAACGACCGTACATGACGACCACATTTTCTGGGTCATCTTCGGGTAAGCGAAGAACGATTAAATCGACATTCGCCGCTAAAGCATAAGCGGGCTTTAATGGGGAAAGTTCTGTCCAAGAAATTAAAGAATGTGCTTGCATCATACCTGCCTAATTTTATTCAGTGAGTAATTTTGCTAATCAGATAAATTATTTTTGAAAACTCTAAGTGATGTCCAAGACCATCAAAATTGGATTTTCAAGCTAAGCTTAATATGGAATGATTTGATTATAGAGTGGCTAATTGTAAGAACACATGTTTTAGGAAATATAGACATCTGTGGATAAATCAGCATTAACGGTTTATTAAACGGGCCAAGACGTGTAAAATTTAGATCGAATTTTATTTATCCACCGTTTTTATCTTTTGAGGGTTTCCCTCGATCATAATCTCGCGGTGATATGCTCTATTGTACGGGGCATCACTCCTTAAGGATTTTTTATGCCAATTATCACTTTGCCAAATGGCGATCAAAAAGAATTTGATCACGCCGTATCTGTGATGGAAGTTGCTCAAAGCATCGGTCCTGGTCTTGCAAAAAATACAGTTGCTGGTCGTGTAAACGGTCAATTGGTTGACGCATCTGACTTAATTACAGCAGACGCAAGCTTGCAAATTATCACGCCTAAAGACGAAGATGGTGTTCATATCATTCGTCACTCTTGCGCTCACCTTGTAGGTCATGCAGTTAAGCAATTGTTCCCACAAGCAAAAATGGTAATTGGTCCAGTCATCGAAGATGGCTTCTATTACGACATCTTCAGTGAAAAACCATTCACACCAGAAGATATGGCTGCCATCGAAGAGCGCATGAAAAAGCTCATCGATCAAGATTATGACGTTATTAAAAAAATGACACCGCGTGATGAAGTGATTAAAGAATTCACTGCACGTGGCGAAGATTATAAATTACGTCTGATTGAAGACATGCCTGACGAAACAGAAATGGGCTTGTACTACCATCAAGACTATTTGGATATGTGCCGTGGTCCGCACGTACCGAATACTAAATTCTTAAAAGCATTCAAACTGACTAAAATGTCAGGCGCTTACTGGCGTGGTGATGCGAAAAACGAACAACTACAACGTATTTACGGTACAGCGTGGGCAGACAAAAAACAGCTTGCTGCATATATCAAACGTATTGAAGAAGCTGAAAAACGCGATCACCGTAAAATTGGTAAAGCACTTGATTTGTTCCACATGCAAGAAGAAGCACCGGGCATGGTGTTCTGGCATCCGAACGGCTGGACCATTTATCAAGTACTTGAGCAGTACATGCGTAAAGTTCAACAAGCCAATGGCTACGAAGAAATTCGTACACCACAAGTGGTGGATTTCACGCTTTGGGAAAAATCAGGCCATGCTGCAAACTATGCAGACAACATGTTTACGACGCATTCAGAGAATCGTAACTATGCTGTAAAACCGATGAACTGCCCATGTCACGTGCAAGTATTTAACCAAGGTTTAAAATCTTACCGTGATCTTCCTGTTCGTTTGGCTGAGTTTGGTTCATGTCACCGTAACGAACCATCGGGCTCATTGCACGGCATTATGCGTGTACGTGGCTTTACCCAAGATGATGCGCATATTTTCTGTACTAAAGAACAAATTGGTACTGAGGTTGCAGACTTTATTAAACTGACTTTAGATGTTTATAAAGATTTTGGCTTCGAAGAAGTGCAAATGAAATTGTCTACACGTCCAGAAAAACGTGTGGGTGATGACAAACTTTGGGACATGGCAGAAAAATCTTTGGCAGATGCTTTAGATGCTGCTGGCTTAGAGTGGGAACTTCAACCAGGTGAAGGTGCATTCTACGGTCCGAAAATTGAATTCTCATTAAAAGACTGCTTAGGCCGTGTATGGCAGTGCGGTACAATTCAATGTGACTTCAACTTGCCAGAACGTTTAGACGCTTCTTATGTAACCGAAGACAACGATCGTGATCAGCCTGTAATGTTGCACCGTGCAATTCTTGGCAGTTTCGAACGTTTTATTGGTATACTTATTGAACACTATGCTGGTTTCATGCCACCTTGGTTGTCACCAATCCAAGCATGTGTAATGAACATTACAGATTCACAAGCAGAAGCATGTGGGTCAGTCGTCGAGAAACTTAAAGAAAACGGTATTCGTGCCATTTCTGACTTGAGAAATGAGAAAATCGGCTTTAAGATTCGTGAACGTACATTAGAGCGTATTCCTTACTTACTGGTACTTGGGGACCGTGAAGTAGAAGAAGGTACAGTAAACGTACGTACCCGCTCTGGAACAAATTTGGGCACTATGTCAATCGATGCTTTCGTTGACTTAGTGAAAGCAGCCGTAGCCGAACGTGGCCGGTACATTGTGGAGTAAAAGCGATTAAACAGCCTGACCGTAATCAACAGGGTAGTAAATCAAACCGTCCTGCGTTGAATGATGAAATTCGTGCAAAAGAAGTCCGTCTTGTAGACGAAAATGGCGAGCAAAAAGGGATTGTATCTCTAAATGAAGCTTTGCGCGCAGCAGAAGCTGCTGATCTTGACCTTGTTGAGATCGTTGCAAATGCTGAGCCACCAGTCTGCAAAATCATGGACTTTAACAAGCATTTGTTTGATCTTAAGCAAAAGCAGAAAGAAGCGAAGAAAAAACAACATCAAGTACAGGTGAAAGAAATCAAGTTACGCCCAGGTACTGATGTTGGTGATTACAACGTAAAACTACGTGCAATCATCAAGTTCCTTGAGGAAGGCAACAAAGTAAAAATTACGTTGCGTTTCCGTGGTCGTGAAATGGCACACCAACAACTTGGTTTGGCTCAATTACAAAAAATTGAAGCAGACGTGGTTGATGTGGGTGTTGTTGAGCAGACCCCGAAAATGGAAGGTCGTCAAATGGGTATGTTACTTGGTCCTAAAAAACGTAAGTAATCTACATTTTGAAAAAAAGCCCTGCAATTGCAGGGCTTTTTTTATTGAAATAATAGGATTGAAGTGCTGATCTAAATAAAAGACATGAAAGCTACACTTTAAGCATGCTTAATGGTATCTACATAATCAGGGTTAAGGGCAGTATAAAAAATTGAAATAGATGTATTTGGCGAATAATCGGATTTTGAGAAAAACATTGCTTAATTTGTTATCTTTTTCGCTATATTTTTATGCTGAGTTTCAGTTTAAGTTAAGGTTTAAAAGCGTAATGCATGCTATAAACAGCACATAAATCAAGACAGTTGATATTAAAAATCAGAACATTGACAGGATAAGTATATGATTGATCTGTATTATTGGGGGACGCCCAATGGCCATAAAATCACCATTGCATTAGAAGAAATGGGCTTGGAATATCAAATTTTCCCAATTAATATTTTAGAGGATGATCAATTTCAGCCTGATTTTTTAAAAATCTCGCCAAACAACAAAATACCAGCGATTGTGGATCAAAACGGGCCACGTGGTGAAGCCATCTCCGTATTTGAGTCGGGTGCTATTTTACAGTACCTTGGCCGTAAAACTGGACTGTATTATCCTGAAGATGAATTTGAGCGTGTTGAAGTTGAGCAGTGGCTGATGTGGCAAATGGGTGGCTTTGGTCCAATGTTGGGTCAAAATCACCATTTTAGTCGTTTTGCGCCGGAGCGTATTCCGTATGCAACTGAGCGTTATGTGAATGAAACTAAGCGCTTATACAAAGTTTTAAATCATCAATTAATTGGGCAAAAATATGTAGCTGGCGGCTACTCGATTGCAGATATGGCGATACTGCCTTGGATTTTGCGTCATGAGTGGCAGGGGATTCAGTTAGAAGATTATCCACAAGTGAAAGAGTATGTCGAGCGCTTAACGGCGCGCCCTGCGGTGCAGAAAGCATTGGCTATAAAAGTCTGATGGCAATAACAAGGCATTGTTTTAAGCAGTTATGCTAAGATGATTGAAAATCATAAAACCACCACTTCTGCGGTGGTTTTTTATTGGATGAATACATGAAAGAATTTTTCTTAAATCTGACACGCATTGTGGAAGCCAATTCGCGGGTTTATTTTGCCATTATTGCAGCTATTGTGCTGTCTTTAGTCTTGTTTATTGCCGAGGCTGTGCATATTCAAACGGTCGCTAATGCATTGCAAACACATGATCAAGTCAGATTAAAAGAAGTGATTCAACCGCTAACTACACGTTATGGTTGGTCGCGCGCTTTCATTATTGGCGTTATGGTTTTGTGGTCGATTTGGGAATACCGTAAGACCAAACAGCGATTAGGTTTGTAATAACAACCAGACAGAGGAATAGCACAGCATGAGTTTGTTTTTGTTATTCCTTTGCGCCTTTGGGGCAGCCACACTGTTGCCTTTGCAGTCTGAGGCGGTTTTGTTAGGCTTGTTGATACAGCACAGTTATGCAGTTGGGTGGCTCATTGCCATAGCAAGCGTGGGTAATATTTTAGGTTCCTGTGTTAATTGGTATTTGGGCCTAAAGATAGAACAATTTAAAAATAAAAAATGGTTTCCTGTATCTGCCCAGAAAATGCAACAGGCTCAGGACTTCTATCAAAAATATGGCTATTGGTCATTGTTGCTCAGTTGGACACCAATCATTGGCGATCCAATTACCTTAATTGCTGGTCTATTAAAAGAAAATTTTTGGCGGTTTTTAGTGCTGGTAAGCGTGGCAAAAATTGGGCGTTATCTTTGCGTTTATTTGATTTTTATTAATGTATTTTAACGTTGTGCATGATTGAAGTCGGCATAAAAAAAGGCCCATCAAATGAGATGAGCCTTAGTGTGGACATTATTTGCAAGCATTGAGCTTAAATTCAATTTGGTCCTTAAAGTGGGATTGCTTATACATCCATAAGGTACGCGCATTGCGTTTTACGCTAATTTTACTGTCTGATACGGCTTGTACAATATTTTGATCCAGTGCATAAATACCAGAACCTTGTTTAATTTTTACTTTTTTAACGTTGCCGTGCTTGTCTGTGGCAAAGCTAAATTTAACTTGGCGGTTATGGCCATTGAGCTGACTTGAGTTAAGACTCAGCTTTGGTTGCACTACATATTGAAAAGCAGTTTTTTTTGCTTCGCTTTGAGCAAGCCAAACTTTTGAATCGAACTGGTAGTCACACACAGTTTCTTTGTTGCTGAGCTTGAGGTTAAAGGCTTGATAACCTATTTGTGATACGGCACGACCATTTTTGATATGGGGTTTGACCTGAGCATCTTCAACGGCTTGAATTAAAAGCTGGTCGAGGGCTTTAAGGCCAGTACTTTCTTCAACCGTAGCATTGGTTACATCACCTTTGGTATTGGCCACCACACGAATGATTGCTGCACGATTTTCATTTTTTAAATCTTCAATGCTGTAATTCGGCTCTGGAAACTTAGACCACTGTAAACGTGTGGTTAAGTGCGATGTCGGTGAGACGTCAATCGTCTGTGCAGGAAGCTGATGGACTTGTTTCGTAGCTGCACTGTAAGCCGTCAGTGGGAGGCACATTAAAGTAGATAAGCACAGAATTTTTTTCATAAGTTAAAGGCTTTAATCACGCAATGTGATGATTGGTCAATATTGAAGCGCAGTATTTCCTGAATTAGAAATACTGGCAAGTCTAAATCCACTGTTTTCGCTATTTTTCTGTACCCTTGGTGATGTCTAGTCCAAATAAATCTTTGGTTTTTGACCAACTGATCACAACAACAGCGAGGGTCATACAGCCGCCAAACACAGTTGCCATAATTGTCCCCATGTATTTTGCGGCTAAACCTGATTCAAAAGCGCCTAACTCATTGCTTGAAGAGACAAACATACCGTTTACAGCGGCGACACGACCACGCATATTTTCTGGCGGATAGATTTGTAAAATGGTTTGGCGAATGACAACTGAAATACTATCGCAAGCGCCTGTCATAGCGAGTGCAAATAAAGACAGCCACAATACGTTTGAATAGGCAAATAACAAGGTGAAGAAGCCAAAGCCCGCAACTGCTAATAACATATTGCGCCATGCATTTTGTGTGGGTGGAAACTTGGTGAGTGCAATCATCGTTATTAATGCACCGATTGAAGGTGCTGCGCGCAGATAGCCAAGGCCTTCTGGACCAACTTTTAAAATATCTTCTGCAAAGATGGGCAAAAGTGCAATCACACCACCAAACAGCACTGAGACTAGATCCAGTGAAATGGCCCATAGCACAATTTTGGTTTTCCAGATAAAGCGAAATCCATCGCCTAAGCTATTCCAAAGTTTGTCAGTTTCAATTTTTGGAAACTGACGCTTTTGCAGTAAGTTAATCAGCACAAAACACAGTACTAATAGGCCTGCAACGCTAAGTAAGCTGTTTTCACGTCCCCAGAAGGCCAACATAAAACCGCCTAACATTGGCCCTAAAATAACGCCACTTTGCCAACCAATCGTGGTCCATGTTGCACCATTGGCGTACAGTTCACGTGGAATTAAAAATGGTTTTAATGACGTAGCAGAGGGATTATAAAAACCACGAATGGTGCCTAGGCCAAAAATGACGGCATAAATACCCCATGACAGCGTTTGTACGCCAATCGTTGCTTGTCCATATAAGTGAAACAACCACCATAAAATGAGCGGCATGGGGATGGCAAAAAATAAGCAAATCTTCATAATTAATTGCTTATTAAAGCGGTCAGCAAAATAACCGCCCCACAAGGAAAGGCTGATAAATGGAATCGCTTCTGCTAAACCAATTAGGCCCAAGGTGAGTGGGTCTTTGGTAATTTGATAGAGGGAATAAGCCACAATAATTTCTTGAATTAAAATGGCTAAGGTCAAGCTAAATTGGTTGAGGGTGATAATTGAGAAATCACGATAGCGTAAGGCTGCGAATGCATCATGTGCAGGTGTCATAACAGGCAACTGGAGAGAAGATGCGAAAATTATAAGTCGCAGTTTATGCTTGGTTGATATTTCATCATGTAAAGCTTATAGAAAATAAAACTAAGCTCCTCAGAGGTAGATTTTAATTTTCGATGGTGCTTTTGTTTTGAACAAAGATGCTTTAGAATACTCGCTCCCTTACCTGCAGGGCGTAATCGCAATGGTGCGAACGTGCCGAACAGGTGTTCAAAAGAGGTTGTTATGCCTAAGATGAAAACTCGCCGTGGTGCAGCTAAACGCTTTAAAGCGACTGCAAACGGTTTCAAACGCAAACAAGCGTTCAAGCGCCACATTTTGACCAAAAAATCTGCTAAGCGTATTCGTCAATTACGCGGCTGTGTAATGGTTCACGTAAGTGACGTTGCTTCAGTTCGTGCTATGTGCCCATACATCTAAGGAGATTTTAAATGGCTCGTGTAAAACGTGGTGTACAGGCTCATCGCCGTCATAAAAAAATTCTAGCTCGTGCTAAAGGTTACTACGGCGCGCGTTCACGTGTTTATCGTGTTGCGTTTCAAGCAGTAATCAAAGCGGGTCAATACGCTTACCGTGACCGCCGTCAAAAGAAACGTCAATTCCGTGCTCTATGGATTGCGCGTATCAATGCTGGTGCTCGTCAAAACGGTTTGTCGTACAGCCGTATGATCGATGGCTTGAAAAAAGCTCAAGTGATCATCGACCGCCGCGTACTTGCTGACATCGCTATGCATGATTCAGTTGCATTTGCAGCTTTAGCTGAAAAAGCTAAAGGCGCATTGGCTGCTTAATCATCTTAGATGATAAAAAAAGACCGCTTTTAGCGGTCTTTTTTTTGGGCCTAATTTTAGGATGAATGGAAAAATATCCCAAATTTAAGTGATATGACTGTTTTTTGTTTAATGTTCTAATAGCTTCATTTAGCTTTGCTATTGGGTGAAAAATGAACAAAATATATAGAATCATTTGGAATAAGAATAAATCTTGCTGGCAGGCAGTATCTGAACTTGCAAAAAATGCAGCAGGCGCATCGTGTGCTGCCGTTAAAAAAAATAAGGCATCGTCTAAAATCTATTCAAATTATCTCAGCTTGCTGGTATTGCCGGCACTTTCATTATTGTCTTTCAGTGTATCCGCAGCGATCAGTGATATTGCATTGCCAACAGGCCAGCAGGTGATTGCAGGCAGCGCAGAATTTAAACAGTCTGGCAACACGCTGAATGTACTGCAGCAAAGTCAGAATTTATCAGCAAGCTGGAATACATTCAATATCGGCAGTCAGGCAGAGGTTAACTTTGTTCAGCCAAATAATTCCTCTATTGCAGTGAACAGGGTGTTGGACAGTAATGGCAGCCAAATCATGGGCAGGCTGAATGCCAATGGCCAAGTCTTTTTGATTAATCCAAATGGCGTGCTATTTTCCAAAACAGCGCAGGTCAATGCCGGAGGGATTGTAGCTTCTACTTTAGATTTGCAAGATCAGGATTTGTTTCAGGGAAAATTCAGTTTTTCCGGCAATGGCAAAGCAGCGTCTGTTGAAAACCATGGGAAAATCACTGCTGCGCATGGAGGCACGGTTGCGCTGATTGCTTCAGCCGTTAAAAATACCGGTGAAATTACTGCACCAAATGGCCGTGTGGAACTGACCGCAGCGGAAAAAGTGCGCATTACGCTGCAAAATGGAAAACTAGCCAGCTATGACATTGATCAGGGCGCGTTGCAGGCGCTGGTCGACAATGGCGGCGCCATTATTGCAGATAATGGAACTGTGCATTTAACGGCTGCTGCAGAAAAGCAGCTGGGCCGAGCGGTTGTCAACCATAGCGGCTATATCCAAGCTAACCGTCTTGAGACAAATGCGAAGGGCGAAATTGTGCTATTAGGCGATATGTCGAATGGGCAAAGCAATATTTCTGGAACATTGGCTGCTGAAGGCAAAAATGGTCAGAATGGCGGGTTTATCGAAACTTCGGCTGCGGCGGTTCATGTTTCTGATGCGGCTAAAGTCAGCACAGAGGCGGAACATGGCGCAAAACAGGGACAGTGGCTGATTGATCCTGTGGATTTTAAAGTCGGGCAGAATGGCCATATAACCGGCGCTGCATTAAGCGCTGCGTTAAAGACGACGGATGTGATTGTGCAAACGGGCCTGACGCAGGCTTCAGCATCCGGCGCGGTAAATACGGATACGTCCGGAAAAGGCGATATTATCATTGAAGACGCTGTTGCATGGGACAGCGGAAAAGCGCTGACACTGGATGCTTATAATGATATTTACATCAATCATGTCATTGATGCCGGCAAAGGTGCAGGCGGTCAGCTGCATTTGAAATACGGTCAGCAAAGTGCTGACGGCAGCATTAGTGAGATCTTTGATGCTGATGAACAGATGATGAAGCCTATCTATGCAGATTATTATATTCAAGCGCCGGTGCATTTGCAGCAGGGCTTGAATTTCAGCATTCAGCGCGGTTCTGATGTACAGAATTTTAAGGCTTTTCATGTTTTGACGGATATCCATGCTGTGCAGAACATGCAGGATGATCTCAGCGGCAATTATGCTTTAGGCAGCAATATTGATGCGGCTGCGCTTGCCAATTTTTCGCCTGTCGGTACGCTGATTGAAGGTACTGGCCCAAACAGTGGCAACCGCTCATTCACTGGCCGTTTTGACGGTTTAGGTCATATCATTGAAAATTTGACTGTTCATGCTGTGCAGCGCGGCCAGGGTCAAGGCAGTAACTGGGGGATGTTTGGCAAGACGCTAGATGCGGATATCCGCAATATCGGTTTGATGAATGTTAATGTCTCAGGAGATGACAATATTGGCGGTTTGGCCGGCAGCATATCGAGTACTCATATCAGCAACAGTTTCGTTACTGGCAAAGTTGCAGCGCAGAACTATGCCGGCGGCTTGGTTGGCTCATCCTATTTCAGCAGCATTGAACGCGCTTATGCAGATGTCAATGTGCAGGCGGATAATATGTCAGGGGCGCTTGCTGGTGAAGTGTACAGTACCGTTATCAAAGAAGCTTATGCGTTGAATGCTGATGGTTCACAGCAGGTTTGGGACAGCTCAGGTGCAATTGCTGCATTTATGGCTGGACAGGAAAAAAATAGCGCGGCCTATTCAGTTTTGGGCTGGTCTGTTGCAGACAGGGCTGGAATGAATGGCGCTTGGCGGATTTATGAAGGGCAGACTGCACCTTTGCTCAAAGCATTTTTAACACCTCTGACAGTAAAAGCGGATGACTACAGTGGCACATATAATGGCCAGATGCAAAACAGCAGCAGCTATACGGTGTTGGATGATTGGGCAGATGCTTCAAAAATTCTCGGATCTACTGTTTATACCGGAGGCATTAAAAATGCGGGATTAGGCCATTCTCAGCTGGCTGGGCTGTATTCAGTACAAAACGGCTACGATTTGATCTTTTCTCAAGGCGATATCACGTTAAGCAAAGCGCAGATCTATCAGATCAGCAATGCGGTTGCAGATAAAATCTACGATGGGCTGCTGACTGCACAAGTGAATGCAAATGCTGTTGCGGCAGGGCTGTTTGGGGCAGATCAGGTCACAGTTTCAATTGGAAGTGCGCAGTTCTCCGACAAAAATGCAGGCAGAAGTAAAACGGTGAGCTTGTACAATGTCACATTGAATGGCGCTGATGCGCAGAATTATGAGCTTGCATCTAATCTGACGTCGTCAGCGTTTATTTTTCAAAAAGTCATCGATAGTATCAGCGGGATAGAAGTCTTGAGCAAAACCTATGACGGCACAGTGAATGCATCACTGAATGCTGCAGATGCAATGCTCTTCGGAAAGGTTGAAAATGACAGCATTTCTCTAACCGGCAGTGCAAGCTTTATCGACAAAAATGCCGGTTCGGCAAAGTCCGCGCAAGTCAGCAATTTGCAGCTGAGCGGTGCGGATGCAGGCAACTATGCGCTGTCAAGCACGCTGCTGCAAAACGGCTTAACCGCAGCAGCAGACATCCATCAGGCTGAAATCCGCATAGACAGCGGTTTAAAAGCATTGAATAAAACTTATGACGGCACGGTCAATGCGCTGCTGGATGCATCCAATGCTGTTCTTTCTGGCAAAGTTCAAGGCGATGAACTGAGTGCATCCGGTACTGCAAGCTTTGCAGATAAAAATGCAGGAGAGGGTAAAACCGTCTATATCGGCAGCCTGAATTTAACTGGTGCAGATGCGTCGAATTATAAGCTGGAAGGACATTCGTCAGTGCTGTCGGCGGATATTGAAAAAGCGGATTTGACGGTAAGCCAGCTGCTGGCAAAAGACAAAGTGTATGACGGTACAGATGCTGCAGAGGCTGAACTTTGGCGTGCGCAGCTGAATGGCAAAATTGCTTCCGATTTTGTTGCCTTGAGCGGAGGAAAAGCCATATTTTCAGATAAGAATGCGGGACAGAATAAAACAGTTTATATTTCAGATCTGGTGCTGACTGGGGCCGATGCTCAAAATTATCAGCTGCAAAATACACCGTACACAGCTTCTGCGAATATCACGCAGAAAGTTATTTCGGATAACAGCGGCTTTGGGACGATTATCAAAACCTATGATGGAAAACTGTCTGCGCCGCTCTACAGTCAATATGCAATGTCAGCAGACATGATCCAAGGCGATAATGTGATTCTTTATGCCGAGGGAGCAAGTTTTGGCAGCAAAGATGCAGGCGCCAAAATTGCCAAGTTGGAAGGCTTGCAGATCCATGGTGCCGATGCAGCCAATTATCAGCTGTCGGCAAATGCGCCCTGGCTGAATGGCGTGATTGAGAAGGCTGTTATTCAAGGCATTTCAGGACTTCAGGCGCAGGATAAAGTATATGACGGCACAGTGAATGCAGTGATCGGTCAGAACAGCGCCGTTTTAAATGGAGTGATTCTAGGAGATTCAGTTTCTTTGAATATTGGCAGCAGCGCCTTTGCTGCTAAAGATGCAGGTACAGACAGGCAAGTCATTCTTTCTGATCTTGCGCTTATTGGGGCGGATGCGAAAAATTATCAGCTCTATGATCAAAATCTTTTTTTAACAGCGAATATACAGCAGGCGGAAATCAGTAGAATCAACGGCCTGAAGGCAGCGGATAAAGTCTATGACGGGACTATCAAAGCAGAGTTTGATACCCGCGGCGTCAGTTTCGATGGACAAGTCAGCGGCGATGATTTAGGTATTTGGGTCAATGGCGTTTTTGCAGATAAAAATGCAGGTACAGGCAAAAATGTTTCACTCAACAGCTTGCTGCTCATAGGTAAAGACGCGCTGAACTACAAACTGAAAGATACGGCGCTGGCAGGCTTTGAAGGCACGGCGAATATCTCCAAAGCTTTGATTACAGAGGTTCAAGGTTTATCTGCACAAAGCAAAACCTATGACGGAATAGCTTATGCCGATATTAATACAGGGATGAGTGTGCTGAAAGGCAAAGTGGGCTTGGATGACCTGCATATTAATGCGCAGGGGCAATTTGAAGATAAAAATGCTGGTGAAAATAAAAATGTATGGCTGAGCCTGCAGCTGGCTGGCAAAGACGCTTCAAATTATGAGCTGATCAATCCGTCATTAAATTTACAGGCTGACATATACAGCAGAATCATTTCGAGCATTTCAGGCGTGATTGTGGCGGATAAAATTACAACTTCAGATGATGGCACTTTCTATGCCTCTATCAATACGCAAAATGCAGTATTGGGCGGGAAGATTGGCGGGGATCAATTGGTGCTGAATGCCAAAGGCCGGTTTGAAGACAATAAGCCAGGAAATCAAAAAACAGTACATCTTTATGATGCTGTACTGACTGGGCCGGATGCTTCCAACTACAGCTTAGGAGACCTGAAATTTACAGCGCAGGGCAATATTAAACTCCCTGCTGCAGGAGGAGGCAGTTTTGCAGGGGGAAGCAGTTCTGCCGCAGGTATCGGCGCAATTGGCAATAGTATCAGCCTTACTGGCAGCAGCTATGCTGGTATTATTCAGGGGCTTGATATTGAAACCGCGCTTTTAGAGGTGCAATCGCGAAGAGCAGAATTACTTGAAAACCAGCTTGCGGCTCAGATTAATGCTGTGCAGGCAAAAAATGATCAAATTGCTAAGCTCAATGATGTATTGGCAGCAAGCAACGGCTTATTGGCGTTATTTAAGAAGGATGAAACTCATCTGATGCTAGGGCCAAATATTGTAAATAGTCCAGAGTATAAGAAGTGGCTGGAAGCCGCGGCTAAGGCTGGTGTTTCAGTCACTGCCCTCATTGCGGATAATAAAATCAGTAAAAGCGTATTATCCGCTTCTATAAACAATACAAAATCCCAAATAGATTCGTTATCCAATAGTCAGCAGATGGATATGCTGCGCTTGCAGAGTCTGTCAAATAAGCGCAATGAAGCTTTTGAGCAAATGACAAATTTTGTTAAGAAACTGCAGGACAGCCGAAGCTCGATTATTGGCAATATGCGCTAATAAAGCAGAATAAGCTGAATAAAAATAGATGCGGCATCGTTGAAAAAACGCCGTATATGGGGGAATGTAAAAGTGAATAAAGATCTGATGAGCAGAAGTTTAAAAAAATCTGCACTATTCTTGATGCTGCAGGCAGCAGTAACCATGTGTTTTGCAGAAACGATTCCAAATGCTGGACAGCTGCTGCAGCAGCAGATGCAGCCGCAGATGAAGGAGCCTGAATCAAAGCCTTTACCTGTTCCGGTCCAGCCAAATGGCACAATTCAAGGCAGTCAGACTATATTTGTAAAGCAATTTAATATAAGCGGGAATACGCAGTTTACTGAATCCATACTGAAAAAAGAAATTGCGGATCTTGAAGGCAAAACGCAAAACTTAGCAGGTCTTCAGCAGGCGGCTGACCGAATAAGTGACTATTATGCATCTCATGGCTACAGCTTCAGTTATGCATTTTTGCCTGTGCAAAATCTTAACAATGGCGAGGTGCAGATTCAGATTATAGAAACGGCCGTGAATGGCGTAAAGGTCAGCAATCAGACCAATACGCTGCCTTGGCTAATTAGGCAAATTGAAACGCCTTTACAGTCGCGGCAGATTTTGCGCGACAGCAGTTTAGATATGCTTTCAGTCAGATTTAATCAGCTGCATGGTGTAAAAAGTGAAGCGGCCTTAACACCGGGCAACGCTCTAGGTGAAACAGAATTAAGTCTCCTGCTGACGCCGGCGCAAAAAATTCAGGCTTATGCAGGCGCAGATAATGCTGGAAGTAAATATACAGGGGAAGCTCGAGCTTCAGCAGGTGTGCGTATCAACAGCATTGCAGGATTGGGTGACCAGCTGTCGCTGGATGTGCTCAGCAGCGGCAAAGGTGTGAATTACGGCAAAGCAGGATACAGCGCATTTATTAATGGCTATGGCACACAGTTGGGCGCCAGCTATTCATATTTGAAATATGAATTGCGTGAGGAGCTTAAAAATTTAGGCTATGAGGGTTCAGCGGAAGAGGCTTCGCTTTGGCTCCAGCAAAGCATGCGCAGTCAAACCGCCTTTGGGCTGGCACTGAGCCGTAAGCAGATTGAAGATGATATCCGCTCAGCGCAGTATGAAAATCACCGCCGTGTCGATGCGCTGCAGCTGAATTTAAATCACAGCAGTACCGACAGCCTTTTCGGAGCCGGCATCAATACGCTCTATACAGCGCTGAATTTTGGCAAACTTGATCTTCAATCTGCAGATACAAAAGCAATTGATGCATTAACGCGGAAAACTGACGGCAATTTTTTATCAGCTCAAATGAACGCATCACGCCTGCAAAAATTAGGCAGCAGCAGTCAGCTCTATCTTTCGGCTGCAGGTTTCTATAGCCCGGATAATTTAGACAGTTCAGAAGCATTTTATGTCGGCGGTCCAAGTTTTATGCGAGGCTATAAAAACAGCGCAATTTCAGGATCAGAAGGACTGACTGCATCGATTGAACTGCGTCAGGATTTGTGGTCAAGCGCCAGCAATAAGCTTAACGGCAAACTTTTTTTTGATGCAGCTAAACTGAAGCTGAATGCTTCTGTATGGGACAGCCTCACTGAAAAAAATACTATTTCGCTGCGTTCTGCTGGGGCAGGCATCGCATGGAGCAATGATCTGCTGGGCACTTTACAGGCAGATGCCGGATTTGCGCTGGGGGATAAACCGGTGCAGATCTCACAGCGTGATGATCACCAAATCTGGCTCAGCTGGCAGAAAGTATTTTAATGCCGTACAAAGTGAATACTAGAATGCAAAAAAGACCGCTTTTAGCGGTCTTTTTTGCTTAAAATTCTTATGCCGGGCGGGCGGATATTACCCGGGCTTTGTTTTGGTTTTGAGCTGAACCAGGGCAAGCTCGCTATGCTGGAAATGATAGTTATGCCAATGATAATAAATGGGAAATTCATAAATTTCATGGGTTTTAAGGTTCGGGTTGTAAAAGGGTGTTTTGGGTAAAATATAAAAAGTTTGCTGATTGTCTAATAAGCGCCATTTTTGGCCGCCTGCATCCATTGAGAGCAATTGCGCACCGGTCATTTTATGAGTGCCAAAATGCAAAGCATAATAACTATGCAATACCGGCATCAGAAAAAAGCTCAGGCTCAGCGTTAAAAATGTACTGGACAGCATGCTTCCTGTAAACGCTATTTTGGGAATATCTTTTTGTATCCATAATACGCTTGGAATGAAAATCAGCAGAAAAATAATGGCCAAACACAGCAAAACCGGATAATTGGAAATATAAAAGAACTGGGCTTGCGCGTTTAAATATAAGCCCAAAATACCAATAGGAACGTTGCCGATAAGCAGGTAGGCGATCCGCGGGCTGATCTTGGTTTGAAGAATTAAATTTTGCAGATCTTCTTGCGAAAGCGTCAGCGCCGCAATATCATCCTGAAAATTATAATATTGTTTGAGTATTTGAATCAGCTGCCCTTTTTCATGTTCACTTAAGCATGCAAGGTGCAATTGAGATTGAACATTTTTAAGGGGGAAGAATAAAAGCTGTGGATTCGCTTTGTTGGCAGTCTGAAAAATGGGACGCTGCATCCATGAGATCCATTTTGGGCGGGTTATACCAAGAATGGCAAATTGACAGTATTCTACCTCCTGCCGCTGAATGAATGTGCTGAGAGGCATTTTCCACAAGCGGTAATAAATTTTATCAGGCGTAATGACTAGTTTAATCTGCGTTTTTAAGTAATCAATGACAATTACAGATACGATGTAGATCAGTATCAGCTGAGTATGATCAGCTTGTAGCTCGTAAATCGGGAAATTTTTCAGGGTGTATTGCAGGTATTCAATCACTATGCTGAGGTTAAGCGGTTGAGCCTGATCTCTAAACCATTTGAAAAAAGGTATAACAATGATCATCACAATGCCCAGTAAAATAAGCATTAAACTTGTTGGCCATGAAATCAGCGGTTTTTTAGCGTAAATGGCAAATTCTGTTTTCATAAAGCCTCATAATAATTATGTTGAAATTTTATATTTAAGTATTTGGTTATTATATTTAAATTTTGAATATTTGAGCGATGCTCAGCGCTGCATTTTATTTGAAAATGAATAGGCTGGGCTGGGCTGGGCTGGCGCCGCGTCCCGGACGGAAGTTTGCGCGTTATGCCGTGATTTCAATGTTTGGTTTTGGTCATGCTGCCGTGCAGCTGCTTAATGTATTTAAATGCTCAGATGAAAACCCGCGCATATACTTGCCGCTTTGCGCTCAGTGCGGGAAGGCAGTCTTATGGCGCGCGCTCATCATAACCGCGGGCAGGCCCAAATCATTCAGCTGGGCGCGGCTTGATGTTCTGTTTTTTATACGGCGTGCAGATCAGGAGGGAAGCAGGCATAAATGAATGCTAAGGGCAAAATGATGGGATCAATACCGTCTGCGCACAGTGGGGTTTGAGGCTGCAATTGAACCGGATTCTATTGATGCCGATGAAAGTGCATCTGACGGCAGCGCAGAATAAAAGTTAACCTGCCGGATGGAATGCTGTTATCTTGATAGAGGTTCACCGGACTCAAGCGGATCATCATGACAATGAAAAGAATAAACGTAGTCGGTACTTCAGCCACGGGAAAATCAACTTTTCCAGAGCTTTGGCGGAAAAATTAGCGCTGCATTATATTGAACTGGATAACCTGTTTTGGCTGGATGACTGGCAGGAGTGCCCTGACGAAATCTTTTTTGCGCGTATCGAAGCTGAAATTGCCAAAGCGAAAAATGGTTATGTCATCGATGGAAACTATACCCGGGCGATTCCGGTGAAATGGTCGGAAATAAATACAGTAATTTGGCTGGATCTGCCGTTTCCAGTCAATTTATACCGCTCTGTAAAGCGCGCAATTTCTCGGGCCAAGTCCAAACAAGATCTTTGGCTGGATTCAAATAATCAGGAAAGCTTATGGCGGATGTTTGGCCGTGATTCTATCGTTTGGTGGATGATTAAGACCCATAAAAAGAATCGGGAAAAATATCAGCAGATGATGAAAGCGCCGGAATATCAGCATATTCAATGGATTCGATTAGAATCACCAACTGCAGTCGATGCGTTTTTAGAACAACTGAACGCTTATGTTTTTGATGTTTGAGTTTAGATATTTAAGTTTAGATGTTTAATCAATAAAAAGTGCAGCCCAGTTACAGAACTAATCTTTATAACGCGCTTTGCGCCATGCCTAATGTAGAGAGCAAAAAACACAAGGATAAGAATATGCTAGCTGAAATCAGAGGAATGGGGCAGGGTACGATCACGCTTGAATTGCAGATGATTCCGCGTAAAGGCGAATCTGTCAAAATTATGTATGGGCCGGATGCGCAGCTGGAAGGTGAGGTTGTATCAGTCAATCATTATATTAATCAGCATGCTGGAGAGCATAAAGTGCAGATTGAAATCAGGCCGTTTAATTATTTGATTACCGCTTAACCGGCTGAAAAAGCATCCTGACGGATGCTTTTAGCAAGCTGGCGGGGATACCGGGCTGAGTATGGCTGGGCTCAGTTTAAAGACCAAAATAATAGGCGCAGAGACAGATAACAATTGTCACCATAATCAGCGCAAAAACCCCGTTTTTATTGTTTTTGCTGTCATCGGCAGCCGGTTTTGCATAGGTTTTGCCGGCCTTTGGCGCATCGCTGCTGTCAAAAGGTGAAGGCACCGCTTTTGCAGTCAAACGTGCAGTTTTATAGTGGTTGGCAACTTTGACAATAAACTTACTGCGAAGATCATCTAACTTTTGCGAAAAATGACGCATATTCAGCTGTTCTTCTGCTGGTAGTGCTTCACCTTCAGCGTTGTATGGATGCTGAATTTTGTCTTGAATAAAAGTATCCAGTGCATCTAAGCGAAGTAAGGTCTGATGTGCATAATCCGCTTGATAATCTGTCGGCAATAAAGACAGCGCGCTTACATTATTCTGCAGTTGCTCGTGATTCAGCCCATAATAAGGGCTATCTAGCTCAGTTGGTTCAACAAAACCTTTGGCAAATTTGCTATCAAATAATTCATTGTCAGTATAAAGCTGAATATCATCCCAATTGGGTTGTTGTAAGTCGCTATCTATTCGTTTGGCTAAAGCGTTATTTAAGTCAAAGCGCCAAAATGTCTCAAGACGTAATGTAGATCGTTGAGATGTAGGTGCTTCATAATCATTGTCTGCGGTGTACCATTCTGCTAACTCTTTACCAAAGATCCAAGCCTGCTTTTTATGGGCATCATGGCTCACAATAAAGTGCGCAATAGGTAGAAGCTCAACATTGGCATTAGGATTTTGTTCGTCATTCAATAGTGCAGAGCGGTGCAGACTAATACGCTGAACACCTTGTTTTTTTAAGCCTTCTAACCAAATTTGAAAATGCTGTGCCAACAAATGTTGTGACATTAAGTCACGAAACACAAAATGGTGCTGATCGAAAATAGCATGCTGTACCCAGCGTTGAAAACTTAGATTTTGTGCTAAAAACTCATTTCCATAAGTAACCAGTGTTAGTTGCTGTTTCCAAATTTGATCGAGCGCCATAATGAAAGATCTCATTGATAATGCGCCTATCTTATACTTTTTTTAATTCTTGATGCTATTGCAATTTTTACTTATGAATGCGCTTCATCATCGCGTTCAAAAACTGTTAGAATATGGGGTTTTTATATTTTTCTAAATTGTTGCTTTGAGAGTTACTATGTCACTGGAAGCCCTGACCACTGAAGCGCTCGCTGCGATTGCAGCAGCAGATGACCTTGCTACACTTGATCAAGTTCGAGTGCAGTTTACGGGTAAAAAAAGCCAGCTCGCGGAACAATCTAAAGCACTGGGTAAAATGGACCCTGAAGAGCGTAAGGTTCACGGTGCAGCTATTCACGCTGTGCGTGAAGCGATTAACGCGGCTTTAACTGAACGCCAAACTCAATTACAAAAAGCGGCGCTAGAACAAAAACTGGCAAGCGAAACAATTGATATTACTTTACCTGGTCGCGGCCAAGCGATTGGTAGTATTCACCCGGTAACACAGGTGCAAGAGCGTATTTGTCAGTTCTTTACCAAAGCTGGTTTTACTGTTGCAACAGGCCCAGAAGTGGAAGATGACTATCACAACTTTGAAGCCCTCAATATTCCTGGTCATCACCCAGCACGTGCAATGCATGACACATTCTATTTTGATGTGAATCACTTGCTTCGTACGCATACCTCTGGTGTGCAAATTCGTACCATGGAAACACAACAGCCACCGATTCGCATTGTATGTCCGGGTCGTGTATACCGCTGTGACTCTGACCAAACGCATTCACCAATGTTCCACCAAATTGAAGGTTTATACGTTGCTGAAAACACCAGCTTTGCAGAATTAAAAGGCTTGTTGGTTAATCTTTTAAATGAATTCTTTGAAAAAGATTTAAAAGTACGTTTCCGTCCATCTTATTTCCCATTCACTGAGCCTAGTGCTGAAGTGGACATTATGGATGAGCGTGGCAAATGGTTAGAAGTATTGGGTTGCGGTATGGTGCATCCAAACGTATTACGTTCAGCAGGTATTGATCCAGACAAATACAAAGGCTTTGCATTTGGTCTAGGTGTAGAACGTTTTGCAATGTTGCGTTATGGCATCAATGACTTACGTATGTTCTACCAAAATGACGTGCGTTTCTTACGCCAATTTGCTTAAACGAATTTAAACAGTTATTTGAAAATTATTGAAATCCCCCTAAATCCCCCTTTGTAAAAGGGGGACTTTCCTGCCTTAAAGGGCAGATGTGCTTCCCCTCTATTTAAAAGAGGGGCTAGGGGAGATTAAGGAAATGAATTTATGAAAATTAGCGAAAATTGGTTGCGTACATGGGTTAATCCAGCCATTGATAGCAATACTTTATCTGACCAGCTGACGATGCTTGGTTTAGAAGTCGACGATATGGATCCAGCAGCAAAGCCTTTTACAGGTGTTGTAGTGGGTGAAGTTTTGACAGTTGTACAACATCCAGATGCAGACCGTTTACGTGTAACCACAGTAAACATTGGTACAGCTGAGCCTTTACAAATTGTATGTGGCGCGCCCAACGTACGTGAAGGCATGAAAGCACCCGTTGCAACCATTGGTGCTGTACTTCCAGGTGATTTTAAAATCAAAAAAGGCAAACTTCGTGGTGTTGAATCACAAGGGATGCTGTGCGGTGCATCAGAAATTGATTTAGAAGACAAAATCGATGGTCTGTTAGAGCTTCCTGCAGATGCGCCTGTGGGCATGGATATTCGTGAATATCTAGACCTAGATGATCACGTGATTGATATTAGCATTACACCAAACCGTGGTGACTGTTTCAGTATCCGTGGTATTGCACGAGAAATTGGTGTGATTAACCAATTGGCTGTGACTGCACCTGAAATTAAAGAAGTGGCTGCAACCATTGCGGATGAGAAAAAAGTTGTAGTTACAACTGAAGGTTGTCCTCGTTATTTAGGTCGTGTCATTAAAAATGTTAATACCAAAGCACCAACACCTGAATGGATGGAGCGTGCGCTTGCTCGTTCAGGTATTCGTCAGCATAGCATTTTGGTCGACATTACCAACTATGTATTGATGGAGTTGGGCCAACCGCTACATGCATTTGATGGCGGTAAAGTTCAAGGTGCTGTACACGTTCGTCAAGCAACTGCTGCTGAAAAGTTAACGCTTTTAAATGAGCAAGAAGTTGAGCTGAACGAAAAAGTGATGGTCATTGCAGATGATGAAAAAGCATTGGCAATTGCGGGCATCATGGGTGGTTTGTCTTCATCAGTAACAGACGAAACCAAAGAAATTTTCTTAGAATCAGCATTCTTTGCACCACTTGCGATTGCAGGTCGTGCACGTAATTTTGGTTTGCATACAGATGCATCTCAGCGCTATGAACGTGGTGTAGATTTTGAATTACCAATGATTGCCATGCACCGCGCATCTCAGCTCATTGCTGAACTTGCTGGTGGTGACTTTGGTCCAATCACTGTAGCAGAGCAAGCCAATGTATTGCCTACACGTGAAGCGATTGAATTAAAACAAGCGCAGGTTGATCAACTTCTTGGTTATAGCGTAGATGGCGAATTTATTGCAGATGCGTTAACGCGTTTAGGCTGTGATGTCACTGTACATGCTGCAGGTGAATGGACTGTTGTGCCACCATCACATCGTTATGATATGGCCATTTATCAAGACCTGATTGAAGAAGTCGCGCGTATTCATGGCTATGACAATATTCAAATCAGTCTGCCTGTTATTGATGTGAAATTGGCAAAATACCAAGACCAATTTGAGCTTGCTCAATTACGCCAAACGGTTGTGGCTTTAGGTTACCAAGAAGCAATCAGCTTTAGCTTTGCAGATTTGAAGCTTGAAAAACAGTTGAATCCAGCAGTGAATCCATTGGCATTGGCAAACCCAATTTCAAGTGATTTGGCAGTGATGCGCTCTACCTTGCTTTCAAGTCTGATTCCATGTGTGCAATACAATGTGAATCGTCAGCAAAGCCGTGTACGTTTCTATGAGCTTGGTTTGCGCTTTGACTATCAAGATGCAGCATCTATTCATGATCTAAAACAAATCCCAACATTTGCGATGATTGCGACAGGCCCACGTAATGTTGAATCTTGGCATGGTAAAGCAGCGCCAATGGATTTCTTTGACTTTAAAGGCGATGTTGAAGAAGTTTTAGCAGCAGGTCGTTTAGAGGTGGAATATGTACGTTCTGAGCGTGCATGGTTACATCCTGGTCAATCTGCAGAAATTTTGGTTAATGGAAAGTCAATTGGTTACTTAGGTCGCTTACACCCATCTTTAGAAGATGAATTGGATTTAAGTACGACTTGGGTTGCAGAACTCGATCAACAGGCTGTTTTGCAAACTTATGTATCTAATTTTACAGAATTATCACGTTTTCCGTCGGTAAGACGTGATATTGCGCTTTTAATTAGTGATAAGATTAATGTTAGCGAAATTCAGCAACTTATCGGAAAAACGGGTGGTGAGCTTTTAGACTCTACTTGGTTGTTCGATGTGTACACTGGTCAAGGTGTTGAAGAAGGCAAGCGCTCATTGGCATTTGCATTACTTTGGCAGCACCCATCACGTACTCTTGAAGATGCTGAGATCAAATCCGGTATGGATAATATTCTCCAAGTGTTAGAAAACACTTACCAGGCGACATTGAGGGCTTCATGACAGCACTAACAAAAGCAGAAATGGCTGATCATTTAAGTGAGCTCACGAGTTTAAACCGTCGTGAAGCGAAACAAATGGTCGAGTTATTCTTCGATGAGATTAGCCAAGCGCTAATCTCAGGCGAGCAAGTCAAACTTTCAGGTTTCGGTAACTTTGAGCTACGTGATAAGCGTCAGCGCCCAGGCCGTAACCCGAAAACGGGTGAAGAAATTCCGATTTCTGCACGCCGTGTAGTGACCTTCCGTGCGGGACAAAAATTCCGTCAACGCGTTGGAAATGAGCAGATCGATTGATCTGCTTTTTTTATTTTCCATTAACAACAAAATAGAGAATCTTAATCGATTTATATCGGAAGAGATGCTAGGGCAGTTGTTCTGGTGAAAGCTAATTGTGTACTGATCTTTCTGTTTATTGTGTTTTGAGATTTGTTGTTGTAATAAAAAAGAGAGCCATTAGGCTCTCTTTTTGTGCTTTATAATCGTTTAGATTATTTAGCTTCAGAAGCAGCAGCTTCAGAAGTAGCAGCAACAGCTTCAGAAGCAGCAGCAGTAGCTTCAGAAGCAGCAGCAGAAGCTTCAACAGCAGCAGCGTCAGCAGCAGCAGAAGCTTCAGAAGCAGCAACTACAGCTTCAGAAGCAGCAGCAGCAGGAGCTTCTTCAGTTTTTTTAGCACAACCAACGAAAGCTAAAGTAGTAGCAACTGCAGCAGCAACAGCGATTTTTTTGAATAACATGGCATCACTCTCTAAATATGAGATTAAAAAAAACCTTAGTTAGCACTGTTATTTGCTTTTATTATGCCTAATTTTTATTAGGTATGAACAATGCAGAGCAGTGTAACTGGTATGCGAATATGCTATCACTGAGTATTTTGAAATGCTACTGCTTCACAGGCAAAAAACTTAAAAAATTGGTTAAAAAGTGGCTTTTTTTAACAGAAAATAACAATCAAAGAAAAGAAATATATTGGATAAATGCTAAATAACCCCCTAAAAACAATAGGGTTTTTAATAAAATTATTTTTATAATCATTCACTTGAAAAAAACTTTACAAATGGCTGAGTGGATTGTGTATTTATGTAAACAAAGTCAACCAAATAAAAAGGCCATCGTTATAGATGGCCTTTTAAAATTTACATCGATTAGTTTGTCGCTTTACGCTTCATTTGGTCGAAGAAATCATCATTCGTTTTGGTTTCTTTCATACGATCAAGTAGGAATTCCATCGCAGCAAGTTCGTCTTGCGTATGCAGTAGCTTACGTAGAATCCATACTTTACGTAGGTTGTCTTCAGACATTAAACGCTCTTCACGGCGTGTACCAGATTTCTTGATGTTCATTGCAGGGAACACACGTTTTTCTGCAATACGACGATCAAGGGTAATTTCTTGGTTACCTGTACCTTTGAATTCTTCGTAGATCACTTCATCCATCTTACTGCCTGTTTCAATCAATGCAGTTGAGATAATGGTGAGTGAACCACCTTCTTCAATATTACGGGCAGCACCAAAGAAGCGTTTTGGACGTTCAAGCGCATGTGCGTCTACACCACCTGTGAGCACCTTACCAGAAGAAGGAATCACGGTGTTGTAAGCACGTGCTAAACGTGTAATCGAGTCAAGTAAGATCACAACGTCTTTCTTATGCTCAACCAAACGTTTGGCTTTCTCAATGACCATTTCAGCAACTTGTACGTGACGCGCAGGTGATTCATCAAATGTTGATGCAACCACTTCACCGCGAACTGTACGTTCCATTTCTGTTACTTCTTCAGGACGTTCGTCAATCAGAAGGACAATCAAGAAGCATTCAGGGTTGTTACGAACAATGGATTGCGCGATGTTTTGTAATAACATCGTTTTACCCGCTTTAGGCGGTGCAACAATAATCGAACGCTGACCTTTACCAATTGGAGCAACAAGGTCAACCACACGTGCAGTTAAATCTTCAGTTGTACCGTTACCCAATTCCATAACCAATTGCTCAGTTGGGAATAATGGCGTTAAGTTTTCAAATAAAATCTTGTTACGAGAGTTTTCAGGCGTGTCGTAGTTAATTTGGTTTACTTTAAGAAGGGCAAAATAGCGTTCGCCTTCTTTCGGTGGTCGGATTGTGCCGGTAATGGTATCGCCAGTACGCAGGTTAAAACGACGAATTTGTGAAGGGCTGACATAAATGTCATCAGGACCCGCTAAATATGAGCCAGCCGCTGAGCGTAAAAAGCCGAAGCCATCTGACAGAATTTCCAAAACGCCATCACCAAAGATCTCTTCGCCATTCATTGCATGGCGCTTTAAGATGGCAAAAATAATGTCTTGCTTACGGTTACGCGCCATTCCTTCAAGGCCCATAAACTCGGCAATCTTGATGAGTTCGCCAATCGGTTTTTTCTTGAGTTCGGTTAAATTCATAGGTGGTCAGATAGAATCTAAAATTCTGAGATACAGGTTAGAAAGGGAGCAACATTAGGCCGCAGGGATACAATAAAACGAAAGCAATTGAATATGTACAATCACAATTCAGAGGTCTGATTCATTGTTAGAAGAGAAATGTGAATAACAAATTCTTAGCCGAGCGGCATCTTATGTGTTGAGTCTCATAAGAAACTGAGAGGATTTAAGATCCTTTATTTCTTGAGCATGCAATATAAGAGAGATTCGATTTTTTGTCAATTTATCAGCAAAAAAAATACGCCACACAAGGTCGCGTATTTTTTAATTTTTTTAACTTAATTGAAGATTAGATGTTTTCTTCAATGAATGCAGTTAATTTAGATTTTGGTGCAGCGCCAACTTGAGTCGCAACAACTTCACCATTTTTAAACATAAGCAAAGCAGGAATGTTACGGATGTTGTAGTTCACTGCAGTTGCTTCGCAAGATGTCACGTCAACTTTAACGATTTTAACTTTGCCTTCGAATTCAGTAGAAAGAACTTCTAATACTGGTGCAATTGCTTTACATGGCGCACACCAGCCAGCCCAGAAATCTACAAGTACAGGTACGTCAGATTGTAATACGTCTGCTTCAAAGTTTGCATCAGTTGTGTTTACGATATTCGCTGACATGGATTTTGCTCCAGAATAATTTTTTAAAGGTGACTCTATAATTATTAGTATTACATAGCCGCCTTTAACAATGTAGGGGGATTGCTTAATTTTCGTAGATAAATTGAATTTTGTCTAATTGATGCTGACGATAGTTGCAATCGTGTCATGCAATTGTCACATTAAGCTCTAAAATATGGCACTTTTACTTCATGCACATAAATGGCTTTTAAATTGCATGGTTGTGAATTACTCTAAGCACAATTCTGTATAGGTTTATTTGAAATCATGTCTGATTTTTTGATTGATGAAGAACTTCTCGCTGCGATCGATATGGGGTCGAATAGCTTCCATCTTGCGATTGCACGTGTTGATCATGGCGAAGTAAAAAAAGTCGCATCAATGTCAGAAAAAGTACAGCTGGCAGCAGGTTTGGATGAAAATAAAAATTTAACTGAAGCAGCTCAGCAACGTGGTCTGGCATGTTTGGCCCGTTTTGTAGGTCGTTTGGGGTCTGTACAGCCAAAACGTTTACGTATTGTGGCCACCAATGCACTTCGCCAAGCAAAAAATGGACAAGAATTTATTCAAAAAGCGGCTGAAATTTTACCTAAGCCGATAGAAATTATTGCAGGTCGTGAAGAAGCACGTCTGATTTATTTGGGTGTTTCACACACCATGGCTAATAGTGGTCGCCGTTTGGTGATTGATATTGGTGGTGGCTCTACAGAGCTTATTATTGGTGAAGAGTTTGAGCCAATTCATACAGAATCGGTACAAATGGGTTGTGTAGCATTTACCAAAGCCTATTTTAGTGATGGCGAAATTAGCCAAAAAGCCTTTGATAAAGCGGTTACCGCAGCACGCAAAGAAATTTCAGGTCTTGCGACTACTTATAAAGCTGCTGGCTGGGATACTGTAGTCGGTTCAAGCGGTACGATTAAAGCTTGCCGTCAAATTACAGTAAATATGGGCTGGAGTAATGAGCAAGAAGAGCTGACGCGTGAAGGCTTAGAAAAACTAAAAGATAAATTACTCAAATATTCTCATGTAACGGATATGGAGTTTGATGGTTTAAAAGAAGACCGTCGAGCAGTTTTGCCAGCAGGTATTGCCATTTTATTTGCAGTATTTGATGTGTTAAAACTCGAAAAATTAGTCTATTCGGATGGCGCATTACGCGAAGGGGTGATGTACGACCTCTTAGGGCGTTTCCAGCATGAAGACATTCGCGATCGTTCGGTTCATGCTTTAATGGGCCGTTATAATGCTGATGTAAAACAGGCAGAACGCGTTGTTGCGACGGCACAACAGTTGTTCGAAGGTGTGGCAGAAAAGCTTGAATTAACCAATGATGACAGTGATTTACTGCGTCGTGCAGGCTATTTGCACGAAATCGGTTTAGCGATTAGTCATAGTGGTTACCATCGTCATGGTGCATATTTATTGCAACATTCAGACATTCCAGGTTTCTCGCAAATTGATCAAAATCATTTGTCACATTTGGTGGCACATCATCGTCGTAAGCTACGTAGCGATGCACGTGTAGATGTGATGAAAGTGGGCGGCACAAAACTCCTAAACTTGTGTTTGTTACTTCGACTCGCCGTTTTACTTAATCACAGTCGTAGCGATGAGATGCTTCCTGCCATTGAATTAGTCGCCCTCAATGCGCAACAATGGCAACTTAGCGTTTCTGGTGATGCCAAACAATGGCCACTGCTTGTAGCAGATTTGCATGATGAACAAGTGCAATTCAAGCATTGGGATATTGAATTGAATATTCAGTCGGAACAATTTATCGATTAACAGATCAGGTTAATTTAGGGATAATGGTCGACCTATGAAAAATAAAGCTGCTCAATCTAAAGCTTGGACAACGGTTAAAATTGCACGTCATCCAGAGCGTCCGCAATTTTTGGACTATGTAAGTGAAATTTTCACTGAGTTTGATGCGCTACATGGTGACCGTTTATTTGGTGATGATGGCGCTATGCTCGGTGGCTTGGCTCGTTTAGATGGCCAACCTGTAATGGTGGTAGGTCAACATCGCGGTCGTAGCACACGTGAAAAATTGCAACATAACTTTGGCATGAGTAACCCTGAAGGTTACCGTAAAGCACAGCGTTTGATGTCAATGGCAGAGCGTTTTGGTTTACCTGTATTTACCTTTATTGACACGATGGGTGCTTACCCAGGTGTGGGTGCAGAAGAACGTGGTCAAGCTGAGGCAATTGCAACGAGTCTTGCGCAAATGTCGAGCCTGAAAGTTCCTGTGATTGCAACAGTATTGGGTGAGGGTGGTTCAGGTGGCGCACTCGGTATTGGTGTTGCTGACCGTGTGGCGATGCTTTCACACAGTATTTATTCAGTAATTTCACCTGAAGGTTGTGCCTCAATTTTATGGAAAACTGCAGACAAGGCGGAACAAGCAAGTGAAGCACTTGCACTGACTGCAGACAAGCTCCAAAAAATGGGTATTGTGGAATATGTGGTTGACGAAGGTGAAGGTGCACATGTGCATCCTGAACAAGTCATGCAAAATTTAAAAGTAGTCTTGAAAGAGGCTTTGGCTGAACTTCAGCCAATGGATGCAACTGAACGATGCGAAGCACGTTACCAACGTTTAATGAAATTTGGCAGCAGCAATTTAGGACTGGCTTCTTAAGTCAAAGCCAAGCTTTTTCAGCACAGACTCGGTTTTTAATTGGATGCAGTGGTGGCATGGATTCCATGCTATTGCTGCATTTAATGTCTGAGCTGTGCCCAAATCACACACGTGCCATTTATATAGACCACCAGCTTCAGTCGCAAAGCGCAAGCTGGGGGGAATTTGTAGCTGAGCAATGCCAACAACGCAACATTCCATGCATTGTGCAAGCTGTTGAGGTTGCAACGGGTAATTTAGAAAACCAAGCCCGCCAAGCTCGATATGATGCCTATCTGCAACATTTAGCGCCCAATGAAGTATTGGTGCTGGCACATCACCAACAAGATCAAGCTGAAACGCTGATGCTCAGACTATTGTCAGGTGCAGGCATTCATGGTTTAGCAGCCATGCAGGCCGTTGATGTGCGCGAAGAAATGACCATTTGGCGTCCACTCTTGGATGTATCTCGTGAGCAAATTTGCCAATGGGCCCATCAATTAAATGTAAAAAACATTGAAGATCCTACCAATTTAGACACGCATTATGATCGTGCATGGTGCCGTGAAATATTGTGGCCCTTGCTTGAGTCGCGTTATCCTAAAATGCAACAAGCTTTAAGTCGTACGAGTTATTTAATGCAAGATGCGGAAGAAATTTTGGCATCAGTGTTGGAAACTGATTTAAAAGCCTGTGGTTCCGCCCAAGCATTGTGCTTAGAAACACTTTTGGCTTTACCTCAAGCTAGACAGCGTCAGCTTTTATCTGCGTGGATGAAAGGTCTGGCACAGTACCGCCCAGCATTTGAAATGGTGCAACGATTAGTTAATGAAGTCATACTGGCCAAAGCGGATGCACAGGCAGCGTTGCATTGGAATGGTTTTTATTATGTGCGTTTTGCTGGTTGGATGTATCGTTTAGCTAAGGCCGAGTATCTTGCATCTGCACAAGAGCAGACTGTGCCAAGCACCCTAAGCTTAGATTTGCATCAAGTGTTTACTGTGCTCTCGGGAAAGTTTCAAGTACAGGAAAATAGGCATGTGCAGGCCATGGGTTTGTCGCCAGCGCTATTGAATAAGCCTTTGATGCTCACACCGCGGCAAGGCGGCGAAAAAATCCATTTGCAGGGCCGTGTTGGGTCGTGGCCATTAAAAAAGGCCATTCAACAGGCACAAATATTTCCTTGGCAACGTCATACTATACAAATATTAAGCATAGATAATGTTATGCTAGGCGTCTTTACGCCCAAAGGTTTTTGGTTGGCTGTTTCATCTTATTGTGTAATAGGTGGGTGGCGACCAAACGTAATTTCTACAGTTGAAAATATCACAAGCGGATTGGAATCATGAGCGCAGTATTAAACAGTAATATCACTTTTATTGGTGGTGGCAATATGGCACAGGCCCTAATTGGAGGCTTGATTGCACGTGGCTTACCGCCGACACGTATTACTGTTTCAGATCCTGTAGATAAAGTCCGTGAACATTTGGCAAGCAAAGAATTGCATGTAACCACGGACAATATTGCAGCCATTCGCGATGCTGACATTGTATTATTTGCAGTAAAACCACAAGTCTTGGCCAGTGTTTTACAACCTTTAAAAGGCTTGTTGGACGGTAAACTGGTGATTTCAATTGTGGCAGGTGCTGACTTGGCAACCATTGGTGCATTATTAGATACGACGCGTATTGTACGTGTCATGCCAAATACACCAGCATTGGTTCAAACAGGTGCACATGGTTTATATGCAGAAGCCAACGTATCGGCAGAAGATCGTGAATTGGCAAGCCAAGTGCTAGCTTCTACAGGTTTAACCATTTGGGTGAGCACTGAAGCGCAGATTGATGCCGTTACTGCGGTGTCGGGTTCTGGTCCAGCATATTTCTTCTATATGATGGAAAGCATGATTCGTGCAGGTAAAAATTTAGGGCTAGATGAAAAAGTAGCGACAGCCTTAACTTTACAAACAGCATTGGGTGCGGCGCAAATGGCCATTACCAGTGCAAATAGCCCAGCAGAATTGCGTAAAAATGTGACGTCGCCAAATGGCACGACGCAAGCGGCGATTGAAGTATTTGATCACGCGCATATCTCACAAAATATTCAAGCAGCCTTGGCTGCCGCGCAAAAGCGTAGCCAACAGCTGGCGCAAGAACTCAGCGACAGCATTAAGTAATTTAATTTAGGAACGTTCAAGTATGGGTGCAAGTTCTGCGCTAATTTTTGGCATTATCATTAACGTCGCAATTTTGCTCGTATTCTTCCGGTTTTTAATGCAGTTGGCGGCGGTAAGCCCTTACAACCCTGTTGTATTGTCGACTGCAAAAGCGACCAAGATTGTTGATGTGTTCAGTCGAATTTTTCCAACAGTGGCAAAAGGTCGTGTGAACACGGCGGCTTTGGTTTTGCTGATCATTTTGTATATTTTAAAAATGTTTGGTCTGATGCATTTGTCTGGGGCTTCACTGAATAGTCCTGTGCATTTGCTGATTATGACCTTTGTTACCATGATTCAGGACTTGATCCGTTTCTGTCGTTATTTGATTTTTGCGACGATTATTTTGAGTTGGGTGGTGATGTTTACGCAGTCACGTTCACCTTATATCGAAGTGATTCAAGAGTTGGCAGAGCCTTTACTTGCGCCATTTCGTAAAATTATGCCGAATATGGGCATGATTGACTTGTCTCCAATTTTAGCGATTTTAGCGCTTTTGGTTGTAGAAACCATTATGAAAGAAGTTGCGATTGCGCTATTAACAGGTCTTTAAGCTTGTTGGTATCTGTGCAATAAAAAAGGACTCCGAGGAGTCCTTTTTTTAGGTCTTTATGTTTTGTGAGGGCTTTAGCTTACGAGCATTTTTCCTTGCGAACTCAGAATGTATTCTGAGATTCTCCTCTCCTGAGAGGAGAGGGAAAATGAAGTGTGTATTAATGCGCTTCGTCCCAGTTATTGCCTTTGCCAACTTCAACCACTAAAGGTACAGAGAGTTGTAATACAGATTGCATAACTTCTGCCAGTTTTAGTGCAAGCTCATCCGCAATCGCTTCATCAACTTCAAATACCAATTCATCGTGCACTTGTAGAAGCATTTTGGCCTGATCTTTAGGGAGCATTTTTTCTACTTCAATCATCGCCATTTTAATAATGTCAGCTGCTGAGCCTTGAAGAGGGGCATTAATCGCTGCACGTTCAGCACCTTGTTTTACCATTTTATTGCTGGCATTGATGTCTGGCGTATACAAGCGACGGCCTAAAATAGTTTCGACAAAGCCTTGCTCGCGGGCAACTTGGCGTGTGCGTTCCATATAGTCTAATACGCCAGGATAACGCTGGAAGTATTTACCAATATAGTTGCGCGATTCTTCACGACTAAAGCCAAGCTGGCGAGTTAGGCCAAATTCAGACATGCCGTAGAGCAGACCAAAGTTCACCGCTTTGGCTTGGCGACGTTGATTGCTGGTCACTTCGTCTAAAGGAATACCCAAAACTTCAGCCGCTGTACGACGGTGAACGTCTTGGCCATGATTAAAAGCATCCACCAAGGCATGGTCTTGTGAGAAGTGCGCCATTAAGCGTAATTCAATTTGCGAGTAATCGGCTGCCAGTAAGATACGACCTTTCGGCGCAATAAACGCTTTACGGATTTGGCGACCAATGTTTTCACGCACTGGAATATTTTGCAGGTTAGGATCGGTTGAAGATAAGCGACCTGTAGCAGTCAGCGCCTGATGGTAGCTGGTATGCACACGATGTGTATCATCATTCACTTGTTTGAGTAAGCCGTCTGTATAAGTACTTTTTAACTTAGACAGGCCACGGTATTCCAAAATTAGGTCAGTAATTGGATGTTCGATTTTTTCCAATACACTTTCGCTGGTGCTGTACTGACCTGTAGAGGTCTTTTTACCGCCTTTAAGCCCTAATTTATCAAACAGGATTTCACCGACTTGTTTTGGTGAGCTGACATTGAAAGATTGGCCCGCCAGTTCTGTGATCTGATTTTCTAGATTCTGCATGGTGTTTGCAAATTCAACACCCAGTTGATCCAAAAACGCCATGTTGAGCTCAATGCCGTTTTCTTCCATCATGGTCAGTACACGTGCCACGGGCATTTCGACATTGTGCAGAATATTCACCAGTTCTGGATGCTGTTGTAGTTTGGCATCTAAAACTTCGTATAAACGATAAGTCACATGCGCATCTTCAGCAGCATAATGCGCAGCCGTTTCGATCTCAATTTGATTGAAGGTTTTTTGTTTTGCGCCTTTACCTGCGACTTGTTCATAAGTCGTTGTTAAGTGGCTTAAATACAAACGTGCAACATCATCCATACCGTGGCGTGTAGCCACTGAGTTGAGTACATAAGACGCCAACATGGTGTCGAAGTACCAGCCCTGTAGCACAATGCCGTGATTTTCTAAAATATGTGCATCGTATTTGAGGTGATGACCAATTTTTTGGACTGATGCATCTTCTAAAATAGGTTTGATTTGCGCAAGTACAGCATTGCGGTCTAATTGTGCTGGTGCACCTTCATAGTCATGTGCGAGTGGCACGTAATAGGCATCTTGTGCATCAAAAGCAACAGAGAAGCCGACAATTTGCGCCACACGGTAATCTAAACTTGTGGTTTCGGTGTCAAAAGCAAAACGCTTTTCTGTGCTCACACGTTTAAATAAATTGTCCCAATCGGCTTGGCTCAGCACGGTATGGTATTGGGCTTCGCCTAAAACATCATCTGTACTGGTGAGGGTGGCTTGATCTTCTGCCACGACTTTTGCTGCAGTGTGCGTATCTTGAATAATCGCCTTAGAGTTTTGTTTATAGGTAACGCTATTTGGATTATTGGGATGGTCTAAAGATTGTAACTGGTTACGGAATTCGAGTTCCGTATATAAAGTACGCAGCGCTTCAACATTTGGATCTTGTAGTTTTAGATCGTCATAACTAAAACTTAAATCTAGATCAATCACAATGCTTGCCAATTGGTGATCAAGTGCAATGCCTTCAACACTGTCTTTGATGTTTTGACCGACTTTGCCTTTAATTTTATCGACATTTTCTAAAATGCCACCAATTGAACCATATTCGGTTAAGAGCTTGGCTGCAGTTTTTGCCCCCACACCTGGTACACCCATAATGCCGTCAGAGGCATCGCCCATGAGGGTCAGGTAATCAATAATTTGATTTGGCCATACCCCAAACTTTTCAAATACGCCATCGACATCTAAAGGACGTTCTTTGAAGCTGTCTTCTAAAGTCACTTTGTCTGTGACCAACTGTGCCATATCTTTATCGCCAGTGGAGATTAGGACTTGATGGCCTAAAGCTTCAGCACGTTTTGCCAAGGTGCCAATAATGTCATCTGCTTCGGCACCCGGTAGCATGTGTAAGGGAATACCTAGTGCTTTGATGAGTGCATGTAAGTAAGGGATTTGTTGAGACAGCTCCTCAGGCATGCTTGGGCGGTCGCCTTTATAAATTGGTGACAATTCATGACGGAATGTTGGCTCAGGTGTATCGAAAATCACCGCCATGTGAGTTGGCCCAATACGACGCATGAGTTTTTGAATAGCAGAAATCGCACCACGGACTGCATTGGTATGCAGACCTGTTGACGTGGTTAACGGTGGCACTGCGTGAAAGGCACGAAATAAAAAGTAAGAGCCATCGACCAAGACAAATGGTGGCATTGCGTAATTCCTTATCCAAAAAACGCTTTTATTGTACGTGATTTTTTCAACCTGCGCTGATGCTTGATGTTTTATGTGGGTTACCGAATATCTGATAAACATCCAAAATATTGCTGTCGAGGTGCGCTATGATCATCTTAAATAAATAGAGCGAAGACCGTATGCTGAAAGGGCAGAGTGATATTCGAATGATGTGGTTGATGGTGCTCATCATCGTTGCTGTTGGGCTGTGGTTTGCTGATTTAAAAGTTGTGAGTGCACTGTGTATTTTAGCTTTTGGCGTTAGTGTCATGCACTATGTCGATGATTTACAGCAACCGACCGATCAACTTAGACAACAGATTGGATTAGCACGACAGAGTACCTCCAAAGCACCGTTATATATTGCTTCGATTGTGGCCTTGGTGGGGGGGATTGCTGAATTTCATATTTTGACAGGGCTGGGTCTAAGCGCATGGATTTTCTTTTTTCTGCGTTGGTTAAAGCGTATAGAACGGCAACTGTTACAGACGCAGTATCAAATCCAACAGCAGGCGCAAGTTTTGGTACGGTCCACAGCGACTGCGGAATTTCAGCCGAGTTCTACCCTGGAGCATAGCACTGAGCCATTGGCTGAGCGTGCCCAATCTGCTTCGACAGGAAATCATTTGCGTTTAAGCGATCAGCTACAACAGTGGTTGTTTAAGGGAAATCCCGTTCTGAAAGTTGCTATTGCGGTTTTGGTGGTCGGCATTGTGCTGTTACTTCGCTTTGCAACAGAGCATTGGCAATTGAGTCTTGCCGTCAAACTGTTGCTGGTGGCAGGCGTGAGTATCGCAGTCACGGCGTTAGGCTATAGATTGCAACGTACAAATCGTAGCTTTACGCTTGCATTAGAAGGTTTAGGGCTTGCCAGTTTATCACTGACGTTGTCTTTTGCTTACTATAACCAGATCATTCCTACTTTGGCGCTGGCCAGTTGTTGCTTTGCAGGCATTCTCATGGCAACGGTATGGCTGAGTTTAAAACAACAAAGCATCGAACTTGCTTTGATGGCGATGGTCATTGCTTATATTGCACCCTTTACTTTACCAGTACGCAGTGCGAGCGCAGTCGAGTTTGTGAGCTATTACTTGGTGATTAATATTGCAGTTGCAGTGTTAAGCACACTTCGACCGTGGAAGTTTCTTAATCAAATTGCTTTTTTAATGACGCTGGTAGTAGGTGGCGCTTATGCTTTTTACCGTGGTGTGGATGCCGAACGCACTAGTTTAAGCCTGCTGATTTTTGCCCATGCTTCAATTTTTATTTGGTTAGGATTTCGCTATAGCCAATTGCTGGCTAAAGAGAATTTGGGCCAATTTCAGCTTAAACCAATTTTAGATTTGGCCTTAATTTTTGGTACTCCCATTGCCAGCTATGGCTTTTTATATTTGATGTATTTTGATGAAAATGGCTGGCAGGCGACCTTCAGTTTAGTCTTTGCGGTAATTTATGCACTGCTTTATCTGCTTGCAAAACGCTATCAGGTGATTGAGCAAATCACGCAGAGCTATTTTAGCCTCATGCTGATTTTTTTGGCCTTCGTCCCACCTATTTTACTGACCGAGCATTGGAGTGTTGCAGGTTGGGCGATTGAAGGGGCACTCATCTTTATGTATGCGCTGTATCGTCAGGCGCGTATTAGCCACTATGTGGGCATGGGCCTGTTGGTTATGGCGAGTTGCTCAGGCGTGTATTACTTCTCTGTGCAAAATGTTTTTCCAAGCCCTGTGTACTGGATTTTGGCATTGAGTTATCTCATGACGGTTTGCATTGCCAATGCTGTGCCTAAGTTTCAACAGCAATTGAGTAGTGGCACCATCAGCTTTTTCTGTTTACAGATGCTGTTTGCGACCATTGCATTGTTTGTGCTTTTACTGGATGTCATCGACAGCAAAAACCAAGTGACATGGATACTGCTCATACTCAGTTTGGGCTATGTGCTGTTGAATGAGTTGTTGTTGAGACGCGGCGCAACGTGGTCGTGGCTCCTGCCGAAATGGGTGGGGCTGATCCCCTTGTATGTGGTTGCATTTTATATGGTGATTGATGTGAGTCATCAAGGGGCATTGTTATGGCCTTCTGATTCTGACCGTATATTGGTGGCGACCACAGGCTTATTTTTAACCTTATTGTGGCTCCGACCTTTACTAGGGCTAAAAGCAGAAAAAGAGTGGGTGAGTTTAGGTGTGTTGTTGAGCTTGGCGCTGAGTAGTTTAACGCTTGTACCGAGTATGCCGTTTATTAGTGTGGTGATTTTACCGCTGTGTTTTGCCTTATGGTGTGCGTGGCGCCAGTCCGATTGGCCAATGTTCTGGCAAGCGCGTAGTAGTTTGGTGTTAATGTTGCTTTGGGTGGTCTTGTCACAACTGTTTAGCCAGCAAGCTTTTCAGTTTTATCTACTGCCAATACTGAATCCATTCGATTTAGTGAGTATTGCGATGTTGGCAGGTTTCATTTGGATGTTGAACCAACAAATGAAAGCAGGGTTAGAAAAAAGCCTAGGTGCCATTGTGATGGTACTCGGGCTACTTTGGCTGAGTAGTTATGTGGTGCTACGTGCATTACATCATTACTTGGATACACCATATAACCAATGGCAAATGTGGCAAGATGCGACCATACAGCTGAGTTTTACCCTGCTCTGGGTGAGTTTGGCCTTTATTTGTATGTTGCTGGCAAGTCGGCGTCAGTTGCGTTCGTTGTGGTTCTTTGGTGGCAGTATTTTAGTATTGGTCACTTTAAAGTTGGTGCTGTTTGATTTGTCTCATATTGGCACCTTAACGCGAGTGATTTCCTTCTTGGGTGCGGGTTTTGTCATGTTAATCATTGCCTATATTGCACCTATGCCCGAAATATCAAATGAAACGCACCCGCGTGAGCATTCATAAATATCAATATGTAGTGTGAATGACATTCAAATTAAAAAGGGAGCCGATTGATTGACTCCCTTTTTTTCGTAGATGAACATGACTAAACATGGCTTATTTTAAGTCTGGCTCACGTTTTAATTCTTCTGCATTGGCATAGCTATCAATTTCTTCATTATGCAAAGCTTGTGCGGAAGGGCGGTCAACAAAGCCCATTTTGGGTACAGGAATTTCAATTTGATTGTCGACAAAACCATTTCGAATGCGTTCCTGCATTTCATCACGAACTTTCAGGAAGTTTTCTTGCTGGCACCATACGGCAAACAATAACTCAATAGACGACTCACGAAATGCTGTAACGGTGACTGCGGGTTTCGGGTCGGCCAATACCAAAGGATATTTATTGGCAACATCCAGCAAAACTTCACGAACTTTAATAATATCTTCATGGAAGTTAATGGCTAGGGTAATTGGGATGCGCCGTATCGGAAACTTCGACAGGTTATGCACGGGTGCACGGATGAGCTGTTCATTGGGCAGGCGAACATAGACATTGTCTTGAGTCAGCAATTTTACAGAGAGTAAATCAATCGAAATGACTTCACCTTCAATGGTATGGCCACGAATTAACGTAATTTGAATGGTATCGCCAATTTCAAATGAACCTTCGCCAATTAAAAAGATACCACTGATGAGGTTGGATGCAGAAGTTTGCGATGCAAAACCCAAGGCCACCGTTAAAATACCAGCCGCCCCTAAAAAGACGCTGAGTTTGAAGCCGGCTTCTTTGAGACTGGCCATCACAAAGATCATAAAAATAAAATAGAAAATACCGCGTCGCCAAACTAAGCGTTGGTGTTCATTAAATCGTGTTCCAATCGTGCGAATAAACGTATTGGAAACAAAGCGTGCTATTAAAAAACCTAATAGCGCTAGTATAATGGCAACCACAATTTCTGTGAGTCGATCGGTATTAATATTTTTAACAATACTGGTCAGACTGCTGGTCACTTCTGCTGGAATATTGGTATTGGGCATCCATCACTCCTAGAACAGTGAATCGAACATATTAAATAATGCACCCGCAGGTTCGCGTGGTGGGTGCACATACATCACTTCACCTGCATGTGGTGGCGTACGGTTTTCAATGCGCACACGTGGTGGTCGATCAGGCCCTTCATGAATAACTTTGATTTGCGATGTCCATAATCGACCTGTGCTTTCGCTATAAAATAAAGGTAAGGCAGGTACAGGTACATTCATCCGATCAAAGCGCAGTTGTTCGTGGCTGGTATTGTGAAATTCAATAGGGGTGACTGCACGAAAAGCACGAATCTTCAATTGATGGAGTTCAGTGCGACCATCCACAGCTGTGGCATAGCAGATTTCACCTGTACGCTTATTGGGGCCAAACCATGTATCTTTGGGTAAAATCACTGGGATATCAAACAAAGGGTCTTTTTGCCCCTCAACAAAGCCCGCAACCCATAATGGTGTACTGATATAAAGCGTACCGCGCTGACCCGCTGGAATATAGATCGGATCGACAGGGCGGATAACGACAGAACGATTGGCCAAGCGCGGCATGATTTGAATTTTTTCATGCGTATTTTTAAACATATAACGTTCAATATGCACAGGTGCAGGAAATGCAAACTCAGGATCATCAATACGATGCCACTGTTGCTCATAGTCAAACTGTACGCTAGGGCGGTGATATTCCATTCGCCACTCTTGTAAACCACGGGTCAAGCGAAATAATAACGAGCCAAACTGCCATGATTTCGGTCGGTTCAGCTCAAAGTGATGCTCACCCCACCATTTTACTTTGGATGTTTCTGTTTCCAGTACGTCACTGACGAAAGACAATGGTATTTTCCTTATATCATTAAAAGCTGTAAAACATACTTCACGCTGTCATGTGCTTAGAGTACACTCAAATTACTTTTATTCATCATTATAAACTGTGATGCAAGTACTTAAACAATTACAAATACCATATAGTTTTGCCAAGCGTCATGGCGTATTGCTTCGTTATGAGGGTGACCAAGCATTTATTATTCGTCGTGACAATACACCGCTGTTGGCTTTACAAGAAGCACGTCGTTTTCTGGGGCATTCAGCCAGCTATCAACTATGCACTGAGCAAGAGTTTAATCAACTCCTCAGCTCAAGCTTTGCAGGTGATACAGGGGAATCACAGCAAGTCGCAGCAGGTTTGGAGGATCATCCCGATTTGCTCAGTCTTGCGGATTCTGTACCTGAAGCAGAAGATCTGATGGATCAGGAAGATGATGCGCCAATTGTACGTTTGATTAATGCATTGTTGTCCGAGGCGATTCGCGTTGGTGCATCGGATATACATATTGAATCTTTTGAGAAGAAACTCTCTGTACGTTTACGTGTGGATGGTCAACTGCGTGAAATTGTACAACCGCGCCGTGAACTCGCGCCTTTGCTGGTATCACGTATTAAAGTCATGGCAAAGCTGGATATTGCCGAAAAACGTATTCCACAAGATGGTCGTATTTCATTACGCTTGGCAGGTCGTGAAGTGGATGTACGTGTATCAACCTTGCCGTCGTCTTATGGTGAGCGCGTAGTGATGCGTTTGTTAGATAAGCAGGCGGGTCGTTTAAACATGACGCATTTGGGTCTCATGAACAACGACTATGAACGGCTAAAAGTTCTAGTTCACCGACCGCATGGCATTATTTTGGTGACTGGACCGACGGGTTCAGGTAAAACCACAACCTTATATGCTGCGCTGTCCGACTTAAACGATGGCTCTAAAAATATTCTGACGGCTGAAGACCCGATTGAATATCAATTAGAAGGCATTGGTCAGACACAGGTGAATACCAAAGTTGATATGACCTTTGCTCGCGCTTTAAAAGCCATGCTCCGTCAAGATCCTGATGTGGTGATGGTGGGTGAGATCCGTGATTTGGAAACGGCAGAAATTGCGGTACAAGCATCGCTCACAGGTCACTTGGTGTTATCGACACTGCATACCAATACGGCCATTGGCGCCGTAACTCGTTTAAAAGATATGGGCATTGAGCCATTTTTATTGTCCAGCTCGCTCATTGGTGTGATTGCACAACGTTTGGTACGCACTTTATGTTCGCACTGTGCAATGTGGCATGATGCTGACGATTTTGAAACTAAATTATTTGCAAATATTCAGCATGATACTGTGCTAAAACTGCCTAAACCTAAGGGCTGTGATCATTGTTCACATACAGGTTTTAATGGACGTACTGCAATTTATGAAATTGTGCCTGTAGATGAGCAAATGCGCCGCTTAATTCATGGTAATGCTGCGGAATATGAGTTGGAAAACTATGCACGTCGTGATGCGGGTTCAATTCGTGATGATGGTTTACGTAAAGTACTAGGAGGTAAAACAACGCTGGAAGAAGTGCTTCGTGTGACAAATGAAGCAGAGGAGTAATGAAGGAAACATTCACTTTGTTTTTTTATTACTGATAACAGCGCGTACTGTTGAATCTGCCTAATTAAAATCATGGAACATTGATTGAGCATTAATCGTCGAACGGGATAAATCATTTAAAAAGCCTAACTCAACTGAGTTAGGCTTTTATATCAATACAAAATATTGAAATTTATTAAGAAATCAAAAGTATTTCGTATAACGTGTATTGTGTTAATTGTATGAAGCCTTAATTTTTTAATTCAGACATCTTTATCTTTGCAACATCTAGGCCCATCTCTGCCGCTAATTCATAATATCTATATGCTTTATCTAAGTCTTTTGGGACTCCATTACCTTCTTCGTATAATGATGCTAAATTATAGGCTGCTCTAGGATCATTTTGCTGTAAAGCTTTTTCATACCAATATATAGCTTTAGAAATCGATTTTTCAATAATTTCGCCTTTCATATACATTACTGCGACATTAAATTGTGATGGAGCATAATTTTTCTCAGCAGCTTTCAAAGAATATTGAAAGTATTTATTTTTATCCTTAAGTCCATTCCAACCATTTAAATAACAGTTAGCTACGTTAGATTCACCTAGATAATAGCCCAAATCAGCAGATTCTTTAAAATATCCACAAGCCTTATTTTTATCGCTAGCAACATAAGAACCATTAAAATACATTAACCCTATTGAATTTATAGCTTCTGGTACCTTTTTTTGCATAGATTTGTTGTAAAATTCATATGCCAACTCATCATTTTTTTCAACTCCTTGTCCTCGATAATAAAGATTACCAATATTATTTTCAGCTATTCCATTACCATTTTCAGCAGATTTTTTATACCAAGTTATAGCATTTTCAATATCTTCATTTTGACCTAGATATCCATTTTCATATACTACCCCTAATAGATTTTGAGCAGTAGAATCTCCATTTTCAGCATTTTTTTGGATTTTTTGGAACAGTGATTTTTGTTGAATTTCATCATTTCCTTCAGCTATTTCTTTGAACTCTAATATCTGCACTTTATCTTTTTCTTGGCTGTAATTTTCACTTTTAGCCTCACAACCACTAATGATAAAAGATATAAATAAACTTACTACTAATGAAAATTTCATTGTGCATTTCCAAATCTAATTTAAAGGAATTACGAATGTATAGCTAAGATTATGTTGTATATTAAAACCACCTCCAATACCTGTTTCTGCACCAGCCATTGGGGTAGTTCCCTCATCAAACTTTCCATCAAATAAAGCATCAGGAGTAAGCCCCGCGCCAACGACAGCAGAACCACCTAATAGAAAATATGAATTGGCATTTACACTATACCCAAGCCCTTTTAAATCATCTAAGCTTGCTGCTTCACTAATCAAATACCCACCTTCTATAGATAATGATGGTGTTCCTTGTACAGCTGAAACCCCAGGTGCAACAAATATCCCCCATTTTCCAGAAGGAGTTCTAGCAACACCTACTTGTATACTTGCTCCAGCACCAATTACTGCAGCTATTGCTCCTGAAAAATTAACATACATAAGCTGTGTCCCTTTCATATTTCCTTCAATTTTGACTACAACTTTTGAATTATTTTTAGATATTTCAAATTTATCTTTTATATATTTTTTATATTCTTTATGATCTTGTAATTCTTGTTTTTTTGCATCAATTTCATCTTTAATTATAATGACTTGTCCAACTTTTAAAGAATTAATATTAATTCCTTTGTTTCTAATACTAATATCATTAACAGATACACTATGTTGTTTAGCAATAGATCCTAAATTTTCTCCAGCTTTAACGGTATGTTTGATAATACTCGGATATAAGTAAATATTTTTATCTAAATTTTTATTTAAAATACGAGTTCTTCGTTCATAACTTCCCGCTTTTTCTTGTTTTTGGAAAGTTTTAGTATTAATAATTATTGAAGGAGCTTCTATTGTTATCGTTCGGATCTCTTTTGAATCCATTCTTTTGTTATAAGAAAAAAAACCTATTTCTGTCCATTCTTTATAAGGCGTAGGGAACCCCATGACTTCAAATACTAATTTTTCTAGACCAACTATTGAGTCCCCTTTACCCTTACCATCTCTGGTAACAGATGTAACTAACAGTCGTTTTATTTTTCTATTTCCATCATTGATAACTGATATCTTATAGTTTAACCCATCTACAGCATGGCCTTGTCTGTCTTTAAAAAAAACATTAAATTTCATATTATTAATCTTCCTTATTTTTTACTTCTTCTTGGAAGTCTTCATCAGTAATCACCCATTCATAATCAGGATCATCTATTACAACTTGTAATTCTTCTTGTTTATTATCAATACTGGCAAAGCGTTCTGTTCGACCATGTTCATCTAGTACCCCTGATTTATATATTTTTTGATCTTTTAATAAAGCCCTATACTTAACTTCTGAAAATTCGAAGTCTTTAAACACATCAAAAACATCTATTCGATTTGTAAAAGAATAGTTATCTTTATTCATAGCCAAACTGCTAAAACTAGGCATTACAGATTGAACGTGAGCACCTCCTTTAAAAAGATGTTGTCCAGCTTTTACCTCAAACTTTGCAGGAGTTATAATTTTAATACCATCTTTATTAATGATAATCTGAGAACCGCCAGCCATAGGTTTACCTATTTTTTTTATTAATTATAAAAATCCAAATTTAATTGGATTGATATAAAATTTTATTTAATCAATGCTTTATATGAAATATGACCTTTATAGTAGCCATACAATTAAATGATAGCATCATTATCGCAGCAGACAATAAGCGAGTTGTAATAAAAGAAACAGGTGAAATGCAATTCAGTTCTGAAAAAGCTGCTAAAATTTACACGTGGGATCAAGGGATTATCACAGGTACTGGTGAAAGTTATGTCATTAGCCGATCCATTGAACTATTTAGGCAACTGGCTCATTTAGACCATAATAAACTCCCTCTATGCCTGGATATTTCAAGACAAATTAGAGAACTAGAAATTGGCACAGACTACTTTCAAGTTGAAAATACTAAGTTACTCTGTTCCTGTTATAGCGAACGTGGTGCACAACTTTACGTCATCCAACGATTTGGCCCTTCACAACCGTATGAACTTAGTGCTATTCCTACGATGGATATTACAGTTTGGTTGTATCATCCTAACATTGATGCAATTTCCGAGGATCTACACAACCTCCATCGAGATCTAAAAGATTATGTAGCCTTTACCCACAAAGCGGACTGGATCAATTACTACATTAATCGCCTAGCCCCAATCTACCAAAAACAAAGCCAACACGATCCATTAATGAGTCAGAGCTTTGATTTCTTTTTCCAGACAAAGGATGAATACCTCACTGGCCATATTCCGAATACCCAAAAGACAGCCCTAGACTTCAAAGAAATTTCCTCTAATTTAGGTTCTATTTGAAATTATGGTAATCATATGAAATGATTAATATTTTTTATATAATTTATTATTTCCAATTAGTTGTTTTTAGAGCCGATTATAAAAATCGGCTTCACCTCAAAATTTGAATTTTTTAAATCAAACAATCACATTCAACGTCACATCAATATTGCCACGTGTCGCATTTGAGTAAGGGCACACAATATGCGCAGCATCAACCAATTTTTGCGCCTCAGCTTGTTCTAGACCTTCCAAATGAATATTTAAAGTCACTTCAATGCCAAAACCTGTTGGAATAGGGCCAATGCTGACATCACCTTCCACATACACATCAGGTGTGATTTTTAAATGATCACGGTTAGCCACAAATTTCATTGCACCTAAGAAGCATGCAGAATAGCCCGCAGCAAAGAGCTGTTCAGGGTTAGTTCCGCCACCAGCACCGCCCATTTCTTTAGGTACTTTAAGTTGAATATCTAAAATACCGTCGGATGAGGTTGCTCGGCCATCACGTCCTCCAGTTGCTTTTGCATGTGCTGTATAGACTGCTTTTTCTAAACTCATTGTTATTCTCTAAATATTCTTAAGGGAGTATTAATCCTGTCTGAAAATCGCACAGGAATAAGCAGTGATTTTGTAAATATTGAAGTAGGCTTCAGTGGAAAATAGATAGAAAAAGCAAAAGAGATGAATTAAATGACGATACGAGTAGGGAAGTGTTGTTCATTGATAGTCTTAACTACCAATGAACATTTTTGGTATTGTTTACCAAAGGCCTGCAATTTTTTTCATTAATTGCGCACGGAAAGGGGCAGTCGGGTTGCCAGCATTACGCTGAGTTTCATTTTCATAAAACTTTTGCCAAGTCTGAACCATTTCTAAAGTGACATCTTGTGTTTTTAGCTTTTCAACGTCTTCTTTACTGATGTTATTTAAGCGTTTTTCCGCACCATCAGGTCCTGTTCCCCAACCAATAATACCCTGACCAAATGCAGGCAAAGACATATTGTTTGGTGTTGGTGGAATCGCTAAACGGTCAATATTTGGGTCAACCAAAGATTTAATGGTTGGTCGTACTTTTTCTGAAATTTGAATCTCAGCAAAAGAGGCAACAGAAACGGAAAGCAGTACAGCAGAAAGGAGAACGGATTTAAACATTGGAATAAAACCAATTTTAATAAATAAGAATCATTATTATAAATAAGCTGGTAGGGATTTACAGTACAACATGGAGTTAAATCGTGCTATTTGCTAAATTAAATAAGCAGATTAGTCGCTATACGAATTAGTCGGATATTGTAGTAAAACACGATGTTGCAATAGGGGCATAGATGCCCGAACTTGATTTTGCTCTTCTAAATTCGATGGAACGGTGATGATGGATGCACCTTCAGTTTGGATCATATCAAGCAATTGGCCACGACTGTCTGACGCGCCTGCATGGCCCCAAGTTTGGCGTTTTTCACCATGCCAACCTTGTTGTGCAGCACCCAAAACTAGGCATTGCGTATCCATTGCGCGTGCTTGTAATAACAATTGCCAATGCATCTCACCTGTAGTGTAGGTAAAGGCTGCGGGCGCTGTTAAAATATTTGCGCCTTGCGCACGCAGTGTGAGTGCAAGTTCTGGAAAGCGCAAGTCATAGCAGACCATCAGGCCAATATGACCAAACGGCGTTTTTGCAACCACTGGATCTGTGCCTGGTTCAAAGAACTTAGATTCTTGATAACCACCGACAGCGTCACCCACTTGTACATCAAATAAATGAATTTTGTCATAACGTGCTTCTGTACGCTCTGGGCTAATGCACAGGCTAACTGTCCGTACTCGACCATCTTTAATAATTGAGCCATCTGGACGAAATGGGCAAGGTAAAGTACCTGCGACAATCCAAATGCTATAGCGATGTGCAAGCTGTTCTAAGCGTTGTTGAAAAACTTCAAACTGCGCAGCGGTTTCACGCTGTTTACCTGCAGCAAAGCAGATAAAATTTTCAGGAAACACAATGAGACTTGCTCCCTGAGCTTTACTTTGCTGAATCAAAGATTCAATGACAGAGAAGTTTGCTTCTATATCATTTTGTGAATTCATTTGAGCAACAGAAAGAAAAGTCATGGAGTTCTCAATGTGAAAAAAAAGGGGGGAGATTACGCGTTGTGTTGTACAGCAGTTTGGTCGATAGAATCTTGCTCTTTTTGCAATTGTTTCACTAAGGGCTCAAACATATTTTGATTGCTTTCATTGAGTTTCATCAATGTTTTATGCGCATCTAATACGGTGCAAAGCATATTGTTATGCGTTACATTTTCTTCCATTAATGTACGTGTACATACATTTGGATCGCCACAATAATTCAAAATCACAAATACCTGCCCAAGCCCCATACTGTTGGCGAGCGTGGTAATATCTGAATTTGTTGAAAGCATGACTGCTTGAATGTGATGGATTTGTTTGAGCTTTAAGCCCAGCTTAGCCAAAATGCCTAAAACTGTACTGTCAATAAATGTAGTTTGGGTTAAATCTACGATCGCACCAACGACATTCTCTTGTTGTTCAATTTTATTTAGCAGCTTGTCTAAACTAATGCAAGATTGGGCACGCACTTCGCCTATAAGCTTAAAAATATGCGTTCCATTCAAGCTTGCATATTCAACATGACCTGTTGACATATAAATGCCATTTGCAGAGAAGGATAGTAAATTATCCCATAGGGGCACTGCTTACTCAAGTATCCGAAAGGATGATTCTATAGTGAAAAACGATAAATATTTGATTTATAAATTAATTGATTCGACGCAAGCTTAGAATTGCAATATCATCGGCAACGTGCTCGGGTGCTTGAAATGATTGATTTTGCAAGTGATGTACCAATTGACGCAATTGTTCATTCAATCCACCATCGAAAGGTTCAAGTGCGCCATCTGAACAAATAATAAACCGAGCATTCGGTTTTAGTTGGCATTCAAACTCTTCCACTTCTAAGTCTTCTGTTAAACCTAATGGAAAACTACTGGTGGTTAAAATACGAGGTTCTTGGTCTTTTTCAAATAAAATTGCAGGGGGGTAGTGGCCTGCACTCGACCAGCGTAAATGATGTGTTTCAATATTTAAAATACCCGCAATCATCGTGATGTGCTTTTCGATATTTTCTTGCACCAGCATGCCGTTAAGCTTTTTAATCAGTTCACGAGGATTTTTAGAACGACCGTGGAAAGCAGCCATCCATGAGGTTAATAGACTACTGGTCACCCCATGGCCGGAAACATCTGCCAAATAAAACATGATTTCTTTATCGCTAATTTTCCAGTAATCATACCAATCACCAGATAAATAAGCAGAAGGTTGAAATAAAGTCTCGATTTTATAATTGAATAATTCAATAGGATTGGGCAGTAATTTTTTTTGTAATTCAGCCGCTGAAGGTAGATCGCGACTGTCTTGATTACGCTTGTATTTGGCATCAATTTTAATAAGCGCTTTTTGTGGGTTTGAAGGGAGTTTGCTCCAAATCCAACCTGCCAGCGCACCTTGTTCCCAAGCGGCAGCCAAAGCCAAGCCTTCATCTTCTAATGCCAGCGCAATCGTCGGCAAAGTCCACTGATGTGTTAGATAATCCTGTACATCAGCAATTGCAATAATAGTCGGATCATACAAATGGAGATCTTCAATGCGAATCATTTGAACACTGGGAAGTGTGTCTAGTACCTGATCTAGATGTGGAATATCACGGGTCGGTTGAATGAAATACATAAAGAAATAAGATGATCCTGAAGTATCATGAGCAATATACTATAACAAGCATTCGCAGGGCGGAGGAGAAAATCATCATCCCCCGCAATTAAATTAAAACTATTCTGTGGCGTGATCGTCAGAAGAATCAGTGTCTACTGGATCTGAAGATTCATCCTCTGGATCGTCGCCTTCATCACTAATAAACATATTTTCATCTGCAAGGCCCTTTTTCTCAGCAACAATAAAGTTTAGGCGTTGTAGATAAATATCACGAATTTGAGCATATTTATCACCTTGTAGGACTTTTTCAAGATCGAGCAATTCCGCACGACTATCAACAGCACGTAAGGCTTGTTCAGCCCAAAAGACACCTTTATGGTCTTCTAATATATAGCGTTGTGGGCGCGCAAAACTATCAGCAGCAAAGCCTACCGTTTCACGAATTGTACTTGGGCCTAATATAGGAAGAACCAAATAAGGTCCAGTAGGCACACCATAATAACCAAGAGTTGTGCCAAAGCCTTCGGTTTCTGCTGTTAAATGTAAGCGACGTGCAGGGTCTGCAAAGCCTAAAGTGGTTAGTGTATTAATGGTAAAACGGCCTAAGCTTTTAGCAGCATGCATCGGGCGACCTTGAACCAGTTGATTCACCGCATTCCAAGGCTCATTTAAGTTTTTACGAAATTGACGATATGAGCCACGAACAGGCTCGGGTACTTTTTCTGAATACTGCACTGCAATAGGACGTGCAACATTACGATCTAATACATCGTTAAACTGATAAACCTTACGGTTCCATGCTTCAAAAGGATCTTTTTCTTCATCTGCTTGTGATGCTGAAGCATTTACAGTGAGTTTTTTTACGACTTCACTAGATTTTGTTGCAAACTTCGAATTAGACGAAGTCGTAGATGAGATAGATTCATCTGATGGCTCAGCTGCAAATGCAGGTGAAATCGCAAGGGTGAATAGCAAACTTGCAGATAAAAAAGAAAAATGATGCATATAGAATGATCCCAAAATTTATTATTGGCTTAATAAAGCTGACTCAATCATAAATAAAATCGCTTTAATAGTCTTGAATATCGAACCATTAAAGCAAATTTGCCTAAAAAATGAATCAAAAAAATGAAAAATGGCTAAAAAGCATACGTATGACTGTTATTTTTCAAAAAAAATAAAAAATAGGGTTGCAACGGATGTGAAATGCTGTAGAATGCACATCCATCGGCGGTGATGAAGATTAAAACTTCTGATAAAACAAAGACTTGGTTGAATTGATTAAGTTTGGTTTTATTTGATAAGTTTAAAATAATTTGAATTACTTGTTGACACTAAATAAATTTAGTGTAATATAGCCGACCTAGCTTGCTGGTGACGAACCATCAAGAAGATCATTAAGAGATTATGAAGAACAACTTGTGTGGATTTTTACTGGTTGATCAATCGAATATATTTTCATTGATAATTGGTAGAAATTTCTCGAAGTTTATTTGAGTAAATATTTGTCAGTAATT